>JANYAF010000048.1 GCA_025355175.1 Deltaproteobacteria bacterium | reverse complement strand
AGAACACAACACCGCTTACAACGCTCATTCTGGCGCGGATCCCGGATTACCTGAATCTCTTCAAACGTATCGGTTTTAACCTGACCAAGGGAAGGTTGATTCCCAAAGTTCCCGAAGACCCCATGGTTAAATGGTGGGCGGATCTGATGAAAGGAAAATATGTCAAAGCGCCCCGGGTGCAAATGGATACGGATGATCTGGCGGTGATTCTCTATAGCGGCGGCACAACGGGCGTGCCTAAAGGCATCATGCTCTCCAATATGAACTTTATCTCTGAGGGCAAACAGGTGTCGGAATGGGGAAGGCTATCCGGTGCGGATTCCATTCTGGCCATTCTGCCGATCTTTCACGGTTTTGGTCTGGGTGTTTGCGTGAATGCCTGCTTTATGGGCGGCGGCAAAAGTATTTTGGTGCCGATGTTTACGCCGGAGACGGTTGCCGATTTGATTCGTTCGCGCAAACCATCTTTTGTCGTCGGCGTGCCGACGCTTTACGACGCGCTTTCCCGCAATCCCAAGATGCACAAGGCCGATCTCTCCTGTCTGCGAGCTACTTTTTCCGGTGCGGATTCTTTGCCCCGGCCGGTCAAAGAACGGTTTGAAGAACTGGTCAAAAAGCAGGGTGGGAACGTTCAGCTTCTGGAAGGATACGGACTCACCGAAGCGGTCACCGCTATTATGGCCACGCCGATAGGCTATTATCGGGAAGGCAGCATCGGCGTGCCTTTTCCAGACATGCTGGCCAAGATTGTCCAGCTCGGCACGACCGATGAAGCGGCAGCAGGTGAAGAAGGTGAAATCTGTATTGCCGGTCCCGCCGTCATGATGGGCTACCTCGACCAGCCCGAAGAAACCGCCGATACACTGAAAAAGCATGCCGACGGCCAAATCTGGCTGCACACCGGCGACATCGGCACCATGGATGAAGACGGATTTTTTTACTTCAAGCTGCGACAAAAGCGGATGATCAAATCGTCGGGCATGAACGTTTATCCCGCCCAGGTGGAAGAAATACTCTACAAGCATCCGCAGGTGCGGGATGCCTGCGTGATCGGCGTGCCCGATGAAGCCCAAATTCAGGCGGTGAAAGCGTTTGTCGTTCTGAAGAATCCAGGCGAAGCGAGTCCGGAAATGGGAAAGGAATTGATTAACTATTGCCGTGATCAGTTGATTAAATGGAGTTGTCCCCGGTCCATAGAGTTTCGCTCCGATCTGCCGAAAACGCTGGTCGGCAAAGTCGCCTACAATGTGCTGGAAAAAGAAGAAATCGCTAAACTGAAAGCTGAAGGAAAGTATGCGGGATAATTGTAGGGGCGGGGTTCTCCCGTCCGCTTACGAAAAGGTGGATAAGCGGGTAGTCGTGGGCTTGCGCGTTTTGTTTTCCCGACACCGAGGGACTCTCTGATTTGATCAAATGTGCCATGCTTGCGAAAGAATCAAGTGCTTTGAAATAAAGTTTTGTCGATAACCTGACCGAATTATACGGATACGGTCAGGTTGTGGTTGGATGATAGATTTATAGCGGAGACGAAGAGTTACATGAAAAAACTTACTTACAAAATTGCCCTTTATCTTTCCCGAAAGCTGGGGGTGTGGTTTTTTCGAACCTTTTCGTGGTGTATCGCTACCGGTTATTTTTTCCTTTTCCCGGCGCGTGTGGCGAACAGTCTGAAATTTTACCGGGCGCTTTTTCCCGGGCTCGGCTTTTTCTATCATCTCTATTGCGTCTGGAAGCAGTTTCATAACTTTACCGATGTCTATATCCACCGCTTCATTCCCTGGGCGGCGGATCAGGCCGAATTCATGCGCGAAGGCTGGGAGCATCTGAATGAAGCGGTGGCCAAAAAGACCGGCGCGATTGTGGTGATGTCGCATATCGGCAATTGGGAACTCGCGGCACAAAGGCTCAACCAGAAAGGTCTGCCGATCATGCTCTTTCTGGGCGCCAAGCACAAGGAGCAGGTCGAGCGTATTCAAAAAGATAATCTGGCGAAAAAAGGCATCAAAATCGTGACGACGGATGAAAAAGAAAAATCGCCGTTCGCTCTGCTGGAGGGTATCAACTTCCTCCGCGAAGGCGGCATTGTTTCGATGACGGGCGACCGTCTCTGGGGTGAGCAGACGCATGTAACAGTGGACTTTCTGGGTCATGAGGCGCGTCTGCCGGATATGCCGCATTTATTTGCCCTGATGACGGGTGCGCCGCTGATGACTTTTTTCGTCTATCAGGAGGCTATAGGAAAATATTGTATCAAAGTTTCCAAAGGCCGAAAGGTTTTCGCCGCCACGCGCGCGGATCGAAAAAAAGCGGTGCTGGAATCCGTCCAGGCTTATGCAGACGATCTGGCCCGGTTCGCTTCGGAGCATCCTTTCGAGTGGCATCATTTTGAGCCATTTCTAGGGGAAAATATCAATAAAAACGACAATTAAATATGGATACAAAATTCGCTTTGCGCGGTGTTATTTTTAGTATAAGAAACAGGTATCATTAATATACGAGATGGCAGGAGCCGGCAATGAAAGTAAACGAAGTGCCACAGGACATTACGTATTACGAAGGCGAAAAGCGCGCCTGTTACGCGCTCAATGATGAAGGCCGGTATGTCGTTGTGTCCAGCACCGGTTGGAGCGCGGAGGAAGTCGTCAACGGTTTGGCCGTGGAGGAACTGGCGGATCAACTCGAAGAAACAAGAAAAGCGGTGCTTTCGGGCACTAAAAGTCCCCTGTGTTATCACATGGAACGGCGGCAGATGAATCCCGAAATTCTGGCGAAGACGGCGGGCATTGCCGTGTTCCGGGTGAAAAGACATTTTCGCCCCGAGATATTCGCAAGGCTCAACCATTCCATGCTGAACAGCTACGCCAAGGCGCTGGCGGCCACCTTAGGCGAATTAAAAACGGTACCGGAGTAAATTAGAAAGGTAAACATTTCTTCATGACATCAGAAATCACTGTCAGCGGTAAACCCTTTATTCATCATCATTCTGCGCATTGCGAAAGCGGTGTGATCTCCGCTCTGCTTCGCGATAAGGGCCTGGAAATTTCAGAAGCCATGGGTTTCGGCATCGGTAGCGGTATTTTTTTTGGCTATTTTCCCTTTATCAAGTGGGTGGGATTGCCGATTTCGACGTTTCGTTCCCGACCGGGGACGCTGATTACCAAAGTCGCCAAACGTCTGGGAGGAGATTTCTTCACTAAAAGATATCGTAATCCGCAAAAAGGCATGGACGATCTGCGCCACGCGCTTTCTGAAGGCCACCTTGTCGGTTTGACGACCAACATATACTGGCTTTCGTATTTTCCCAACCGTTTCCGGTTTCAATTCAACGGGCATAATATTGTCGTTTTGCGCGAGATTGAAAAAGGCTTTCGCGTGAGCGATCCTGTGCTGGAACATCTGGTGGATTGCCTGACCGAAGACCTCGAGCGGGCAAGATTCGCGCGCGGACCCTTGGAACCGCGTGGTTTTATGTATTATGTAAAATCATTACCCTCCAATCCTGACCTGCGTGCCGCCTGCATTGCAGGCATGAAAGATTCATGCAACATGATGCTGAGAATTCCTTTTCCATTCGTCGGCATCAGAGGAATGCGCTATCTCGCAAAAAAAACCATTTCCAGCCCGGACAAATTGGGATTTAAAGAGGCCAGCCGGCGCCTGGCCAATATTGTTCGTATGCAGGAAGAAGTCGGCACAGGCGGCGCGGGGTTTCGCTTCATGTATGCAGCCTTCCTGCAGGAAGCCGCCGATTTGTTCGACTCCGCTGAACTTTCGCAATTATCTAAAGAAATGACCGCTATCGGCGACATCTGGCGAGAGTTTGCCGTGGTTTCCGCGCGCATCGTCAAGCAGCGGGCCCAGTCGGAGGAGACATTTGAAAAGGCGGGCGGCCTGATGCTGATCTGCGCGGGGCGCGAAGAACAGCTGTTTCGTGATCTCGACAAGATTGCAAGGACACTCAAAGCGTGAATACTCTGGAGGTTTCTTCGATTAAATTCAGCTATGATGGGGCGTCGGCACGCGCTTTGCAAAACTTTTCTCTGTCCGTCGCCAACGGGCGGATACAGGCGCTTCTGGGACCCAACGGCGCCGGGAAATCAACCCTGATGAGGATTATCACCGGTCAGCTGAGAGGCTATTCGGGCGACGTATTCATCAACGGCTGCAAAATGCCGGATCGCAGTGCGCTTTTATCCATTGGTTACGCGCCACAGCCCATATCGCTTTACACGGCGCTTACCGCCCGCGAGACTTTGCGTTTCTTCGGCGCAATGGCCGGACTATCGGACAAACAAATTGTTTTGCGCTCGGAAATCGTGCTGGAACAGACTGGCCTTACAGATCACGCAGAAGAAACGGTCATGACGTTTTCCGGCGGGATGCAAAGGCGTTTGAATCTGGCCGTGGCGCTCTTACACTCGCCCAAACTATTACTGCTCGATGAGCCAACGGTGGGCGTTGATCCGCAAAGCCGAAATCACATTTATGAAACGCTGGCGGGTCTCCATGCCGAGGGCATGACGATTTTGCTATGTACGCATATGATGGAAGAGGCCAAGCGTCTTTGTTCGAGCGTAACGGTAGCAGACAAAGGCGAGGTGATTTTCAATGGACCGATGTCCGGCATAGACAATCTGGAAAAGTTCTTTCTGGAGAAAACGGGAAGAGGTCTGCGTGACGAGTAAAATGCAGTTAAAAGAACTGATCCGTAAGGAAGTCTTGGTTTTACTGCGCGACCGGCAGACGGTTATGTTGCTGTTTTTGATGCCGGTGGCCCTGATTTTCTTTTTATCGCTGGCGATGAAAGGTGTTTATGCTGATAAAATGACCGGCCGGCAAATTTCGTTGGTTCTGGAGAATGAAAGCCAATCGCCCAAAGCGCTCCTGCTTGAAGAAAAAATTAAATCCAATAAATTGATTTCATGCATTGAGCGACCGCACGGGATGGACAATGACGGTATTTTTGAATACCGTAAGGCGGAAGCGGTCGTTTTTATTCCTAAAGGATTTGAAGACGGGACAAAACCCGTGGAAATCCAATTCGATCCGGTGCTGGATACCGGCTATAAAATAGCGTTGCGTTCACTGCTGACGGGTTTAACCGTCGAAGTGGTTATGGGTATTGATAATCTCGAGGCTGTTGTTTCCAGTTTTCTGGTTGAGAAGACCAAGTCAAATCGGAACTATCCCACGCCGCTTCAACAAAACGTTCCGGGCTACGCGATCTTTGCGATGTTTTTTATTGCCGTTCCCATGTCCATCGGTTTCCTAAAGGAAAAGAAAGACGGCACGCTGCAACGCATTTTTACGTATCCGGTCAATGCTCATATCGTTGCGTTGGGGAAGGTCATCCCCTATTATGCGATCAATTTAATCCAATTTATTTTAATGATGCTGGTCGGTATTTATATGATGCCGCATATTGTCGGGATACCATTTTATCTGGGAGAGCACTCCTGGCATCTCATCCCGGTTACTGTCATAGTTGCCGCAGCCTCTACTGGCTTTGGTGTTTTGGTTGCGGCGCTTGCGCGTTCGGCGGAACAATCTTCGTCGCTTGCGGCAACCGGGACCGTCTTGATGGCCGTTTTCGGCGGGATCATGGTGCCGTACGTCGTCATGCCGCAGGTGATGAAAAAACTGGCGATGATTTCGCCGATGTATTGGGCGCATCAGGCGTATCTGGATATTTTTTTGCGCGATGCGGCATTGGTCACAATTTTACCTAAGTTAATTGTGTTGACACTTTTTGCAGGAAGCTGCTTTTATGTTGCGGGAAGGAGAGTTCAATGGATTTAGAAAAAGCTTATCAGGAATTAAACGTATCCTCCAGGGAGGATCTGATTTTCAAGCTCAAGGAGCTGGTGATCCGGGCGTGTGAGGTCAAGGACGTCAAGCCCGAAGATGTGCCGACCGATGTTCCATTCATCGGCGGTCCGGGACCGCTTAAGCTCGATTCGCTCGACGCGATGGAAATCGCGATGGATCTGCGGTTCACCTTTGGCGTCGAGCTGAAGAACGCATCCACGGCGGCGCAGGCCATGCAGTCGTTCGACTCGCTGGCCGATTTTGTCATCCAAGCGCCGAAGGTTAAAAAGTGATAAGCGAAGACGTTCATATTCGCGGCTGGGGCGCCGTCACCACGCTGGGTTGGAGCGCAACCGAGTCCGCACGCAATCTTATTTTGGGGCACGTTACGCCGGCGGGCGTTTGTTCGTCGTCCCATCTGACCAAAAGCGACTTCAAGGCGTTTGAAGTCGCTTTTGCAGGCAGCCCCTTCGAGAAGTCTCTGGCGATGTTGGACGCTTCGGTGTCCGAAGCATTTGAACGCGCGGGATTGTCGAAAGACGAAATCGCCGAAAGCTCGCTGCTGGTCGGCACCACCGGTGGTCTGTTCATCCGCAACGAATTTGATTTTACCGAGTCCGTGCGTCTCCACCCGGATAAGGAATCGCCGCCGATTTCCTGCCGCAACCGGGGCCCGGGCGAAGTAACCCAGTTCATTGCGGATAAATTCGGCATCGGCGGCATGACCTTTACTCTAAGCATGGCCTGCGTATCCAGTTCGCATGCTCTGGTGCTTGCGTCACGGCTTTTGCAGCAGAAGAAAATACGCCGGGCGATAGTCGTTGGTTTTGAACCGCTTTTAAATATGACATTGCACGGATTTGCGAGCCTTCTGCTCTATGATGCGGAACAATGCCGGCCTTTTTGCAACAGGCGTTCCGGCATGCAGATCGGCGAGGCCGCTTCCTGTGTCATTTTGGAAGAAGGCGCGCCGCCGGCGACAGCAAAGAGCCGATATACCATGAAAGGCGGTTACTTGTTCAATGACAACAGCTCTCTGACCTCCGCCGGCACCGACGGCGAAATGGTTAAAAATGTTGTTCAAAAGACCTTGACTGAGGCCGGGATCGCGCCTGCGGGAATTGTCGCGGTTAAGGCGCACGGCACGGGAACAAGAGACAATGATCTTTCCGAAGGACGGGGGCTGTCCAAGGTTTTCGGAGACAGACTGCCGCCGGTAATTTCTCTCAAAGGCGCTATCGGCCATGGCCTGGGCGCCGCGGGTGCGGTGGAGACAGCGCTGTGGCTTGCCTGTCTGGAAGAGGGGACAATTCCGCGCTGTTTCGGTTTTATGGAAGTAGATCCGGAAATTGGTTTTGCGCCGTCGCAGGTGAACATTCCGGCGCTGGCGGGAGCCTATTTGTTCACATATTTCGGGTTTGGCGCGACGTGCACCAGCTACATTATTGAGAAAGTGTGAAATGAATACTTTGTTATGTAATCTATGAAAAATAAAATATGACTACTGAAAATAAATATTTTTCCATGCCTGTCATCTCGGCCAGTTACCTGGGACCATCGCTTTCGCCCAACGAGGATTTGCCTTGGGATGAAGCGAGTTTGCCGCTCAATTGTGATGATCTGGTGGTCAGGGTTCTCGGGCAGCCGATGCGCCGCGCCGGGCGATTCATCAAGATGGTCTGCGCGGGCGCCACGGCCTGCTTGAAAAAAGTTCCGCCCAGCCTGTTGCAGGGAAAGAAGACGGGAATCTTTCTGGCGACGGGATTGGGCAACGGCGATGAGATATTGCCCTTTATCACCCAGGTGTTTAAACATAACGGCGGATTTCCAAGCCCAAATCAATTTGCCAATTCCGTCAGCAATGCCGCCGTTTTTTTTCTGGCGCGTCTTTGCGACATCAAGGGGGTTATTCTGACCCTGTCCGACGAGGAGTTGTCTTTTGAGTCGGCCCTGTGGCTGGCCCAGTCTTATCTGGAAAGCGGCGAAATCGATTTAGCGCTGGTTGGCGGCTGCGATGTCTATACCCCGACTGTTGAGGAGTATCGGGAACGGATGAATGTGACGAAGGCCAATTCCCGTGCGCTTCCGATCGGCGAAGGCAGTTCCTGGTTTTTGCTGGGCTCGCAAGAGTTTGAAAGCATTGGTGAAATATTGGCGGTGGACGTGAATTCAAAAAGAGTTAACCCGGACGAATATTTGCAAAGTGAAAATTTTTCCCGCAGATTGGACGATCTCCTTTGTTCTTCGTCAAACCGTAAAATCATTATGGACGCTCAAAAACGCTTCTTGCTGCCGGGTTTCCGCGTGAAGAATGTGGATTCGATGATGGGCAGGCACAACAGCTTGGATCTGCATGATTATCTGCCTTTTTGCGGCATTCATCCGGTGGCCGCCGCTTTTGGCCTAACCCATGCGCTGCAAAAACAGCCATCTTCTCTTCTCGTTCATTATAATTGTTCCGCTTCGGGGAAGCCGGCTCTTATTGTGGCGGCGACGAAATAGTAAGGAATATAAT
>JANYAF010000042.1 GCA_025355175.1 Deltaproteobacteria bacterium | reverse complement strand
GGTCTCATTATTTTAAAGAGCCGCCGGCTCCTGCCGGAGAGGGCTCCACTATTAAAAATAATTTAAAGGAGAAGAATATATGCTACAGATGGATCTCAACACGCTATTTTCATTGCAGGGTAAAGTCGCCATGGTCACCGGCGGATCACGGGGAATCGGTAAAATGATCACCCAGGGCCTGCTGCAGGCTGGCGCAAAAGTTTATATCACGGCAAGAAAAAAAGCGGTCTGCGAAGAAGCGGCAAATGAGCTTTCCGTTTTTGGCCCGTGCATTGCCATCGCATCCGATATTGGCACGCCCGAAGGCCGGGCGGAGCTTCTGCAGGCATTGGGCCAAAAAGAAGATAAACTTCACATTTTGATCAACAATGCCGGCACAAACTGGGGTGGGGAATTTGACAAGTATCCAGACGAGGCCTTTGAGAAAGTCCTTCATCTGAATGTCAGCGCCATATTTTCCATGACCCGGGATTTTATCAGTTTGCTCGAGCGCGCGGCGACCAGCGAAGATCCGGCCCGGGTGATCAATATTGGCTCCATGGACGGCCTCCATATCCCAACGGTCGCCCATACCGGTACGTTTGCCTATACATCGAGCAAAGCAGCGGTGCATCATCTGACCCGGAATCTGGCAGTAACGCTCGCTCCGCGCCACATCACCGTGAACGCCATCGCACCTGGTTTTTTCCCGAGCAAGATGACGGAATTCATCTTCGACAAGCATCTGGCGGATATCGAAGGAAACAGCCTTCAGAAGCGTGTAGGAAAACCCGAGGAGATGGCCGCTATCGCCATTTATCTGTGCTCCAAAGGCGGCGCCTACACGAACGGAGCGGTGATTCCCGTGGATGGCGGAACTTCCATCAACCATCAGCATGTGAGATTTTAAACGGTTTATCGAGAGGTATGCGGGTAATCGATGAGCAGAGGGCGTTGTGGACGGAGAATGACGATTTTTTTCTGGAGCATATAAGAAAAATCGTGTAAATTACAGCCTACGAATGAGTTTTATCCGGAATGAGGCTGTGGTGCAGGTAGTGCGGGGAGACATTCTTAAGAGCTGATGAGGAAGAAGATGAATACCTTGAAGACAGGCGTTGTGGTTGTCGCGGCATTATTTTCCTTCACATGTCTTTTCAGCAGCGTTGCCGTTGCGAACAAGACGGTTGAGGCTACAGAAATTACCAGCAAAGAAATCCAAAACAAAAGAACGGGAAAACAAACCGGGGTAAAAAAGAACCGTTGCGGAAAAAAAGAAAAAACGGTGATCGCGGGAAGTATTGAACAACGGAGAGCCGCTTTGCAGACATCCTTCCGGAAGGCCGGAATCAGCCAGGACGAGATTGATGAGCTATTTTCCGACGAGCGGATCGAGATCCACCACAACATATATTTGTCACCGGTGCCGAAAGAAGGCGAGACGAAAAAGAGGAAACTGAGTTACTTCGATGAGGAGTTCGGTCTGCTCAAACCGGAGTCCATTGAATCCGGAAAAAGAATAATAGCGGAAAACAAAGATCTCCTTGAGAGGCTGGAAAGTTTCTATGGTATTCCCGCCAATTATATTGTGGCTATTATCAGGGTAGAAACGAATTTTAAAGAGCATCTCGGTGAGTATCGGATTTTCAATTCCCTTTATACGATGGCCATGCTCAGTAAAAGAGCAAAGCGTGTTAACATGGCCAATAAAGAACTGGTCACCTGGGTAAAGACGTGCAGGAAAACGGGCATAGATCCGTTTACCGTGAAAGGCTCCTGGGCCGGCGCCTTTGGCATCCCCCAGTTTATGCCTTCATCGTATGTTATGTTCGCCGTGGATCATAATAACGACGGGATAATCGATCTGTATGATTATCCCGATGCTTTTGCCAGCGTCGCCAATTACCTCCGCCGGGTGGGCTGGAAAACCGGCGACGAGAAGAGAATGCGCCGTGCCGTCTATCGTTACAACCATGAAAAAGCCTACGTCAACGCAGTCTTCGCGTATGCGGAGAGCATCTGAAAAATCCATGTGTGACAAGGGTCAGAATTAGAAGCGTCCTGCCAGGGCTGTGGAATGTCCGGCGCGGTCGGGGACCGCGCCCTACAGGGATAACACATGGTCTTGACAATATGGGGCTTGAATCTATATTGTAACGCAAAATTGATTATTCAAAGGATGAAGATATGTCATTTGTCAGACCAGAAATTATCAGGCCCCCCAGCGAGCATGACAGTTATTATC
>JANYAF010000005.1 GCA_025355175.1 Deltaproteobacteria bacterium | reverse complement strand
GGTTGTTTTAGCTTTTTTGTCAACTTTGGCCGCCATGGCCGTGGTCGGTGCATAGGTCACCAGGAAAAAAACAGAGAAAATCAACAACACGGACGAAAAACGCTGAAGAAAACACTTCATTCCAATACCCTCCTTTCAAATTTGTAACTGAGAAATTAGAGTCACACCTATAATAGTCTTAACGTGAAGTCAAGCAGATATCGACAATCAACTATATTTAATATTAACAATAACTTATAAATAATAATAATGAAAGGTAAAATACTAACGTTTGTTGTAAATATAAGATTTTCCCGTGAAATACAAAAGGCCCCGCTCGGGTAGCGGGGCCTTTTCAGTTCTTACTTTTTTATTTTTGGCAGGAATACTGTTGCTGACGGATCAGCTATTCACCCCAGTCATTCTTTCCCTTGCAACGATCCAGATTTTGATCCATCCAGGGCAGGACTTTGGCAGCCGGAATTTTGGATACGTTTCCAACATAAGAGGCATTTTTAAACCAATAATAGGGTGGAATATTCATAGACACTTTCTGTTGCTCTGGCGGTACGAATTCGGTAACGCCGAGATCCAGAATCATCTTGTGATCGCAGGCCCTCATCTTGACGACTTTCCCATTAATGTATTGAAAGCTGTCATTTTCCCAGACTTTGATGATTTTTTCCGGGTCAATGCTCTGTGCCCGCTCAATAACACTCATCAGCCAATAGGTCGTCATGATCCAGCCGGCCGTATTCGCGGTTGCATGCGTGAAAGCAATGCTGCCGTAAGGCGGTGTCTTCCATTTTTTCGCCTGATCGGCCCAGGCCTTGTAGAATTTGATTTGTTCCGGAGTTTTAAAGAACGGCGTGGTATCAAAATAGGCACTTATATTGACCAGGCCTTTTGTGCCTTCCACGCCTGTTTCGTTCAGATAATTAGGCTCGTCGATATAGGTGTTGGCAAAAGGAATCTTCACGCCCATCTGGCGGGCCTGCTTTAACAGGTTGCCTGCATCGGGAAGCCAGTCACCCGTGAAAATGACCTCAGCGCCGGAGGCCTTAATCTTTTCCAGGTAGGGAGCATAATCGGTCAGGAAGAGCTTGTGGTAATCTTCGCCGACCAGTTGCGCTTCAGGATAGTATTCCTTTAACCCTTTCTTGAAGGCATCCGCAAAGTTATGACCGAAGGCATAATCCTGGTTCAGGATATAGAACTTCGTTTCCTTCTTCCTGATTTGACCGTAGTAATAAGCCAGGCCGCGGGCGGCGGAACCGGTCGAGAAAGCGGCATGGAAAGCGTAAGGGGAGAAATTGGTCGCATCCATGAGATCATCGGACATGTTGGTAACGTTCACAGCGATGATCTTATATTTGTTAGCCGTTTCATTGATGATCTTCATAAAATGGCTGCCATCTGTACCCCAGAAGAAATGAACCTTTTCCTGAAGAGCCATTCTTTCGGTAACCTTCTTACACTGATCCGGCTTGGACATGTGATCTGCTTTAATGACTTGGATCAGCTTCTTTTTGCCATCGACCATGATGCCGCCGCGCTTATTGATGTCATGAGCTACCCATTGTGCAAAAGCATAATAGATCTGCCCGTTGTAGGCGCTGGGACCCGAGAACGCTGCAACTACAGCGATTTTAATCGTATCACCTGTGGGAATGACGGGATTACCCGGATCGAAATCCGACATATCAGCCATTTTCTTTACATCGAATACGGCATTGGCCTTTGCCAGTTTATTCGATTTGTCCACTTTGGCCACTTTATCCGTTTTGGCGGCAACGGCCATACATGGACTATAGGCTGTCAGAGACAACACAGCAAAAACTAGAAAAACAACTGAAAAACACTTACACATCTGCTTCATCTTTACTTCCTCCTTGTTACAAGATTGATGATGTCGCAACAAGTCTGCGTTCTGCGCATTCCAGGCGTTGCGCGGAAGATATTGCATATTCTGATATCTACTTTGTTCTCGTCGGAATTCAAAATGCGTTTTTTTAGTACTTCTTGCGATTTCATATTATTGTTTACACAGGAAACACATTGATTGATTGACCTGAAACTTCTTTGAAATGGTGTCAAAATAAAATAGCATTCAAATCTCATGTTTCATGTTCTATATATACTAATCATCACTCAGTGTCAAGAATATATATTTCATAATTAGTCAATAATAACATAAACTTAATAATTATTAAAAGGGTCGTAAAAAACGAACGTTTGTTTAATTTATTGACTTTGACTGCTGAATACAAAAAGCCCCGATCACAGAGCGATTAGGGGGAGTATTTTTCGCATCTGCTTCATTCAGAGAGAAGATTTTATGCAATTGATTGTAAAGAATTCTAGAGAACGTTAATGCCCGGGGAAAGCTTCCCCGGGCATTATTGTAGGGGTGCTATTTCTTTGCCGTCAACACGATGCTTTCATAGGATTCATCAATGGGAGGCATTTTTACGAAATCCTTCCGGAGCGGCAGCTTCCCATAGATGGGATCATCCTGCCACCCATCAACATGGGCCGCCCGTTTCGCCGCCGATTGGAGCTTTTTCCAGTTGGCGCTGGTATAGAGGAACATCTCCTGGGCGGCCATGGATCCTTCGCCGTGAATGGTGTCTATCTGATAGTGATTTCCGGTGATGTCCTTGATGAGCCGCAGGACGCGGATCCGGTCCTCCGTCGGTACGCCGTCTTTGGCTGCCAGGTATTTTTCAATGAAGGGCTTGATTTCATCATTCTTCCAGTCCCGGAAAGTTGGCACCGTCGTTGTCAAGCCGCCGCCGATATCCTGCATATACTGGCATATCTGGTGGATGTTGCTTGCGTAGGTGAACTTCGATGCGTTGATGGCCATCCTGTTGGGCATCATCACATCCATGCCGAATTCGGTCATCGGCTCGAGGCAGGCCTGTTTGCCCAGCATCTGCACCGTTTCCGTAATATAGGCCATCCAGGCCAGCTTTTTACGGACGTGGGGAACATTCTGGACACCGTTATATTCGGCAATCAGGCTCGCGGCCCCGGTCATGGTTTCGAGGGTCCCCGTCATCTTGCAGGTACCGAAGAGGCGGTGATAACTGGCGAAAGCGTAAGCCAGGACCTGGGAGAACTGCCATTCGCCGCACATGAAGACCCGCTCCCAAGGCACGAAGACGTCGTCGAAGATGATCAAGGATTCAGACGGCTGCATATGGTCCGAAACGGGATAGTCAAATTCGCACTCGTCACCGTAGAGCCGAAAGTTCGGCTCTACGCCTAAAAGTTTGACGCCGGGCGTGTTGACAGGCACAGCAAAGCCCAGGGCATAATCCTTGTCCGCCTCGCCATGGGTCCGGCAGGGCAGGCAGAGCAGCTCATTGGCGCAGGGCGAGGCGCTGATATGCACTTTGGCACCCCGGACCACAATGCCGTCCTTTTGCCTGTCCACGATCCTCAGGTAAAAGTCCTTATGCTGTTTCTGTTTTGAGGGATGAAGGCTTCTGTCCCCCTTCACATCCGTAATGGCGCCGGTCAGGGCCAGATCATTCTTTTGCAGATATCGGCGGTAATTCTCGACACGCTCCACATACCCGGTCCCCAGGTTCTTGTCCATGACCTGGGCGGCAACGGAAAAGGCCGCCAGCGCATCGGCGCCCATGCAGTGCACGATTACGCCGCCTCCGGACCTGATGCCGACGGTGTAGCATTCGCGCCTGCGGAGCATGTCTGTCGCTGTCTTCGGAGAGGTGAGCAGAAAATTAATGTCCTCCCCGTCCGCATCCTTCGTTACAAACAGATCCCGATAATCGGGATGGTTCGGCAGAACATAGTCCATAGTGGCCGTTCTGATGATGGTGCTCACCGTCGGGTGGGTCCGGACATCGGTCACCTTTTCTCCCATGCACCATACTTCCCGTCCGTCATTCAAGCTTTCAAGATACTGTTCTACTGTTTTGATCATATTGTCACCTCTTATTGAAATTGGATTTACAAGTTTTATCCGGTATCGCTAGGCAGAATGATTATGTCCTGCTTTCTAAGGATGCCTTTCTTAATGCAACAGGATGTGTTTCGTCGAGTCTTGTTTTCTTGTTCGGCGGATTATAAAAAAATGATGTTTAAATGTCAAGAAAATAAAATATTAGTAGCAAGAATATAAATTTAAATAATAACTTAAATGAAAACGATTGTTTTATTATTTCCTCCTTCGCCATATGAATGGAGTGTCCTCATGCGTTGATTATGAGAAACTTACATTTTTTAGCGGTATGGGAATTAAGGGAAAGGAGGAATGATCAGCGACTGACGGTTTTTGTTGTAAACGAAAAAGACGATTCCCCTTTGCACCGCATCGATGTCTTACATCGGTTCCGGG
>JANYAF010000038.1 GCA_025355175.1 Deltaproteobacteria bacterium | reverse complement strand
TATGATACGTGGGGTTTTTACTGGACTGTCTTTATGTCATTATTTTGGATAGTGCATCAGAAAAAATGTTTTGATGGTGCCGTTTTGGACTGTATCAAGCCCCCATATCATCCTGTTTTGCAGAGTTGGTCAAATACTTGGGCGGAATTGATGGAATTGAATGGCTCTGAAAAACTTTTAGAATCCTTCGATAAATACTTACCCAAAACCCAAGTAATCATCGCGAGGAAGGAGTAAACTCAATGAAGCTCCCCGCCGCAAGCAGCGGGGTATCTTGATGGAGTAACACTCTCTTATTCGTCTCAAGCGACGGGGAATTCGACCCAGAGAGATTAATGGTATTTTTTCAATCCGTATGCGTGAGTTATCAAATCTTTGCTTGGCTCATCAGTAATGTCGAATACCACAACTCCAAACAGTAACCTTCAATTTATTTTTCAAGTAGCAGGTGAGGACTTGTAAATTTTAGGCACTTATTCCGTTGATTCAGTAATTGTTTTTCTACTGTTAGCTTCCTGTAATTCACAACCGTCTAACCGTGGTAGATATACAGTGGCTCCAATCAAGAATAAACACAATACAAGTCCGACAACAAACATCGTCAACGCACACCATATTTTGTGGGCCTATCCCATTGACACACAAGAGCGCTCCTTATGCGTATTCCGACGCAAGTCGCCACTCGATTCCGATTCATTCCGCCACCTGATTCCGATTTAAGTCGCCACCCCATTCCGGGGGAAGTCGCCACCTGATTCCGAAGCATTTCGCCACCCCCTGGAAGGAGAGGAAAGGACGCTGGATAAACTCCATGAAAGCCGCTAAAGCCCCGAATCAAAAACGGAGGCAGTTATGGCGGCGGAAAGGTTATCCATGCGAACAATACGAGAGATTTTACGATTAAAATGGGAAAAGCATCTGCCCAATAAAAGGATTGCCGAAAGCTGCAACATTGCCCGCAGTACGGTCAGAGATTATTTGTCCCGCGCATCTGAGGCCGGATTATCCTGGCCATTGCCGCCGGAACTCGACGACATCCTTTTGGAACAGATGATATTTGCACTCCAATCAGCGCCAGTGACGGGCAGGCGGGACTTGCCGTCACCGGAATATATCCGCAAAGAACTGACCCGGAAAAGCGTTACCTTAAGGCTTTTGTGGCTGGAGTATAAACAGGCCAACCCCGACGGATATCAATACAGCCAGTTTTGCCTTCTTTACCACCAGTGGCTGGACAAGACGGATGTTTCTTTGCGCCAAACCCACCGGGCCGGAGAGAAACTCTTCATTGATTATGCAGGCCAGACGATTCCGGTAACGGACCCGGCGACAGGAAAAACCCGCGAGGCCTGGCTGTTTGTGGCCGTTTTTGGCGCCAGCTGCTATACCTTTGCCTGGGCGTCTTTTTCTCAGGATATTCCCTCCTGGATTGACGCTCATGTTCGGGCGTTCAGATTCTATGGAGGTGTTCCTGAGATTCTGGTGCCGGACAATCTCAAATCCGGCGTTAGCAAACCCAACTACTACGAACCGGACATCAACCCCACCTATCAAGAGATGGCCCGCCATTACGGCGCCGTCGTCATCCCGGCGCGGGTGCGAAAACCGAAAGACAAAGCCAAGGTGGAATCCGCCGTGCAGATTGCCGAGCGGTCGATTCTGGCGGCGCTGCGCAATCATACCTTTTTCAGCATAACGGAACGGAACACGGCCATTGACGAAAAGCTTGCCGACCTGAACAATCGCAAGTTTCAAAAGATGGAGGCTTCAAGAAAGACCCTGTTTGACACCATCGATAAACCGGCCTTGAAACCGCTGCCCGCCACCCCCTACGAGTATGCGCGATGGAAGAAAGCGCGGGTCAATATCGATTATCACATCGATGTGGACGGCCATTACTACAGCGTTCCTTATCAACTGGCAAAACAGCAGGTGGATGTCCGGATCACCCAAGCCATGGTCGAAATCCTCTTCAAAAACAAACGGATTGCTGTTCACGTCTATGATTGTCGCCAGGGAAGACATACCACCATCACGGAGCACATGCTCAAATCCCATCAGAAATACCTGGAATGGACACCGTCGCGGCTGGTTTCCTGGGCCGGTCAAAACGGTCCACAAACCAAGGCGCTGGTGACCTGCATCATGGAGAACAGGACGCATCCCGAACAGGGCTTTCGCTCCTGCCTGGGAATCATGAGGCTGGCCAAAAAGTATTCAACTGAACGGCTGGAAGCTGCCTGCGCCCGCGCGCTGATTATCAAGGCTTACAGTTACAAAAGTGTCGAATCGATCCTCAAAAGCAAGCTGGACACTCAGGATTTAAAGGACTTATCCTCACTAACCCCGGAAAAACCGATTCTCCATGAGAATCTCCGCGGCAAAGAGTACTATCTGACGCAGGAGGTGTTCCATGCTTAATCAGCAAACGATGGATAAACTCCATACGCTGAAGCTCAGTGGCATGGCGCAGGCCTTTACCGATCAACTCAATCAGCCGGATATGGATCGGCTCTCTTTTGCCGAACGTTTCGGTCTCATTGTCGATAGTCAATGGACATGGAAAGAAGACAACCGGATGGGCCGTTATCTGAAAAACGCCAAACTAAAGCTCAACGCCTGTGTCGAAGATATCGACTTTAAAACCCATCGGGGGCTGGATCAATCCGTCATCATGAAGCTTGTCTCCTGCGATTGGATCAAACGGCATCAGAATGTGATCATCAGCGGCCCCACCGGCGTCGGGAAAACCTATCTGGCCTGTGCGTTAACGAACAAAGCCTGCCGGGAAGGGTATCGCGCTCTTTACATTCGCGCTCCGAAGTTTGCCTACCAGATGGCCCTGGCCCGGGGAGACGGCAGCTATGGAAAAATAATCGCTCAATTATCCAAAGCACAGATCCTGGTGATTGACGATCTGGGACTTGCTCCAATGACCGATGCGGAACGCAGAGACCTGCTGGAGGTCGTCGAAGAACGGCACGGTCACGCTTCCACTATCGTCACCAGTCAGTTGCCGGTGGAGAACTGGCATGAACAGATCGGTGATCCGACAGTGGCCGACGCCATTTTGGATCGTCTGGTGCATAATGCTCACAAAATAAATCTGAAAGGAGGCTCGCTTCGAAAAAAATATGCCGACTTGACACCGAAGACCAAGTTATGACAAACAACCCAAAACCAGCGTCGCTTCGCTCCGACTAAAGGGGTGGCGACATCCTTCGGAATCGCATGGCGGATTCCTTCGGAATCAGGTGGCGAAATCAGCGGAATAGGCAGTTTCTTATTTAATGCTAGGCGAAAAAAAGTTGGGGTGTCGTAACTTGCAAAAAATGTGCGATTTGGGAGACTGCGTATTGTTAAATTCACGGAAAAGCGAGGGAAAATGTCCTTGATTTTACAAAGGTAATCTAAGTCTGATTACAAATGACAATGTTATAAACGGTGATGCTATAAAAAGAAACAGGATGAACACAAAGCAAACGCTTGAAATTATCAAAAAATCACTATGAATAATGGGTATGCCGAAGGCGGCTGTCTTGCCTGTTCCTGTATGAGCCAGAGCCACCAGATCTCTTGTGTCCTCTAATAAAAAAGGGATAACCTTTTCCTGAACAGGCATGGGTGTTACAAATCCCATTTCCGTTATTGCTTTTAAGATTCGTTTGTCTATGCCCAATTCTTTAAATGTTTTAGTGTCTGTTTTTATAATGTTTCCTCACTTGTTTTAAGAGATTATTGACCGGCTGTGTTCCGGCGGAAATTATGGAAAGAGATATGCTCCATTATACTTAATTGGTAAAATTTTCAAGGAAAGGTTTTGCTGGCTTATTTCTGTGTTTCCGATGCAATGTGACGCAGAAGCATGAATTTATTGGCTATTGGAAAGAGAAGGAGTGTGTTTTGGGATATTATATCCGGTAAATCAAGAAGACCGCTGTACTGGAACTCCGGGGATTAACCGAGAGAAAAAAAATGATTCTCTACTAAAATTATGCGGCATAGTAATAACTAGTTGCACCATGCTTGACTTGCCTGTCAAAATGCGTGAAATACTTCCTTGACAATAGAACGTTCGTTCTACTATAAATCATTCCTTCGCAGTTAATTTATCATTTCCAGTGAGGTAGATATGGCATTGCTGGCAGCCTCATACCACCCCCGCCGCCCGCAAGATTCTGATTATTATC
>JANYAF010000011.1 GCA_025355175.1 Deltaproteobacteria bacterium | reverse complement strand
CTCTCGTATTGTTCGCATGGATAACCTTTCCGCCGCCATAACTGCCTCCGTTTTTGATTCGGGGCTTTAGCGGCTTTCATGGAGTTTATCCAGCGTCCTTTCCTCTCCTTCCAGGGGGTGGCGACTTAAATCGGAATCAGGTGGCGGAATGAATCGGAATCGAGTGGCGACTTGCGTCGGAATACGCAATTGGAGATCCCTACTTCAACTGTATTTCAAAAGATAGGGAATTCAGGGGATAGTTATTTATTGATAATTAGCGGAATAGATCAGCATGTGTTCCGGTGCGTTCGAAAATTATCTTGTTTTCGTCAAATCGATAAATTAAGAGCCAATCCGGCTCCAGGTGGCATTCGCGGCGGTCTTTGAAGTTGCCCTTAAGCAGGTGATCTTTCATTCTCGCATCGAGAGGTTTTTTATTTATCAGTAAAATAATTGCTGCTTTAATTTTAGATATATCACACCCGCGTTTCTCCATTTTTTTTAAATCTTTTTCAAAGCGGGTTGTATATACCGGGATAAGCATTAGATACCCAATTTACGAAACATATCTTTGGCAGATTTACTTTCCACAAGCCCCCTACCAGAATCGCTATCACTGAACGTCTTCAGAGTTTCTTCATTGGGAATCTCCACAGAAAAAGGTAGTCCCCTTCTCATTTTCACCTGACGGAAAAAAAGGTTTAGCGCTGCAGTTGTCGAAAGTCCCAATGCTTCAAAAATTGTTTCCACTTCTTTTTTCAATTCTATTTCTGTCCTGGCGTGTATAATTGCTGATTTTGCCATAATTTCACCTCTTATATTCTGATCTTGTTGTTATATTTGTGTCACATTAGATACACAAAGTCAATTGATAATTTGGGGTATAGTGGATTCGAGGGGACACAACACTTGTGCGGCCGCGGGGATTATGGGGACATAACAATTAATTCGTCCGATTCCAAACTGCAGCTCAGGAACCTTATGGTGAGCGGCGATTTTTATCCTCAAGAAACGGCAGCGGTTTGTCCAGCCGGTAAACCAATGCCTGGCAAGTGGCCAGAAGTTTTCCGGTGTCGTCAGTGGCGCGGATGTCGTAAACAGCGGTTCTTTTGGTTTTATTGATTTCACTGGCTTCAGCGGTTAGCATTGCGCCTTTGGAAGGCGATGCCAGATAATTGATGTTCATACTGAGTGCGACCGCCATCGTGCCGTGCGAGTTGGAGGCCACTTCACCACTTCAAAGGCCGCGTCCATCAGCGAGAAAATCGCGCCGCCATGCGCCATGCCAAACATGTTTTCCATGTTCTGGGCAAATCGCATTTCAACTTTGGCATAGCCTTCCTGCACGTCTAACAAATTTATTCCGAATTTTTTACCGAATGGTTCATTTTCAATCTGCCGATAGATTGCATTTCGAATTCTGTCATCCATAACGGCCTCCTTGAAAAAACATGTAGGGGCAAATCACCTGAAGGTGGCATAATAATTATTTTCCCCTACTACAATAAACAATATTGACTTAGATTAGCATACAAAAAAGGGCTTCCGTTTAGAGAAGCCCGAAAATTATGGTGGGCCGTGCAGGGATGGAGAGCGTGATCATTGCAGATCAACCCTATCCCATCAGACAGGGTTGATCTGCTGTTTAAAACAACTCCGCGGCGCATAATGATGGGCCACGTTGATTCTAGATGCTATTCGCCCCAGTCATTCTTTCCCTTACAACGATCCAGCTTCTGATCCATCCAGGGCAGAATCTTGCCTGCCGGGAGGACAGCCGTCGGGCCGTAACTGGAAGATCCTTTGTACCAGTAGTACGGAGGAATGTTGTAGGAAACCTTCTGCTGCTCCCACGGCACGAATTCCGTAACGGCAAGATCCTGAACGAGCTTGTGATCGCAGGCTCTCATCTTCACCTTTTTCCCGTTGACGAATTGATAGGTATCATTCTCCCACACGGCGATGATCTTTTCCGGATCGGTACTCTTGGCCCTTTCTATAACGCTCAGGAGCCAATAGGTAACTCCCGTCCACGAGCCCCAATTGCCTCCGTAAACTTCAAAAGTACGGCTGTTGTATGGTGGTGTCTTCCATTTGTTCTGCCACTGATCATGCCACGCCTTGTACATTTTGATGTATCCAGGCAACTGGAATTGCGGGTTGGCTGTGTTCCAGGTGCTCAGATTGGTCAATCCCTTCGAGCCCTCAACACCAACGTCGTGAAGGCTATTAGGTTCGTCCATATAAATGTTAGCAAAAGGAAGCGTGACATTCATCTGCCGGGCTTGCTTGAGGAGGTTGCCTGAATCCGGCATCCAGTCACCGGTGTAAATAACTTCGGCGCCGGAGGCCTTGATCTTCTCCAGATAAGGGGCGTAATCCGTGAGGAAGAGCTTATGGTAATCTTCGCCAACGATTTCAGCCTCGGGATAGTATTCCTTCAATCCCTTCTTGAATCCGTCGGCCAGTTGATGGCCGAAGGAATAATCCTGGTTGAGGATGTAAAACTTCTTTTCCTTTTTCCGGATTTGCCCGTAATAATAGGCCATACCACGGCCGACCTGCTCGGTGGAATAAGAGGCATGGAAAGCATAGCGCCCAAAATTGGCCGCATCCATGAGATCATCGGACAGGCATGTGGCATTGATGGCAATGACCTTATACTTGTTGGCTGTATCGTTGATGATCTTCATCAAATGGCTGCCGTCGGTGCCCCACAGGACGTGAACCTTCTCCTGAAGGATCATCCGCTCCACGACCTTCTTGGCCTGATCCGGCTTGCTCATATGGTCGGCCTTGATGATCTCAATGAGCTTTTTCTTGCCGTCGACCCAGATGCCGCCTCTTTTGTTGATGTCATGGGCC
>JANYAF010000270.1 GCA_025355175.1 Deltaproteobacteria bacterium | reverse complement strand
TTCCGGGTGAAGCTCGTAACTCACCCACGTCTCTAAGCAGCAATAGTGCGAAATTTTTACAATTGAGGCATAAAATGATAATCAACTTCAAAATCTTTTCCGATTACATCTGACCCTTCTGTTATATCGGCAAGGGCCTTGTCGACCAACTGAAAAAAGAATATGCAATTGAAGAGACGTGGGTGAGTTACGAGCTTCACCCGGAAACGCCGCCCCAAGGTGTATTGCTCTCCGAGAGATTCAAAGGTCATGATCTCTCTTCGTTTTATGAGCAATTGCGGGCGCGGGGGAAAGAGGTGGGCGTTGTTTTCGGCGACCGGGCGCTTCTTTCCAACTCCAGATTGGCGCTGATGGCCAGCGAATATGCCCGCGACGCAGGCCGCTATGATTCTTTTCATGAGAATATTTTTCACGCCTATTTTACAGAAGGCCAGGATATCGGCAACCCGGATGTGATTGCCACCATTGCTGCCAAAAGCGGCTTGGATGCAAAAGAGACGCTTGCTGCGGTAAACGACGGTCGCTATGCGACACGTTTGGATGAAGCCAGAAGGGAAGGGCAATTGATTGGCTTGACGGGCGTACCCTTGTTTATCATCAACAACAAATACAAAATTGTTGGCGCTCAGCCGATTAAAGTCTTCCGTGATTTTCTCGATAATTCGAAAGGCTGAATTAAATTTCCCAAAACACTAATGTTGGTAAATATACAAAGGAGATAACGCATGAATGACAGCGGCATGACAAAAAACAAAAAACTCATCCAATGGGTGGATGATATGGCGAAAATGTGCAAACCGGAAAAGATTTACTGGTGTGATGGTTCTCAAAATGAATATGATTCAATGATAAAGATCATGGTCGATTGCGGGCTGGCCACGCCACTCAACAAAAGCAAGCGCCCGAATTGTTTTCTTTTCCGATCCGATCCTTCCGATGTCGCCCGGGTTGAAGACCGGACCTATATTGCATCGAAAACTAAG
Source organism: Deltaproteobacteria bacterium (assembly GCA_025355175.1). Classification (GTDB taxonomy): domain Bacteria; phylum Desulfobacterota; class Syntrophia; order Syntrophales; family Smithellaceae; genus UBA8904. The sequence continues at coordinate 2,496 of JANYAF010000270.1, read as the reverse complement.
GATGAAGCGGGTCCGACCAATAACTGGATTGATCCGGAAGGATTAAAGACCACCATGAAAGGCCTCTATGACGGCTGTATGAAGGGCAGAACAATGTATGTCATTCCCTTCAGCATGGGTCCGGTCGGTTCGCCCATTGCTCAGATCGGCATTGAGATTACTGATTCTCCTTACGTTGTTGTGAACATGCACATCATGACCAGAGTCGGCACAAAGGTTCTGGATGTCTTAGTAGAAGACGGCGTATTCATTCCCTGCCTCCACTCTGTGGGCAAGCCTCTGGCAGAAGGCGAATCCGATGGTTCCCATTGGCCCTGCGCTCCGATTGAGAAAAAATACATTTCTCATTTTCCGGAAGAAAAAACTATCTGGTCTTACGGCTCCGGATACGGCGGAAATGCTCTTCTGGGTAAGAAATGTTTCGCGCTCCGGATCGCATCGGTCATGGCCCGGGAACAGGGATGGCTGGCCGAGCACATGCTGATCCTGGGCATCACCAATCCGGAAGGAGAAAAAAAATATATTGCCGCCGCTTTCCCGTCTGCCTGCGGCAAGACCAATCTGGCTATGCTCATTCCCACCGTACCCGGCTGGAAAGTTGAAACGGTTGGCGATGATATTGCCTGGATGAAGTTCGGCGAAGACGGCAGGCTTTACGCCATTAATCCGGAAGCCGGTTTCTTTGGCGTTGCCCCCGGCACGTCACTGGATTCAAATTTTAATGCCATGAAGGCCATTGAAAAAAACACAATCTTCACCAATGTTGCTTTAACAGAAGATAAAGACGTGTGGTGGGAAGGCATTGGATATGATGCGCCCGCCGGCAAGATCATCGACTGGACGAATCAGGAATGGGCCAAGGATAGCGGTAGAGTTGCGGCCCATGCCAACTCACGGTTTACAGCACCGGCCAAACAATGCCCCGTCATTGATCCGGACTGGGAAAATCCGAAGGGTGTTCCGGTCAGCGCGATCCTTTTCGGCGGCCGACGTCCAAGCACCATTCCGCTTGTCCATCAAGCCCGCAGCTGGAATCACGGCGTGTTCCTTGGGTCGATTGTCGGTTCCGAAATTACCGCGGCGGCGATCTCCAACAACATCGGACAGGTCAGACGCGATCCGTTTGCCATGTTGCCTTTCTGCGGATACAACATGGGAGATTATTTCAAGCACTGGATCAGCATCGGCACGAAATCGACGGAAGAAAAACTTCCGAAAATCTTCTACGTCAACTGGTTCAGAAAAACGGCAGACGGCAAGTGGCTCTGGCCCGGATACGGCGAAAACAGCCGCGTGCTGAAGTGGGTCTTCGAGCGGGCAGCAGGCACGGGAAAAGCAAAAGAAACACCGATTGGCTATATGCCTACGGAAGATGCCATAGACACGACGGGCCTGAATGTCAGTGAAACGGATATGAAGGAACTGCTGAATGTCAATAAAGACGAGTGGAAAAATGAACTCGCCAGCATCCGCGAACATTACGCGAAATTCGGCACCCGCTTCCCGGCTGAACTCAACAAAGAGCTAGCAGACCTTGAAAAAAGGCTTGGATGATTAAGAAAAATGTCAGGCATTCATTAAAGCCTGATAGCGAATAAACAAAAGGGCAGGTTCGTCTTTGACCATTTAGATTTGATCACAGACAGCCTGCCCTCTTTTTTTTGCTTCCCTCCCTCGTGTGCCCTTTAGGGTACAATGGGACGCGTTGCCCTCGCGTCACCTCGAGTGACCTTAAGGCTATCAGGCTGTTAGGGTAGGGATTGAGGGAGGGTGAAACTGACATTTGTCATTCCCGCTTGTGCCCTCGCGTGACCTTCAGGTTATCAGGGTACGCAGGCGGGAATCCAGGAATTACTAAAAGGTGCGGCAGTTGAAGGGGCATCCAAGCGCTCCGAATGCCCTGTAACTGTGGCTTTAAGGCTCATTCCGCGACAGCCGAAAACTCGCCCTGCGGGCTCAAACAGTTCGGCTGTCTGATGCTCCATTTTGCCAAGAGCCACAACGTTTCGATCATAGTCGCTTTTTGTATGCCCCTTCAACTGCCGTTCGCCGGTATGCCGCAAAACGCCTCCTGCTAACTTTATTCTGTGAAAAGTTATTGAAACAAAACAATATTTTAAGTATATTGCCTCAGCCGGCTTGAATTGTATATAATCCTTGACAATGAATGCGCAACGCCCAATACTCAAAAGGCCTAAATGAACTTAACCTTGCTCACTCCAAGAAAATCATTAAACCCGGGCGAATATAAATAAAATGCCATATCCGGTTGAACCCGATAAACATTAGCATCACAAGCCCCATGACCATGGCGTAGTCGCCCAACTGGGTTTCCCGTGACGGCGCATGGTAGCTTGTGATAGGTTGAAAAATGTGGACACCAATGTTTAGGTAAGAAACCAAGACGGAGGTGTGAAAATGGAAAGGATACCGAACGGGCGTTACACGAAAGAGTTTCGAGAGGAAGCGGTGAAGATGGCAACGGAGGGAGGCGTT
>JANYAF010000269.1 GCA_025355175.1 Deltaproteobacteria bacterium | reverse complement strand
AAATTTGAATAAAAATCTTTTCTAATGGAAAATCTGGGATTAAATAACCAGGGAGATGATTATGCCCGTAAAAAAAGAAACCACACGAAAAAGCACGGCAAAAAAAATTGCGCCGGCCGCGAAGAGGACAAAAAAGCCTGACCTGAAAGCATTCTTGGAAGAAGTTGAAAAAAAGGCCTATGAACTCTATCAGAAGAGGATAGAATCAGGCGTTTCCAGCGATGAAATCTCTGACTGGTTCCAGGCCGAAAAAGAAATTAAAGAAAAGTATAAATTATAGTTCTTTGCTAATTTCCTGATCAGAATTAATTTTGTCTGCCTGTTTTTCCTGCGGCCTTCATCCGTAAGATCGTCCATGATCTCAAATTTGCCATTACTGCGCAACCATTCTATCTTGTTATGCGGGCGAGTGCCCTATTTGTCCTTGACATACAAAAATGGGTTCCTCTATACTGACCCAGAATAAAAGCAGACTCTTATCAAATCTTGCCAGGGGGTGAAGAATCATGATCAACAGAAATGAAGACCAGTCGAATCTCCTGAACATTTATAGCCCTATAGAAACCAAGATTTCGACCGAAGTGACACGCCAGACACTGGTGCTGGTGCTGGCCGGTGGCGAGGGTTCCCGCCTGGGAGAACTGACAAAATGGCGTGCCAAGCCGGCAGTCCCTTTCGCAGGCAAATACCGTATGATCGATTTCACTCTGTCCAACTGTGTCAACTCCGGCTTGCGCCGTGTTGGCGTGCTGACACAGTATAAATCGCATTCGCTGATCCGCCATTTACAGCACGCCTGGAGTTTCCTGCGCGCCGAGATCGGCGAGTTTGTAGAGATTATTCCGGCCCAGCAGCGTATGAGCAAAGAATGGTACCGCGGAACGGCTGACGCCCTCTACCAGAACCTCGATATCATTCACCGCCACTCGCCGAAATATGTGCTGGTGCTTGGCGGCGATCATATCTACACCATGGATTATTCGAATATGCTGATGCAACACGTTAGATCGAAAGCGGACATGACGGTAGCCTGCATCGAAGTCCCACGCGAGAAAGCGTGTGAGTTCGGCGTCATGTCAGTCGATGAAAACCTGAGCATAACCGGCTTCACCGAGAAACCATCCCATCCTGAAGCCATGCCCGGCAAGCCCGATACAGCCCTGGCCTCCATGGGCATTTATGTCTTCTCGACCCGTTTCCTGTATGACACTTTGATCGAAGATGCCAAAGATGAAATATCTTCCCACGATTTTGGCAAGAACATCATCCCGCGAGCCATTCCCAACAGTCTGGCAAAAGCGTATCCTTACCGTAACGAGCAAGGCAAGATGGCCTATTGGCGCGACGTAGGCACTCTGGATGCCTACTGGGAGGCAAACATCGAACTCTGTTCCATTGAGCCGGAATTGAACCTGTATGATCAAAACTGGCCGATCTGGACTTACCAGGTGCAACTTCCGCCGGCGAAGTTTGTCTTTGATGATGAAGGGCGGCGCGGCGTAGCCATCGATTCACTGATCAGCGGCGGCTGTATCATTGCCGGTGCGCATGTAAAGCGCTCTGTCATTTTTTCTGCAAGCCGTATCGAAACCGGCAGCCTGGTCAAGGACAGCGTCATATTGCCCGGGGTTTACATCGGCAAAAACTGCCGAATTATCCACGCCGTTATCGACAAGGGAACGCTCATTCCTGATAATACCGTCATTGGTGAAGACCATGCCGAGGATGCAAAACGTTTTCATATCAGTGAAGGGGGTGTCGTTCTGGTGACACCGGAGATGATGGGACAGGATATCATGTTTGGCAGCACATCCATCTATTAGATCTGCGTAAAGCCGGTTTCGATAAGCTGGAGCCGACTTTCCGCCGCTTCCCGTGTGGATTCACATACCGCATAGTAGATCTTGATCTTTGGTTCCGTCCCGGACGGACGGATACAAATCCACGCAGATTGTTCCAGCATCAGTTTGACGGCGTCGGTTGCCGGAAGTTCAATATCCGACGCACGGCCGTCCGCATCGGTGCGAGTTCGCGAAAGGTAGTTCTCGGTATATTTCACAGCCAGATCGCCGATGGCGGCAACTGGTTTTTCACGCAACCGGGTCATGATCTCCTTCATTTTGTCCATACCGTCGAAACCGGTGAACGCCAGATTCTTCACGCCCTCCAGGTAATAACCATGCGTCTTGTATAGCGTTTCCAGCACATCAAGCAGACTGTGGCCCCGGCTCCTGTAATACTGAGCCGCCTTGCACAAAAGCAGCGCCGCAAGCACACCGTCTTTATCGCGGGCGAATGTGCCGGCCAGAAAACCAAAGCTCTCCTCAAAGCCAAAAATAAAATCAGCATCCGCCTGCTCATATTTTGTAATGAGCTCAGAAATAAAACGAAACCCCGTTAATACGGTATAGGAATGAACACCATAATATCGCGCAATGGCGTCCGCCATACCGGTGGAGACAAACGACTTGATAATGTAATCGGACGAACGGAGCATACCTGCTGCGCGGCGTATTTCAAGCATATAGTTGATCAATAGACATCCGATCTGATTGCCGGTCAGCATAGCGTATGTGCCATCGGGTCTGCGCACGGCCGCGCCCATGCGGTCTGCATCCGGGTCCGTGCCAATCGCAAGATCGGCCTCCAGGCGCGAGGCGAGCGCAATGGCCATCTTCATCGCGCCTGGATCTTCGGGATTAGGAGAATTCACTGTCGGGAAAAAGCCGTCCGGCATTCTCTGCTCCTCGACAATAAAAAGATTCTTTATCCCGGCTGCAGGAAATACATGTTCGACCGTGCGCAGCCCCGTTCCGTGAAGCGGTGTGTAGACAACCTTCAGGTCTTCGGCGCTCTGGGCACCGCACAGGGCAATCATGCATTCATAATAAAGCCTGTCAATCTCTTCGCCGATTTCAAGGATAAGGCCTTTTGCAACACCCTCCCGATAACCGATCCTTTTAACATCCCTGAACGGATCCAGCTTTTGGATGCAAGCCATCACATCGCGGCTTTCCTCCGGACCGAGCTGCCCGCCGTAAGCGGCATAGACTTTGTATCCATTGTATTGGCGGGGATTGTGGCTGGCCGTGATTACGATGCCGCCGTCCGCTTTTAAATGCCGCACGGCGAAGGATAATTCGGGCACGCTCGTCAGTTGCTCGAATATGCAGACCTTAATGCCATTGCCCGCAAATACGCATGCCGCTTCTTTGGCAAATTCAACGGAAAACTGCCGGGAATCATACGCAATGACCATACACGTTGCAGCCTTACCGTCAGCTAACAGATAGTCCGTCAGCCCTTGCGTCGCACGACCAACAACGTAACGGTTCATCCGGGTAGTGCCTGCGCCGATGATACCGCGAAGCCCCGCCGTTCCAAATGGCAGATCACTGATGAAACGCTCTTTAATCTGAGCGTCGTCCCCTTTGATGGATTCCAGCTCGGACAACAGATTCTCTTCTTGGACGGATTCTCTCCAGCGTAAATATGTTTCCTGGTATGTCATCATGGTCTCTCGGTATGGTTTTGCTCTGCTTTCCTATTCTGCACGCTACGCCGTTTAGTCAGCCTATCTTGAGCCACACGGCGCTCAAACCCTCCAGCGTAATTTCCAGCAGGGCATCGCGAAGCTCATACTGCTGCCGGCTCAGTTGACAGGTGAACGAACCGTTTAACATAGAGCGCAATGTCCTTTGATGTGCCTCGGCAAACAGTGAATTTTTGCTCAAAAAATCGAACACGACAAGCCTGCGCGTTTCCGAACGATTGACCGCCACAAAATAAACGCCATCCGCGGCCTGCCGGCCCAGTGCATCACGGCCTCCGACCACGTAGCGCAGGACGCCGAGACAATCGGCATCGGGGGCAAAGAACACAACATGACCCGTCATGAGCGCGTCCGCCGATTTGCGCAACCGCGCCAATTGCCGGTAATCCGGCGTCAGATCATACGGCGCTTCCGCAAAAGTCCCTCTGTTGAAGGGATCGAGAAAACCGGTCATACCTTTTTCATCTCCGTAATAAACGCAGGGCACGCCGGGAAGACTATATTGCAGGACCGCGGCCAGGCGCTGGCGCCTTTTTTGTTCTGGCTGTCGCTGAGGATGAACGAGGCCTGCTGTTCCCGGGACATTTTATGCGGATCGATGCGCGCGCTCAAGGCGGTGCGCACGCGCTCCACATCGTGGGACGAAAGCAGATTGGTCAGCGCGTAGTACATGGGTCCGGGGTAATTCGCCGCCTGGTCCACCAAAAAATATTTCAGGTCGCAGGCATCGGATATCCCCTTCAAAAAACCGATCACAGCGGAGCGCAGCGGATAATTCATGACGGAATCGAGGATGCCCCCCAGCGCATAACGGCGCTTGACACCGTAACTGTATTTCGTTGTCGCGTCTTCCCAGACCTCGCCAATCACCACGGCTTCGGGCTGTGTCTGTTTCGCAGCGGTATAGATCATCGCCAGCACGTCGTCCGGCAATTCGTCGGCCACATCGAGACGGTATCCTTTCGCGCCCGCTTTGAGCCAGTGCCGGATGACGCTGTCCTCGTCCGTAATGACAAAATGCTGCCAGCCGGGT
>JANYAF010000216.1 GCA_025355175.1 Deltaproteobacteria bacterium | reverse complement strand
ATTACGGAATACGTGAAGAAGCAAGGACGGGAAAAGGAATATAAGAAATTGCATAGTCAGCAGCTCGAGTTGTTCGGTTTTGATACCCCGTAGCTTGCTGCGGGGTAGTTCATTTTCTTCGTGCAATTCTTTCCGTGCGGTTTTATAAGGCGACTATTCTCCTGGAGGTGACCTGAAGATGTCGCTCAAAGCCAAAACGAAAAACATCAGCATTGTCTTGTATAAGCCCAAATATGCGGGGAATGTCGGATCGGTGGCCCGGGCGGCCAAGAATATGGGCATTGGCAAGATCGTGGTGGTAGGAACGACGGATCTGGATCGCGAGGCCATGGAGCAGCGCTCCACGCATCTGGCGGCGGATGTGCTGGATCAAATTCAACATATCGCATCCATCGAAGAGGCGCTGGGCGACTTCCATTACATTGTGGGCACCACTGCCCGTCTGGGCAAAGCCCGCGGGCCATTTGTATCGCCTCGCGCGGCGGCGCAAAATATTGCCGATCTTTCGCAGAAAAACAAAATTGCGCTTTTATTCGGCCCTGAAGACACGGGTCTCGCCAATGATCAACTGCGGTTGTGTCATAGCGTTGTGACGATTCCGACATCGCGCGAATTCACCTCGCTTAACCTCTCCCAGGCAGTGATGATTCTCTGCTATGAAATCTTTATCGCGTCGTCGGCAGCAATGGTCCCGGCGGAGGCGACACCGAAATTGGCTCTATCATCCGAGACAGAAGGTATGTATCTGCAAATCAAAGAACTGCTCGGCAAAATCGGGTTTTTGAATCCGGAAAACCCGGAATACTGGATGCTGGATTTGCGCCGCTTTTTCTCCCGCTCCGGTCTTTTATCGCGGGAGGTCAAGATTGTCCGTGGTATCTGCCGGCAACTGGAATGGTATGCACGCCACAAAAATACTTGACTTTAGGTCTGATTTGGCGTGAAAGGAAAACCTTGAAATATACAGAGTAACCAAATCCTAACCCATAACGATGGAGGTCGTTTATTATGAGGAAAATATTTTCTTTTACCGGCGCCAAAAAGATTGTTTTCGGCAACGGATCAATTTTAACGCTTGCCAGCCATGTGAAAGAGCATCACGCGCAAAATCCATTGATTGTTATCGATAAAAACCTGGCTAAAACGGGATTGCAGGAAAGAATCGCCAGCATTCTGGTATCCGAAGGTATCAAGTTCACTGTTTTTGATAAGGTGGAACCGGAGCCCCGCATCGAACTGGCGGACGAAGGCGCGGCGCTGGCTGTCAAAAACAAATGCGACATGGTGATCGGCATCGGCGGCGGTTCCGCGATGGACGTGGCCAAGGCCATCGCTGTCATCGCCACCAATAAAGGCGCCGCCACGGATTATCTGGGGTTGAATAAAATCCCGAAGGCTGGCCTGCCCAAAATCATGATTCCCACCACTGCCGGCACCGGCAGTGAAGTCACGTTTACCGCCGTTTTTGTTCGCAAGAATCTAAAAAAGAAAGAAGGCATGAACAGCCCTTATCTTTATCCCGAACTGGCTCTCTTGGATCCGGAACTGACGCTCAGCCTGCCGCCCGCGCCCACGGCGCAGACCGGCCTGGATGCTTTGTGTCACGCGATTGAATCCTACACCTCAATCAACTCGTCGCCGATGAGTGAAATGTTTTCGCTGGAAGCCATCTCGCTGATCGCCGAAAATCTGCGCGCCTGTGTGCATGACGGCAAAAACATTGCCGCGCGCGAACGGATGCTGCTGGGCAGCCTGTACGCAGGCATCGGACTTGCCAACGCGGGCGTCACAGCCGTCCATTCTTTGTCTTATCCGCTGGGCGGCAAATATGGTGTCGGCCACGGTCTGGCCAACACCATGCTGCTGCCGTCGGTCATGGCGTTTAATTTGCCCGGCGCCCTGGAAAAATTCGCCGATGTTGCCGACGCGATGGGAGAATGTACGGAAGGGCTGCCCGCCCGCGAAGCCGCTTATCTGGCGGTGGATGCGGTTGAAGCCCTGATTGAAGATTGCGGCGTTGACTCCTCGATTCGGGATTTCGGCGTTGAGGAAAAAGATTTTCCGGCGTTGGCGGATGTAGCCATGACGGTTGCAAGACCGCTGGAAAACAATCCCCGCAAGATGACAAAAGAAGATATGATCGCGATTTACGCGGAAGCTTTTTAATACCAATTCGAGATCACACATAAAGAATGTTAATTAGACAGGCATAATACCAAGTAAGCTTTCCATCATTCATGCTTCAATGTTTGAAAGCAACTTGGTCTAAGAAAGGAAGGTTACAACTCATGGCAGGAGCTGAACTGATTGGTCAGGAAGAAATTAAAGAAGTGATGGATGTTCTGGAAACAGGCATTCTGATGCGTTATAATTTTGATAAGGAAAGAAAAGGCGTTTTCAAAGTCCGCCAGTTTGAAGAAGAGTTTGCTAAATACTGCGGTGTTAAATTCTCGCTGGGCGTGACGTCCGGTTCGTCAGCGCTCAAAGTGGCCTTGGAGGCGATGGATGTCGGTCCTGGTGACGACGTTTTGGTCCCTGCTTTTACATTTCTGGCCACCTACGAAGCGGTGCTGGAAGTCGGCGCGATTCCCATCATGGTGGATATTGACGACACGCTTAACCTTGATCCCAGTGAAATCGAAAAGAAGATGACCAAGTACACCAAGGCAGTCATACCCGTTCACATGTGCGGTGTGGCAGCCAACATTGACAAGATCATCAAGATTGCCCGCAAGAACAAATTGCTGGTGCTGGAAGACAACGCTCAGGGTTGTGGAGCGAGCTTCAAAGGCAAAAAACTCGGCAGCTTTGGCGACATGGGAACCTTCAGCTTTGATTATGTTAAAACATTAACAACCGGCGAAGGCGGGATGGTGATAACCAACAAGAAAGATTTGTATCTGCGGTCGGAATGGTACCATGACCATGGTCACGATCATAATCCCAAAGTCGGTCGCGGGCTCGAAGGCCGGACCATTCTGGGGTTTAATTATCGGATGAATGAATTGCAAGGCGCCTTAGGCCTGGCTCAGTTGAGGAAACTGGACTACCTCATCGGTGAACAGAAGAAAAATAAAAAGATGATTATGGACCTAATTGCCGCCGCCATCCCGGATGTCGGGTTCCGCGCCAAACGTGACCCGGAAGACGATTCCGCAACATTCCTGGCGTTTAACCTGCCGGAAGAAAAAGCGGCGCTCAAATTCCAGAAACTGCTTTCCGCCGAAGGCCTTGATACAACCTGCTACAAGTATAACAAGTGGCATTATGTGCCCAACTGGGAACATTTCCTGGCGTTTTCCACGGCAAACTCCAAGAAATATCCGTTCAAGAATAAAGCATACAAGGGCAAGGTCAAGTATGACCGCAAGAGCATACCTTTTGCGGAAGACATTTTAGGCCGCACGTTGGTGATGGGTATTTCCGTAAAGATGAGTCCCGAAAGGCTCAGCACAATCCAGAAGGCCATCGAAAACGCAGCAAAGAATATGTAAACGGCAGGGTATTCCTTTAGAATAAGGGGTCTTACCACCCTTTGTTCTAAAAATAGGGAGCAAAGTCCACAGCAATCATGAAGTTTAAAAAGCCGTGCCGGAAACAGCACGGCTTTTTTATAACGTTTCAGTTTCATTTCATTCCACTTTCGCGCCTCGCTCCAAGAGCAGGGAGCGAAGCATTGATCTGTGACAGTGCGCTTCGTCGGCGCAATAGCAGCCCATGGAAAAGTTTGTTTCCTGCGATAACGCGGCGAGCAGATCCAGTGTTTTGCTGCTTTCCGGCGTCGTCATCTCGGCGCGGTATTTTCGAAAGAAGGCATTCCATTCGCTTGGTGTTTGCGCCGCCTGTCCCAGTTTCATCGTTTCCGGACTGGGTGATAGATTGGGAAACCAGACATCATACCAATTTTGTGCGGAGTACTCACTTTTCGGAACGCCGCGTGGCGGCCGTCGGACCGTCCCAATGCGAAGTCCTTCACTCGGAATCCTGTTTGTCCCCAGTCGAACGATACGGATGGTCATGATCAACTCCCGGTTTAGAAAAACAGCAAAAAGCCGTTGGCAAAATAAACCAGCCCGACTGTTCCTGAGGCGGCGCCAGCCAGCCAGACCAGCTTCTTTTTCATCAATGCCGCGATGGATGAAAGCAGAATGGCAATTTGCAGAAAGATGACGGCGATGCCGAAAATGCCGGAATGCTTCTGCGCTTGGTCTCTCTGCGCCTCCAGCCGTTTTGCCTCTTTAAAGATTTCCGCTTTTTCACCATCGTACTTTTTAATTTTTTGCGTATAAAGCGCTATTTTCTTTTCGTACTCGCCGGCAACTGATTTTGACGCTTTACCGTTGCTTTTCTTTATTTCCAACTCTAAAGACTCACGTTGGATTTCATACAGGTACCCTTTAACGCTTTTGGCCTGATAATACGCCCACTGGTTGGCCGCCTGTGTTTGTGAAAGCACCGATTTGGTCGAATAGCCCGCCCCTTTAAACGTGGATAGTGTTGCGCAAACCGCGAAGATGACCGTTGTCAGCGCAAGATAATTCAGCCATTTTTCCTTTGTTTCTTCAGCCATAAATTTTTCTCCTTTAAAAAATACTATTTACCAAAAAGCCGGATCGATCAAAATGCCGTCCGTCAGATTCACATCCGTCAGATGAACCTCCTCTATGTCCAGCTTTTTCATGAAACCCAAGACTAATATCAAGTTGGAAACGTCCGTATCCGCGTAATGACCGCCTATTTGGATATCGCTTAAATCAAGTTTATCCTTCAGGGCATTGGTGAGATCCTCGCGGCGGTAAGTAGAATTCTTCCCTATCTGTTTTCGAACGCTCTGATTGTGTACGCCGCCGATGCCGATGATGGTTGCTCCCGCTTGACGAATAGAATTTTTGATCTCGTCCGGGACATCCCCCGCGGCATTCATGGCCATCTCGAGGGCCGCGGTCAGATTTTGCCTGCCGATGGGATTGGGCGAGGCCTGTCCGTCGGTGGTACGACGCTGTATTTTTTCGATGATTTGATTTTTAAAAGACAGGGAGGCCAGGCGCCCGCGATACATGCGGTAATTCTGATCTCTGTGCTTCATGATCATCTGCATGGAATGGCCGCCAATGTCCCAGACGACGATATTTCCCGACGGGTTTTTGGTATTCGCTGTCGCTGCCTTATAACCTAAAACAGCCTCTTCATCCTGTGAAATCATCCTGACGTTTATCCCTGTCTCAGCTTTTATTTCCGCAAGAAAGTGGGGCGTATTGTCCGCCTGCCGAAATGCCGCCGTGGCGACGCCCGCGGAAATTTGCGCGCCCTGCGTCATCGCCTCTTTTTTCAGGATCTTTAATTGTTCTATTCCGATGTTTTGAATATCGCGGCTCAATAAATGATTCCTGGTGTTTTCAGCAAAAGAAACTTTGACTTCTTTTTGCCGGATGATTTCGACGGAGGTTGCGCGACATTTGTCAATCTTCGCGGTTTTCATTTTCATGGTCGCGGAACCGATATCGAATGCCGTCCGATGCTCAATACAGATCAACTCTCCAACAGATGCACATCCGCTTAATAAAACGACGCATAAAATAAAAGCGACTCGATAAAATCGCTCTGGTGTAAAATAAGACCACCCCTTAAATTTTTTATTATGCATTAATCGTAGTCCTTGACGACATGAAATATTTAAGTCATTCTGACGCCCTAAACGGGATCTCTTATAGTTGCTTGCCCGATGATTGTCAATGGCTGCCGTTCATACGGTTGCAAAATGGTCTATTTACTCAGGAGAAAATAAAATGCAAAAAAACCAAATGAAATTATTCAGGAATTCACCCGGGTTGTCCGTCGTGTCATTCATTCTGGTCTTTTCACTTTTTGTATTGGCAGGTTGCGGCAGGGATACGTCGGCCTATGATCCATATACGGCCTATATACTGGCGTGCGAGGATGCGGCCAAGGTGACAACTGCAAAAATTTCTAAGAACCTGACGGCTATTATACCGGAAAATACCAATCTGGTCTGGGAAAATAATGTTGTGGGATCGCGTGTTCTCGTGGTGAGCTGGGTTGATCAAAATGCCTGCAACATTTACAAATGTCCCGTCGGCGGATGTCAGCCCACGGACACCTGCAAGGAAGGCAAGGAGTGCCAGTACGGCCGGGACACTTACGTTACCCTGGCCCCTGAACTGAAAAATTTCTTTAAGGATAAAGGTGTCAGTCCTATGAGAATTGCGCAGCTGCTTGGTTTGCCGCCCACCGACGCGCAAAACAAAGTCTGCTTTTTAGAAATGTGGGTTTCGCCCAGCGATCTTTTCCGGCCCTCGCCCGACCCCGAGGTAACGGATCAGGAAGCGGAAATTGCCTTCCCCGGTGCTAAATACAGCTCGCGTTTTCGCCAGTACAGTTCAATGGAACTGGTGTATGCCGACATGACTTGCGATTCCACACAGTGTCCGAATTGTAATACGCAGTGGAACGAGTGCGGATTTACAACCTATGAAAACTATATTAATAACCGGAAGAAATATATTTATACGGCCGCCAAACCCTACCCGTGGACATCTCTGGGATATACCTATGATTGGGGAGATCCAGCCAACCATGTGGGGTTGAGTGAATTTGTCGTGAATGGCAAAAAAATCGATGGAAGCAAGATTTCCGTGGGGATCAAAGCCGTCACCGCCACCGCTGATTATTTTATGAATTAAGGAAGTGTGCAAGTATGAAACCGGCAGAGCCTGAAATCCGAATAACCTTAGAGACAATAGAAGATAGGCCCACGATTTCCTTTTCGCATCTTTCCTCATATCTTGCTTCCGAAGATACATTGAATGAAAATCAAAGTACGCCCTATGGCTTTCCGGTCCCGCAGGAAGAGGACTTATATCAAACAGGTTATCTGTTAAATGTTTTTCTGAAATGTTAATACCGTTCCCTACGCTCACGCCTTACGCTTCATGCCTCCCGTCGAACCATTTGCTCTTTAAAATCATTTATGATACACGACCAGCAATTCTAAAGCATTTTTCTGAAAGAAGGCGCGTGTGTCTCGAAGAAATGGAATTGTTAAAGATAGTCGTTACTTGAAGCACGCTTCCGGCTTTTCGCATCCGGAAAGTCCCGAGCGCCTGGCGGCTGTTTATGAGATGCTGGACAACCCCCACATGTCCTGGAAGTATGTTGATATCGAGCCTCGCGAGGCCCGTTATGACGAAATCGCTTACGTCCATACGCCATCTTACATTAACTATATTGCCGGCACTGCCGGAAAGGATTGTGTGTTTCTCGATTCCGATACCATTGCCGGCCCGGACACTTATGAAATTGCCAAACTGGCTGTAGGCGGCTTATGTAACGCCATCGACGCTGTCATGACCGGAGAAGTGGATAACGCTTTTGCCCTGGTGCGACCGCCCGGCCATCACGCGGACGCGGAAAACTCCGCCGGTTTTTGTGTTTTTAATAATGTTGCCATCGGCGCCATGCACGCGATGAAAAAGCACGGCCTCAAAAAAATCCTGATTGTCGATTGGGATTTGCATCATGGTAACGGCACGCAGAATATTTTTTATTCCGACCGGCGGGTGCTGTATTTTTCCACGCATCAGTATCCGCATTATCCGGGTACGGGAGGCTTGCAGGAGATCGGCGAAGGTCAGGCTTTGGGTTATACGGTGAATGTACCGCTCAGACCGGGTGCGGTCAACGGGACGTTCATCGCGGCGTTTCACAGAGTTCTGGAACCGATCGCACGGGCGTTTGAGCCGGAATTGATTCTCATCTCGGCGGGTTTTGACACCTACTATCAAGATCCGTTGGGCTCGATGCGCGTCACGCCGGAGGGCTTTGCCGCCATGGCACGTGTATTGCTCAATATTGCGGATAAATGTTGTGCAGGAAGGGTCGTGGCGGTGCTGGAAGGCGGTTATCATATCATGGGACTGGCCCGATCGGTCAAGGCGACGCTCGAAGAGATGTTCGATGAAACGCATTGGACGGACAAAAAGATGGATGCCATGGAACAGGAAGCCGATGAGGAAAACAAGCCGGTCATAAAAGCGGTAATCGCCGGCATGCGGCCTTACTGGGATGTATTTTAAGGAGGGATTTTGAAACTCACTACACAGGATGTTGAATACGTTGCTAAATTAGCGCGTTTGGAAGTTACAAATCAGGAAAAGGAAAAGTTTACCGCTCAGCTCAACGATATTTTGCTTTATATCGATAAGCTCAATGAGCTGGATACGACGGGCGTTGCGCCGATGAGCCATGCCATTGCCGTCACCAACGCTTTTCGTGAAGACAAGGTAGTGGAATCCCTCGGAACCCAAAAAGCACTGGCCAACGCGCCGGACGCACGCGGAGAGTTTTTTAGAGTTCCCAAAGTAATAGATTGAAAAGATAAGAGGAGTTTATGGAGTTATATTCATTAACCATTCATGAATTGCAGGAAAAAATTAAAAACGGCGATGTGTCGGCCATGCAGATTGCCGAGTCCGTTTTTTCACGAATCGATGCGGTGGAGGAACGGGTGCATTCTTACATCCGCCTGATGAAGGAAGAAGCCCTGGCGGCCGCAGCCAAAGCTGATGAGAATATTAAGAAAGGCGACATTCAACCCTTGACGGGCATTCCTGTCGCTCTTAAAGATATTGTCTGTACAAAAGGCATTACGACCACGTGCGGCTCACACATTCTGCATAACTTTGTTCCACCATACAACGCGACGGTTGTGGAGAAGCTCTCCGCCGCGGGGGCCGTATTTGTGGGCAAGGCCAATATGGACGAATTTGCGATGGGGTCATCGACCGAAACATCGTATTTCGGCCCGACGCGCAATCCGTGGGATTTGGAACGCATTCCCGGCGGTTCCAGCGGCGGGTCGGCCACAGCCGTTGCCGCGGATGAATGCATCGCGTCGATTGGATCCGACACCGGCGGATCGATCCGCCAACCGGCGGCGCTGTGCGGCGTTGTGGGTATGAAACCCACCTATGGACGGGTTTCACGTTTCGGTTTGATTGCGTTTGCGTCCTCGCTGGATCAGATCGGTCCCTTTACCAAAGACGTGGAAGACTGCGCCATCATGATGAATGTTTTGGCGGGTTACGATCCGAAAGAGTCAACATCGGTAAAAACGGAGGTGCCCGACTACCGCCGGTTTGTCGGCGGCGACATCAAGGGGTGGAAAGTCGGTATTCCCAAGGAATATTTTATTGAAGGCATTGACCCGGAAGTTTCCGCCGCCGTTAAAAAAGCGATAGCTGTTGTGGAAAAGTGCGGCGGGAAGATTGTGGATATAACGCTTCCGCATACGCAGTATTGTCTGGCGGTTTATTACATCATCGCTCCGGCCGAGGCGTCTTCCAATCTGGCGCGTTATGATGGCGTGAAGTATGGTTTACGAACAGCGGACGCGCGCGACCTGATGGAGATGTACACCAAGACACGCCGGGAGGGATTTGGCGCGGAAGTTAAACGCCGCATCATGATCGGCACCTACGCCTTGTCCGCCGGTTATTACGACGCTTACTACGGCAAAGCCTCGCAGGTGCGGGCGCTCATCCGCCGCGATTTTGACGAAGCTTTCCAGCAATGTGATGTGATTCTCACACCCACCACGCCGACGCCCGCGTTTAAAATAGGCGAGAAAACGGACGATCCGCTGCAAATGTATCTGTCCGATATCTTCACGATCTCGACAAACTTAGCCGGCATTCCGGGCATCTCCGTGCCGTGCGGGTTCACTGCCGCCGGCTTGCCGATGGGTGTGCAGTTTCTGGCTGGTCATTTCGAGGAAGGGAAACTATTACAAATCGCCTCGGCTTACGAGAAAAACGCAGCCATAGAAAAAAGGAGGCCGACGTTATAATGGAATTTGAAACAGTCATCGGGCTGGAAGTTCATGCCCAAATGCTCACGGATACCAAAATATTCTGTAATTGCTCCACAAAATTCGGCGGAGCGCCCAACAGCCATGCCTGCCCGGTCTGCCTGGGCATGCCCGGCGTTTTGCCGGTGCTCAATAAAAAAGTGGTCGAATACGGCATGAAGATGGCGCTCGCCACCAATTGCACCATCAATCCATCCAACAGCTTCGCCCGGAAAAACTATTTTTATCCCGATCTGCCCAAGGGCTATCAGATTTCACAATTTGCCTATCCGCTAGCGGAGCATGGCTATGTGTTTTTAGAAGTCAATGGCGAAACGAAAAAAATCGGCATCACCCGGATTCACATGGAAGAAGACGCGGGTAAACTGATGCACGATGAAAATAATCCTGTCAGCTACGTGGATTTGAACCGCACCGGTGTGCCGCTCATTGAAATCGTTAGTGAGCCGGATATGCGCTCTCCGGACGAGGCGGCGGATTATCTCAAGCGCCTGCATGAAATTCTGGTGTATCTCGAAATCTGTGACGGCAATATGGAAGAAGGTTCTTTCCGCTGCGACGCCAACGTGTCGATCCGGCCTGTAGGCCAGAAGGAATTTGGTACACGCGCGGAACTCAAGAACATGAACTCCTTCCGTAACGTGCAGCGTGCCCTGGAATATGAAGTCAAGCGCCAGCAGTATCTGGTGGAAAACGGCCAGAAAATCGTACAGGAAACGCGACTGTGGGACGACGCGCAGGGCGTGACCAATCCCATGCGCAGCAAGGAAGAAGCGCATGACTACCGCTATTTTCCCGATCCCGACCTGGTACCGGTGATGGTGGATGAGACCTGGATTGCCCGAATCCGTGAAGAACTGCCGGAGCTGCCGCTGGTTAAACGCGAACGATTTGTGAAAGAGTATCAGATTCCCGCTTACGACGCGGGCGTGCTCACTGCCGATAAGGCGCTGGCCCTGTATTACGAAGACGTGGTCAAGCTTTGCGGCAAACCAAAACAGGTCAGCAACTGGGTGATGGGCGATGTGCTGCGTTTTCTCAACGAGGAAAAACGCGATATCCGCCAATGCCCGATTTCTGCCAAATCGCTTGCCGACATGATCTTGTTGATTGAAGAAGGCGCGATCAGCGGCAAAATGGCCAAAGACGTTATTGATGATATGTATAAAACAGGCAAGCCGCCGCAGGATATCATTAAGGAAAAAGGCCTGGTGCAGAT
>JANYAF010000265.1 GCA_025355175.1 Deltaproteobacteria bacterium | reverse complement strand
AAATGTATTAACACTATCCGTTTTCTGGCTGCCGATGCCATTGAAAAAGCAAAATCCGGACATCCCGGTATGCCGCTCGGCGCTGCTGCCACCGCTTTTACTCTGTGGACGAAACACCTGAAACACAACCCCAAAAATCCTAAGTGGCCGGATCGCGACCGCTTTGTCCTTTCTTCCGGTCACGCCTCGATGCTTTTATATTCTCTTCTGCATCTCACAGGTTATGACCTAACGCTCGATGATATTAAACAATTTCGCCAGTGGGGAAGCCGCACACCTGGTCATCCCGAATATAAACACGTGCCCGGCGTGGAAGTAACTACCGGCCCCCTGGGTCAGGGCTTGGCCAACGCCGTGGGCATGGCAATTGCCGAAGCTCATTTAGCGGCGCGCTTCAATAATGATGGTGCGAATCTGGTTGATCATTTCACTTATGTGATGGCGGGCGACGGAGATATGATGGAAGGTGTTACTGCTGAGGCCTGTTCGCTTGCAGGGCATTTGCGTCTGGGAAAATTAGTCGTACTTTATGATGATAACAGAGTAACGCTGGCTGGCTCCGCGGCCCTTTCATGCACGGAAAATATCGAGCTTCGTTTTAAATCCTACGGCTGGCAGGTACAAGTAGTTAAAGATGGCAATGATGTTGCCGCCATCGACCGGGCTGTCAAAAAAGCCAAAAAGGAAACTGATAAGCCCTCGCTGATCTGCGTGCAAACCACCATAGGTTACGGAGCGCCCGGCAAACAGGGCTCCTGTGACGCACACGGCGCGCCGCTGGGAGAAAAAGAACTTCAAGGTGCAAAAAATAATTGCGCCTGGCCGGTTGAAGAACCCTTCTATGTTTCCGACGATGTTCGAAAATATTTTCGCAAGGCGCTTTCGCGCGGTAAAAAATATGAGAAGCAATGGCAGGATAAATTAGATAGCTGCAAACAAAAAGAACCGATTGCCGCGGAATTCCTGCGCGTCATGAATGGCGAAATGCCTGCCGACTGGGAAGCCGCTTTCACTGAATTTTCCGCGGGTTCAAAAGATATCGCCACCCGCAAAGCATCGGAAACGGTAATGCAGGCCATTGCGGCGAAGGTCCCGGAACTTGTTGGCGGTTCGGCTGACTTGAATCCTTCCACCTTTACCTGGCTCAAAGGCCTTGGCGATTTTCAAAGCCCCGCAACGTCCGCAACCGGTTTGCATGGCATGGTTGGCGGATCTTGGAGTTTTGAAGGCCGCAACATTCATTTCGGCGTACGCGAACACGCGATGGGAGCGATTGCCGTAGGCATGGCGCTGCATGGAGGCATAATTCCTTATACAGCCACATTCCTGCCCTTTGCCGATTATATGCGCCCGCCTATGCGCCTGGCCGCGCTGATGGGTATACGCACAATCTTTGTTTTCACGCACGACAGCATCGGTGTGGGAGAAGACGGCCCCACGCATCAACCGGTGGAGCAGATCATGAATCTGCGTCAGGTGCCGAACATGACGGTTATCCGGCCCGCTGACGCCAACGAAACGATGGAAGCATGGCGTCTGGCTATCACTAACACCAGTGGGCCCACAGTGCTTGTGTTCAGCCGTCAGAATCTACCGGTGCTGGATCGAAGCGTATGCAATGCCGCATCTGGCACGAGACGAGGTGGTTATACACTGTGGGAATCAGCGCCAAATCCGGATTTGATTTTGATCTCCACGGGTTCGGAAGTCTCTTTAACACTGGCTGCCGCCCGCAAATTAGCGGAAAATGGCACAGAGGTAAGAGTTGTCTCGCTTCCCAGTTGGGAAATATTTGATCGTCAGCCGCAGGAATATCGTGACAGTGTTTTGCCGCCCGCGATCACCGCCCGCATCTCGGTGGAAGCGGGAATCCGTCTTGGCTGGGAACATTACACGGGACTCACAGGAAAAATCATCGGCATGGATACTTTCGGCGCTTCCGCTCCGGGACCGGTGCTTTATGAAAAATTTGGCTTCACCACTGAAAAAATTATTGAGGCCGCAAAAGAATTACTTAATCTTGCTCACTAGGAATCTCGATGGATAATGCCAATATTTCTTATTCTCTGGGAGAATATCAAGACTCAATTATAAGCGCATTGGACACAATGCGCCGGGACCATATTATTGAACGCATCTGGGCGAAAGATTATACCGTCTGGAAATCAGCGCCGGATGAGATTACCAACCGGCTGGGCTGGCTTGTCGCTCCCTCGGAAACATTAGAAAAGATAAATTATATTCGCGCCACCCTTGAACTATTTACCAGCGGCAGAATTAACGATGTTGTTTTACTGGGGATGGGCGGATCTTCTCTGGCCGCGGAAGTATTCAACAAAATGTTCGGCAGTGCGGCAGGTTATCCTCAATTGCATATCATGGATACCACCGACCCGGTTTTAATTTCCCGACTTACTCAAAATCTTGATTTGGAAAAGACTCTTTTTCTTGTCTCTTCGAAATCGGGAACAACGTTGGAGATCAATTCGCTCTTTCACTATTTTTATAACTTGACCCTGGAGAAAATGGGCAGTTCCGCCAGCCGTCATTTTATCTTTATTACCGACAAAGGCAGTTCTTTGAAGGAATTAAGCAAGAAGCTTTCTTTACAACATGTATTCCAAAGCGATTCTAATATCGGGGGGCGCTATTCAGCGCTTTCCATGCCGGGGATAGTTCCCGCGGCGATTATCGGTGTTGATGTGGAAATACTCCTGCTTAACGCGATGGCCGCGGCGAA
>JANYAF010000259.1 GCA_025355175.1 Deltaproteobacteria bacterium | reverse complement strand
CGAGACAAATACCGAAGTACGGAATTTTGTTTACCCGCGCATACTCGGCCGCCTGAATCATGCCCTCAATGCCGCGGTTGCCAAACCCGCCCGGCACTAGCACGCAGTCCACGTCGGATAAATACTTGGCCGCGCCCTCCTGTTCAATTTTTTCGGTATCGATGAATTTCAGGCGTACACGGCAATTGTTGGCAATGCCGCCGTGCACCAGCGCTTCATTGAGACTCTTATATGAATCCGTAAGATTGACGTATTTGCCCGCGATGCCGACACAGACTTCATTCGCTGGATGATAAAATTTTTCTACAACATTCTCCCAGGCATCCAGCTTCGGCTGACCGGTCCACATGTTAAGCAGTTCAATAATTTTTGTATCCAGTCCTTCGTGGTGATAAACCAGTGGCACTTCATAAATGCAGCTGACGTCCTTGGCCGTAAAAACAGAAGAAACTTCGACGTTGCAGAAGAGCGCAATTTTGGCTTTGATGTCTTCCGATAGAAAGTTTTCCGTCCGGCATAGCAGGATGTCCGGTTGAATGCCGATTTCTCTGAGCGCCTTGACGCTGTGCTGTGTGGGTTTGGTCTTTACTTCACCGGCGGTCTTAATAAAGGGCACCCAGGTGAGATGAATAAAAATGGCATTTTGTCGGCCCGCTTCATTGCGGAATTGGCGGATTGCTTCCAAAAAGGGCAGACTTTCAATGTCGCCGACGGTGCCGCCGATTTCCACAATCGAAACATCGAATCCTTTTGCTGTTTCGCGGATAAAATCCTTGATCTCGTTGGTAATGTGCGGGATGACCTGGACGGTCTTGCCCAGGTAATCGCCGCGTCTTTCTTTGGTAATGACGGAAAAGTAAGCCTGCCCGGTGGTCAGGTTGTTGCCCTTCCCCATTCTCGTGGATGAAAATCGCTCGTAATGGCCCAGATCCAGATCCGTTTCGGCGCCGTCGTCGGTGACGAATACTTCCCCGTGCTGAAAGGGGCTCATGGTCCCGGGATCGACATTAATATACGGATCCAGTTTTTGGTTGGTCACATGAAGACCGCGAGACTCCAGAACTGCCGCGATAGAGGCCGCTGCCAGCCCTTTCCCCAATGACGATAAAACGCCGCCGGTCACAAAGATGAATTTTGTATTTTTCATTTTAACCGAATTAACCCTTTCAAGATTCCGGGAATAATGGCATTCCCAAGGCGATTAATATTTCTATACTAGATTGAAGCTCTTGTTTCGAGTAGTAAAGAATGAGTCCTAATAGGGATCTGAATTTTATCCACAATCAGCCGATTTCGCTTTTCACCACGTCGGCGATTTGCCGGCAATATTTTTCCGTCATATCACGAGACGGCCCTTCCACCATAATTCGGCACATATTTTGAGTGCCGGAATATCTGACCAGGACTCGTCCTTCTTCACCCAATAAGCGTTCCACCTGTCCGATAATCTCCTTGAGCCCGGGAATGGTGGAAATCTCCGGTTTGCTCTTCACATCGATGTTGATGAGCTTTTGCGGAAACACGTCCATCAACCGCGCCAGTTCAGACAACGACTTACCTTCCTTAAGCATGGCGGCAATGAGTTGCATGGCCGCTATGATGCCGTCTCCCGTTTTATGGTGTTCAAGAAAAATCATATGCCCTGCATCTTCGCCGCCGATGATGGCTCCGAGGCGCAACATGTCTGCCAGGACGTAACGATCCCCGACGTTTGCCATATGATGATGAAAACCATACTTTTTACAGGCGACTCGCAAGCCCAGATTGCTCATGACCGTGCTGACGAGGAGATCATTCTTCAACCGGCCTTCTTTTTTCAAAACATAAGCGCAGATGATGAGTAGTTGATCACCTGTGATTTCGTTTCCCTTCTCATCCACGGCAATCAGACGGTCCCCGTCCCCATCAAAGGCCAGCCCGACGGCTGCCCCGCTTTTGATAACCGTATTTTTCAGATCCTCCGTGTGTTGTGAGCCGCACCCGTCGTTGATATTAAGGCCATTCGGGGTGTTGTGAATAACGTCGACATCGGCGCCGAGTTCGCCAAACGCGTCGGGCGCGACCCGGTAAGTGGCACCGTTGGAAGTATCCAGAACAATTTTAATGCCTTCCATTGACAGCTCGCGGGGAAAAGAGTTTTTCAGAAAAACGATGTATCGGCCGTGAATATCATTGATGCGCAAGGCCTTCCCCATCGCTTTTGCCTTTGGCAGAAGATCATTGAGCCGATTTCCGAGAATCATACCTTCGATGTCGTTCTCCTGCGCGTCGGTCAGCTTGAAACCATCGGCATTGAAGATCTTGAGTCCATTATCATGATAGGGATTGTGAGATGCGGAAATGACGATGCCTGCATCAGCGCGCATACTCTGCGTAATAAAGGCGATGCCGGGGGTGGGCAGCACACCGACCAGATAGGGGTCGCCTCCCATGGACGTAATGCCGGCTTCCAGGGAGCTCTCCAGCATATACCCGGAAATACGAGTGTCTTTTCCGATGACCACGCGAGCCCGGTGGCTGTTTCTTTTAAAAAGATATGCTACGGTTTGGCCGACTTTAAAGGCGATTTCCGCGTTCATTGGATAGCGGTTTGCCTCTCCCCTGATCCCGTCGGTTCCAAATAATTTAGCCATGAGTAACTTCCATCGTTATTGAACTAAAGTGTTCTGAATAAGCTGATGGATGATAGCACTGTTGATATTCTTTGGCAATAATAATCCACAATGCCCTGAAGCCATTTGACGCCTTTTGCGGATATGTCGGGTGGGAGTTGCTGGATTGTTTCAATATACGGCCTAGGATCATTTCCGCCGGATTGCGCGAAGGCCCGGAGAAACGCTTGCTGGGCTTTGTGGGTTGCATCATCTTGTATTTTCTCAGACAAGATGCCTTCAATATCATCTATATGTTCATACAAGGCTTGTTTTTCGCTGATCGACTCCGATTTTCGTTGTTTCAGGGACGGGGATACAGCTTTTTGTGCCATTATTTTGAGTCTTTTGAGGCGCTCTTTTCCGGCAAGGGAAAGCTGGTCCATAGCCCCGTTATAAATTAATGAACCAAATTCCCGGGCTTCAAAAAACGGTTTTCTGACCTGCATGTACCAAGCTTCCAGAGCCTTTAAGTTTGCCATATAGAGGATGTTGTTTTCCACCATATGCTGGAAATTGGGGTAGGCCATGGGCCTAAAATCCCGGACGCCTTGGGATTGCGGCAAATCGAATATCAACTGATTGTTCTGTGGATAATCCTGTCTTAATATGGAGCCTGCCGCCACAACATTGCCGTATCCGATGCGTAGCGGACCGACCATGCCTCCCTGTCCTCCCAGAAAAATGGGGGGTTGATTTAACATAACCCCCTTGGGGACATCGCCGATCAGGGATGGCGTTGTTTTGTCGGCATCCGGCGTAAAATTGAAATGGATATAGGAGCTTCCCACTTCGCTATGATTGCTTCGGCCGGTGCCGCCAGCCATCAGGCAGTCGCAGAAATTAATCAAACTGCCAAGGGTTACAAATGGGAAAAGAATCGTCTGCTTCAATCCGACACAATGGGCGCCGCCAGCTTCTTCCTCCAGAATGCATCCTTCACGGACGTGCGCGCCCATGCCCATATTTGCTTTTTCCAGAAAAACAGATTTGCTGAAGAAACCGCCCTTGAGCTCGACTGCCAGTCCAAGTTGGCAGTCTTCAATCGTGACCGGCGCCTCGCAGCCCAGCTTGCAGCCGG
Source organism: Deltaproteobacteria bacterium (assembly GCA_025355175.1). GTDB lineage: Bacteria > Desulfobacterota > Syntrophia > Syntrophales > Smithellaceae > UBA8904. The sequence continues at coordinate 8,834 of JANYAF010000259.1, read as the reverse complement.
ATGAAATAACGGTTTTTGCGCCATAGATCCGGCAACCTGGATAAATCGTAACACCCTTTCCTGAAATTTGATCGACATTGATTTCATTGCCGATATCGAGTGTTCCGGGGTTGGGAATATCCACGCCGCGATCAATCAGTTGACAAATTTTTTCATAGGATTTCGGCTTAAAATCCATAGCGCCTCCCTACAACCGTATTCAATGACACGCCGCGATATGTTTATATGCTCACTACATTTCTTGCGATATCTAAAGCGTCTCAATATCCTTTAGCTTTTCAAATTCCATCACCGTGGACATGGCTTTATTGTCCACATCAAAACCTTCTTCACCGACCGCAGCAACCGGGTTCAAGCCGCCGATAAGAATCATCCCGATCTTATTCATATCCACATGGGTCTGACACACAGGATGGCCGATATTGCCGATGGATAAGACGCCATGAATACCGGTCTTGGCAAAGTCATCGACCACGCGGTCAACCAGGCTTCGGCTCAGTGCGGGTATTTCACGGAAATTGGCCAAAATTTTTCCCTCGCCTTCAGTCACCACTTGTCCGACAGAGGTCATCTTTCCGCGAATAAAGATTTCCGAAGGATCGAGCGATGAGCCAGCGTAATGAATCAGCTCCACAAATCTCAATATTTCCCCTTTTCTCATCTGGAGAATACCGCCAAACTTGGAATCAATGGGAATGCCGTGCTTTAAAAGAACGCCATTGATCACGATACTGCACACGGTTGCGAATCCCACTTTACCCTGAGGCACCACAATATCACCCAGGGTTTTGCCGGCCTGTGCCACTGCGACGCGCGAGCTGACGGCCAGTTTTTTTTGAAAGACAGGTTTCATGATCTTTAGGGCTTGATTAAACTGCTCTTTCGGGAAGAAGGAGATATTAACCGGTACCAGACCACGCTTCTTTTTAACATCAAAAGTCGTTCTGAAGGAAAGGATGTCTATGCGTGAAATGGAAAGGCCAATCTTGTCCTGCACGCGGGCGTCGGATACTTCAGCAAGCCCCTGCTCTGTGATGATCCGGCCGTCGCGCCTGCCCACCAGTTGGGTAAGTCCCCGCTCGTCCATAACTTTGAGATGATAGCGGACCATCCTTTCACTGAGTTGCACATTGCGTTCCAACATCCTGCGGGCAATCACACGCGCACCGATCGGTTCCGGGCTTTCGTGCAGAATTTTCAGAATGAGGATGACTTTTCGTTCAATGTCTTCAGGCTTAAAAAGCTCTTTCATGCGTTTTCCATCTTTATTCTGCTATGAACTTACTTATCGTTTAGCCAACCGTAATCTGATCTGTTCGGCGATGGCTTCGATCTGTTCGCTAAAGAGCGCTTCCAGCGGAATGGATTCCAGGTACTCATCGCGCCAGGCGAGGTTGTACTCGTTGATGAGATTCCGGATATCATTGTAACGATAACCCAATACCCCTCTCTTTTCACTAAGGGTCAACAATTCATTGTAATTCACATGAATCAAAAGAAGGGTGTCTACGAAATTATCTTCACCGAGCAAAGGGATGATCACAAGGGGCACCCTGTCGGATTTGCCCTTGCCTACATAAACATGGTTGGTGCTGACGATCGATCTTTTTGTTCCCATCAAAACCGCCGGATGATCGGCGCGGGACGTCATGTTGGCGGCAATGCCGCCTTTAGCACGGATGACAATGGTTGAGCCTTCCGCGGGATTGCCTTGTTCGTCAAGCTGACTGATGTCATAAATGGTGTACCCCTGCACCGCCGCGATGGCAGGCTGGATACGATTGATCGTCAGGATATTGCGATAGGTCAGATTTTTCACGGAAAAATTGAGGGTTTCCAGCAAGTCGAAAATAATGCCTTTGAGTTCTTTTTCCTTCCTGCTGGTGCCTACCGTGACCGTTTTGGCCTGATGACGAATGGCGTCGATCGGACGGCTGAGTTCGTCGATGGCCATTCCCAGCGTTACATCCAGAAGATCAAACGGAGAAATCAGATTTTCTTCACCTTTGAATTCGTGGCGAATGTCTTGGAGAGGCAGTTTGCCTGCGGCATATTTGAGCAAGAGCGTGAGATCGGCAATGGTTTTGCCCCTCAGCACGCCAAACGATTCGCTCAGGCGATGATGATTGAAAAGGGAATAAAAATCATTGATCACCCGTCGGAAAGAAACATCGGCAATCATGTCAAAAATAGATAATTTCTTTTTTGTTCTTTCCATTAATTCCGCTGATAATTGGGTACGGAATTCGCGGAAGATTTGCGCCTCTTCATCGATGGCACATGCTGCATAGTAGCCCCACAAATGGCCGGCCATCGTGTTAAGAATAACCGGTAATGGTGAAGGCGCCACGGGGATGGCAATGACCGCGTCGGCGATTTGGTCAAAACGGTGATCGCCTTCATCTGCAAAAACAATGACGGCTGCTTGATGTGCTTTGAAAATCGCCACGTCTTTGACGACATCTTCCACAACGGCTTGAGGATTGCCGGAGGCACAAACCAGAATGAGCGGTTCGGCAGATAGATCGATATGTTTTTTGTTTTCCACAATATCGGAGGAAATTGTTTTATAGCAAAGTTCACTGAGTTTAATGCGTATCTCGTCGGCTGCCGCCTTGTTGGGCCCACTGCCCACAATTGCCCAATAACGTTTCCCGGCGGTTCTTTTCACCGAAGCGGCAATGGCGCCGCGGTTCTCGAAAATCCGATCCATCAAACGAGGTGTGGATTCAAGATGCCTGAGCGCCGCCGCGATGTACCCGTCGGTGCGCGACCTTAGCAATTGGGCAAAATAAAGGGCTAACACCTGTCCCGCGACAATCTGGGCATAAAAAGCTTTGGTGGAGGCAACCGACATTTCAATATCACGTCCGTCGCTGGTATAAAATACACCGTGTGATTTGGCGGTGATGTCCGATTGCCGACGGTTGACAATGGAGATAATATGCGCGCCACGTTCCCGCGACATGGCCACGGCCCGGTTGGTGTCGGTGGTTGTGCCTGATTGCGTGATCGGGATGACCAGTGTGTCGGTCAGATCGTCTTTCAGTCCGAAACCGCTTAATTCTGATGCGATGCAGGCCAGGATTTTAAGAGACGTTCCTTGGAGATAATGGGCGAGCGCGTCGGCCACGGCCTGACCCGCTATGGCCGCGGTCCCATGACCGATGATGATGATGTCTCTTATCGAGCCGTTTTGGAGACCTCCCTTCACGGAGTTCGGGACCATGTCTGTTCCCAGATTAAAAATGACCTGCGGTGCGGATTGACCGGATGCGATAATCCGGTATTTACCGCGCAGCGTTCTTTTGATGGAGAGGGCAGATTCGGAAATTTCCTTGAGGAAAAAATGCGGATAATCGCTGCGGTCAATGTCCCGCGTGGTGATCTCTGCTGTTTGCAGAAGACGGTCGGTGAGCTCAATGGCTGTCCCGTCATAGCAACAGGCGGAAAGGCCCGCCAGCCCGCCGCCGCGATTCTGATCCAGAATAAATATTTGACCGGCAACCGTGCCGTTGACCGTCTCGCCGGTCATCTTGAGAAAACGCGGCATGACCTCTACCAGGCCGTATAGTTCCGAAGAAAACATGTATTGGTCGGCATTCACACCGACATAAATGGATTGGCCGCTGCCTTTGAGCGCCAGAAACATTTTGCCTGGCTCAAGGTTACTCGTCATCACGATGGCCTGCGATCCTTTAAAATCATTAACGGCCAGTCTAAACGCTTCGGTTAGATTTTGCCCCGCTTTCAGATATTTTTCAATTTGCAGCGGAATGATTTTGGTGTCGGTGGTGACCAGCGGGGCGATCATTTCGCCATCCGCTTCCAACGCTTCCCGCAAAGCCGTGTAGTTGTCGATATCTCCGTTTAAGACCACATGGATTTGCGTTCCGACGCCGAGTGACGAGGGACAAGCGGATGACGAATGATTGGTTGTAAAATTATTCACCGGGTGACAATTTTCTTCCGTGATGGAGCCGACAGAAGCCCAGCGGGTATGCGTCAGGGCTGTTTCACAAACCGTTTCTTGTGCGGCAAAATATTGCAGGATCCGGTCAGTTTGAATGGAGTTTCTCAAGTCGGCAACGTTACAGCCCAGTTCTCCGACAATGGAAAATGTTTTATAGGTGAACGTCACGCTGATGCCGTCGGAACGGCCGGCTGGACCGGTCGAAATGCAAATGGACTGATTGATCAGGTCGCCTATTTGTATCCGCCGCTGAAAATCATCGGCTAATCCGCTTCCCCGGATCTGCTGGACCACCGTTTTCATTGCTTTTTCATTTTTCAGCGTGAAGGTCAGTTGAATGCCCGCCGAGTCGCGTCCCCTGACTTCCAGGCGATCCAGCGCGTTTAAGAGCAGGCTGAGTTTACGGTATTTTCGAAAGGCGGCGGGTTGGACCGCTCTATTTTGCTGGGCGCCAGCCAGTGCGAGCACTTTTTGCAGATGAGATAGAATGTCTTTTTCCAGCATCCAGCAGATGTCTTTCAGCAGAATCATCCGGCTGTTGACTGTTTCCAGATCGACCGACAAAATGGCGGCGGCTTGGTCTTCCAGCCTTTTCTCCTCATCCGCCAGAAATTGCTTCATTTCCTCGGTGATGCGGGATAACGCTGCTGTCCTGTCTTTGTGAAAGAAAAGAAATTCCTGCGCGTCCTCTTGTTTGAGTTCCAGAACGGATATGTCCATGGCCTGGACGGTTTCCGTGCCATTTAAGTAACTGGTTGCGGTATTTTCCCCAGCAAAGACGGTCTGCAAACCGGCGCTTTTTATCTTAATCCAGAGGGCGGCGATTGTAAGATCGGCTGTTGTAGCCAAAGGTTTGTCCCGGAGATGGCATGTCATTAAACCGGCAAAACCGCAATTGAACTGGCCGGGAAGAGACGGGCAAAAGATTATTGAGGGGGCTGGAACACGAGCCGGGTGATGGCCGATAAAAATACGGCAATGAGCGATGAAATATAGAAACGTTTTCAACTTATGAAGCATTTCTGTGTAAATCATCGGGAAACCTATTTGATTTTTTCGCAGTCGATGCCCAGCTTGGCCATCTTATCGGTAAACGTATTGCGGTTGATCCCCAGAAACGCCGCCGCTGTACTTTTGACATAGCTGGAACGACGCAGGGCGATTTTGAACAGACCTTTTTCCACCATGGCCATGACTTCCTCGTGAAGTTTACTTTTGCCATTATCGGAAACGGATAAGACCGTAGCCAGATCATCCAAGTTTTTTTCCAATATTTCTTCGAAGACCGTGAAACATGTTTCCTGGACGTCGATGCCTGCTGTCGTTTTATTCTGTTTTTTTGCTCTCATGGCCATGAAACTCCTGCATTTGAATCCATCTTTTCAAACATACCATTTACTTCAATCTTTTTGCTGCTCAAAACGACGAACGGAAATTATAATTTTATAAATTTAGTCAGGATAATCACGACAATAATAATCAGGGCAATCCAGGTCAAAACGACCAGAGATGTCCGTTCGACGGGGTTCTCCAGATAGCTTTTAACTTCCACCTCCACTTTTTCCTCGCCAAGCTTGTCCGCCAGATGGCGGATCAGGAGCGTATGATTTTGCAGAAGATTGGAAAACACATAAAACCCTTTGGTCGTAGTCAGAAGAAAGTAAGCCTTATTGCGCATGATGACGACACCCAGGTGCGTGATTTCCGTCCAGGTAAAATCTTTCGTGCGGAAAAATTTTTTAATACGCAACCCGTTTTCAGAAACGGCAAATTCTCTTTCGAATATCTCAATGGCAATAAGCAGTGTGACAAGGCATAAAGCCGCGATCAGAATTTGTTCCCAGGACTGGTCACGGAAAAGACTCAGCGCCAGAAGAACAAATAAAAGCGCCACAGCTATGATAAAAGGAACCCTAAAAGCCTTCTTAATTTTAAAAATCTGACTCACGGATAATCTCCGAATTATTCTGATGCTTTTCTGGTAAAGGTGCCGCTTTTGCCGCCGCTTTTTTTCAGAAGCATAATATCACTGATGATTATTTCTTTATCTACGGCTTTACACATATCGTAAATAGTTAGTGCGGCAATACTGGCCGCCGTCAGCGCTTCCATTTCCACGCCGGTTTGACCGACCGTCCGGACCTGCGTTTCGATGATCACCTGCGAGTTTAGACGGTCGATTTCAAAGGTGATATCAATGCCCGTCAGTGCCAGTGGATGACATAAGGGGATAAGTTCGCCGGTTTTTTTTGCCGCCATGATACCCGCGATTTTGGCGGTGGTCAGCACGTTGCCTTTAGCCACCCGGCCCGCTTCCAAAAGCTGAAGCGTGCTGCTTTTCATGATGACTCTGCCGCGGGCCGTTGCTTTTCGGACGGTCTTATCCTTATCCGTTACATCCACCATTTGTACCTGGCCTGCATCATTAACATGGGATAGCTTTTTCATGGCGGCTACTGACTTTAGTATGCTTGAATTATGTGAGTCTAAACAATTTGCAGAGACCCTAGCACAGCGCCTTTGATGAGTCAAGAAAGTCGAAAATATTTTTAAGTAAATTAAAAACTTGATATATATACGGTAATTAGCTATTATTTTTGACAGTAAATTCTTCCTCGGAGACAATATAGTGTTCATAAAAGTGTTCGGCATGAGTGTTATCGGTATGGAATCATACCCTGTATCGGTGGAAGTAGATGTTTCCCAGGGTTTGCCGCAATTTGCCACGGTCGGCCTGCCTGATGCCTCTGTGAAAGAAAGCCGCGACAGGATCAAAGCCGCCATCAAGAATTCCGGTTACAGTTTTCCGCGGTCTCATGTCACCGTTAATCTGGCGCCTGCTGATATTCGGAAAGAGGGAACTGGATTTGATCTGCCGATTGCGGTAGGCATTCTGGCTGCGGAGGGGTTGATCGAAGAAGCCGCCCTTCAGGGCTGCTTGTTTATCGGCGAGTTGTCGCTCGACGGTAGTATTAAAGGTGTTCGGGGCGTATTGCCTGCTGCTTTTAAAGCCAGGGAGCTTGGCATCCAATCAGTATTTGTGCCGGAAGAAAACGCTGCGGAAGCGGCCATGGTGGAAGGCATTCATGTTTATGGCGTCAAGACGCTTCCCGACGTTGTCGAGTTTTTAGGAGCCAGACAAACCATTTTGCCGCTCCATCTGGATACTGGTAATATTTTTCAAAAGAATCGTCACTATGATATCGACTTTTCTGAAATAAAAGGCCAGAAGCAGGCGACGAGGGCGTTGGAGGTCGCGGCGGCCGGCGGCCATAATATTTTGATGATTGGCCCGCCCGGTTCCGGTAAGAGCATGCTGGCCAAGCGGCTGCCCACGATTTTGCCCGATCTTTCTTTTGAAGAGGCCATTGAGGTAACCAAGGTTTTTTCCGTGGCCGGTCTGCTGAATTCAGGAGAAACATTGATTGCTGTACGGCCTTTCCGTGCGCCTCATCATACCATTTCCGATGTCGGCCTGGTCGGGGGCGGCCAAATGCCGCATCCCGGAGAAATCAGTCTGGCTCATCTGGGCGTGCTCTTTCTGGACGAGCTGCCGGAATTCAAAAGAAATGCGCTGGAAGCGTTGCGCCAGCCGCTGGAAGAAGGAACGATTACGATCACTCGCTCGGCCGTGACCGCAGCCTTTCCGGCCAAGTTTATGCTGGTGGCCGCCATGAATCCCTGTCCCTGTGGCTATTTTGGAGACCGGGTTCGCGCCTGCCGCTGTTCACCCCAGCAGATCCGCCAGTATCAGGCGAAAATATCCGGCCCGCTGCTGGATCGCATTGATTTGCATATCGAGGTGCCGTCGGTCAGATACCGGGCCTTGACGGGAAAAGAAGAAGGCGAAGCATCAGCACCAGTCAGAGAGAGGGTTGATGGCGCGCGTGAAAGGCAAATAAAACGCTTTGGCAATTTGGGTGTCGTTACCAATGCCCGCATGACGGAAAAACAGATTCGCTCCTATTGTTCCATTGATGAAGAATCGCATCAGCTCATGGAAATGGCCATAGAAAAACTGGGTCTTTCCGCTCGTGCCATGAACCGTATTCTGAAAGTGTCCCGCACGATTGCCGATCTGGAAGGCAAGGAGAAAATCGAGCCCACGCACATTGCCGAAGCGATTCAATATAGAAGCCTTGATCGACGCATCGTTTAGTGATATGAAAAAAGTGATTTAGCCGACGTTCGTGATTGGAAGATATTTTAATTAAAGAGGAATCTATGGAAATTAAGATTGTCGAAGCATTGCCGAAATACATGAAACCCAAGCCTGATGAAACCAAATTAGGTTTTGGCAAGCACTTTACCGACCACATGTTTACAATGAAATATAAGGAAGGAACCGGCTGGCATGACCCCGTCATCGAACCTTACCATTATTTGCAGCTTGATCCGACCGCCATGTGTCTTCATTACGGCCAGGAAATATTTGAAGGCTTGAAAGCCTACCGGGGGAAGAAAGATGAAATTTATCTTTTCCGTCCGATGGAGAACATCAGAAGGATGAATGCGTCCGCCGAAAGGCTTTGCATGGCTCAAATGGACGAAACGGTGTTTTTTGACGCCCTTAAAAAATTTGTGTTGCTCGAGCGCGACTGGATTCCCAGAGAGGCGGGGTCATCCCTTTATATCCGGCCGACGATGATTGCCACGGAAGCCGCCCTTGGTGTGCATCCGTCCAGTGAATACCTCTTCTTTATCATTGCAGGGCCGGTGGGTGCCTATTACGCCCACGGTTTTGCACCAACCAAGATTTATGTGTCCGAAGAATATGTGCGGGCGGCGGTAGGTGGCACAGGCCAAATCAAGGCGGCAGGTAATTATGCCGCGAGTCTTTATGCCAGCCGTATTGCCACCG
>JANYAF010000053.1 GCA_025355175.1 Deltaproteobacteria bacterium | reverse complement strand
ATCTCAAAACTGGCTACGTCCCGCGCCTAATCAGTTTGAGGGCCTCTTCTGGCGCGATGCGGAAGGTGAGACTAACCATCGGTATGAGCCTGATTTTGTAGTCGAACTGAACAATGAAATTGTTATGGTCGAGGTTAAACCGGCAGTCGAAATAAATGACCCCGGTGTTCAAGCTAAAAAACGGACAGCGGAAATATATTGTAAAAAAGTAAGTGACAATATAGGCCGGTTTGGAATCGTTAAACCTTGGAGATATGTGATTCTGCCAACAGAAAGGATTTCAATTTCTTCCACAATACAAGGATTGCTAAACTCAAAACAATAATAAGTCAGCTCAAATTCCTCTCAATACTTAGAGATTCAGCATCTGGACAAAACCGTGGATGCCGCTTACGGGAAAACCAATTGCAAAACGGAAGCAGAGCGCGTGGCTTTTTTATTTGAATTGTATCAGAAATACACCAGCCTGTTTCCGCTGGAAAAACCAAAACGACGTAAAAATGCCTGATGTAATTTCGCAAGGTTCGCAGGTGAAACCGGCCAAATAACCTGATGTTTTAAGAATTTGAATTCCGCTGAGACCACCACAACAAAGACCCGCTTTCAACCGGCTAGAGGTCATATAACGTTTCATCTTTACGAGGTTTTCGCGAAACAGGCATCTTGATCTTGCTGCCCTGCTTTTCCCCAAACGGATCTTCACCCGACAGAATATCTCCCATTTCTTCATCGATCTTATCCGGATCTTCACCCGCCTCCAGGCGCTGCAAGGCTTCCTGAAACCCTTCGCCCAGCTTCATCCCTGTCGTTTCCGACAATTTTCGCATTAGCTTTGCTGCGGCTTTCGGATCGTCATCTTTCATTTTTTCCGCTTGGGCCGCGAACTGCATCATGGCTTTTTCCATTTTGCTTTCATCAAAGCCTTTCAAGGGATCATCTGTGGCATCGTCTTTTCCTGAGCCGGTAATCGCCGCAAACACGGACATCTGGCGTACAAGCGTTACGTTTTTACATGTTGGACAGGAAGGGACTTTGCTTGTGTTGACCGATTTGGAAAAGAAGTTATATATCGTGTTACATTTTCTGCAATAATATTCATAAATCGGCATACGGGAGACTCCTTAAGGTTTGCCGGTTATATAATCCATTGCTTGCAAATATTCAACCACCTCGCGAGCTCGCTATGGAGAAGGAACGCTCGTCCCGCTTAAGCGGGATTCAATACGTTCAGTAAGCGGTAAAGGGAGTCTGTCGTTTTGTAAAGTTATTTATTGTTCCCGGATATGCCGTGGGATTGGCGGAGATGTTGCATGCAACGTCTCCACGGATTTGAATTTGATCATTGCAAAGACGCCCCGGAGTTTTTCAACTTCGGGGCGTCTTCTTTATAATCGCCCGTAAGACCACAATAGTCTAGGTGGGCGCCCTTTGAGAATTTATTTCTTGTAGCTGTACCAGCCTTCGCCGGTCTTCTGGCCAAATTTGCCTTCGGTGTACTTCTTCACGACACTGGGAGAAGGAAGATCTGCCGGATTGCCGGTTTCCAGGAAGTGTCCCATACAGACGTCATAGGTCAGATCAATACCGGTCAGGTCGTTGAGGCGGAAGGGACCCATGGGGTGTCCAGCGCCATAGACGCAGGCTTTGTCAATGTCTTCATAAGTGGCCACGCCCATTTCGAGCATCCAGAGGGCTTCTCTCTGAAGGACGGCGAAAATACGATTGAGAACAAAACCGTCCACTTCCTTTTTGATCAAGATTGGCACCTTGTCAATCTTCAGACAGAAGGCCATCATACACTGCGCCGTTTCATCCGAAACATGGGGACCTTGCACCACCTCAACCAGCTTCATAACGAGGGCCGGATTGAAAAAATGCAGGTTGCATACCTGAGAGGGACGATTGGTGGCGCTGGCAATTCTTGAGCTCACGATGAAAGAGCTGTTGGTGGCCAGAATCGCTTTAGCCGGAGCAATCTTGTCCAGATCGGCAAAAATCTTGCGCTTCAGGTCGATTCTTTCCAGAACGGCTTCAATGACGACATCGGCATTGCCGGCGGCCACTTTCAGATCACCGGTGAATGAGATATTCGCGCGGGTAGTCTTCGCAGCCTCTTCCGTTAGTTTGCCCTTCTGCACGCGACCAGCCAGGTAGCTGTCAACAAACTTTTCGGCTTTTTCCAGAACAGCCGGGATAACATCCGTGCAAATAACTTTGTACCCGCTAAGAGCACATTGCAGGGAAATCTGGTGACCCATGTTACCTGCGCCAACGATACATACATTTTTTACATCTTCAATCTTCATGTTTCATCCTCACTTTCGTTTAATAATTTTATACAATAAGCCTCTTTTAATAATGGCCCTTACCCTGACAGCTCTTTGTCGCGGTCTGTTTCCGACTGGGCAGAAATCTATCGATATATTAATGGTCATAATATTGTCAAGACAAAAAACGGCGTTATCTTTGAGCACCCGATGCGCGCCTGGGCTTCAACCTAGGATACAACAGGCCCTCGCTGGTCAGAATAACAACAGGCCACTCCACGCCACGAATAAAGGCTAACTGGGCAGAATATTTGCCTTCTCCGGGTTGCCAATTTTGAGGCGTCACAAATTCCATTTGCCACGGCGGTTGGTTATCCATTGAAATCAATCCCAGCGTTTGTGAAAAACATTGACAAAAACCGCAATCAATATATAGGTAGAACTCAATATTTTAAGGAGTCATCTATTCATGTTTGGCATCGGAGTTCAGGAACTGATTATCATCGCGATCATCGCGCTTTTGATCGTTGGACCCAAAAAACTGCCTGATCTGGCTAAAACGCTGGGCAAAGGCTTTAGAGATTTCAAAAATGCAACCGAAGGTGTCACCGAGGATCTGAAAGACGCCTTGAAAGAAGAAGATAAACCCAAACCCGATGATGGTTTGAAAGATTCTCTTCTGTTAAAAAAGTCCAAATCGGAAGATGCAAAAAATGAAGCATCCGGTGATGCTGCCGGAAAAAAACAAAATCCAACATAATTTCTACAATTCAAGTATCCAGCAAAACGGCACATTATGGAACTCAACGAAGATCTAAAAATGTCTTTGACTGAACATCTGATTGAATTGCGCAAAAGACTGGCTAACTCGTTGATTGCCTTGGGGCTTGGTTTCTTCGTCTGCTATTATTTTAAGGACTGGTTGTTCTCCGTCCTTACGAAACCTTTGACCGACGCTCTGCCGAAAAGCAGTTATCTGATTTACACCGGTTTGACCCAGGCTTTTTTCACCTATATGAAAATCGCTTTTTTTGCTTCCCTGATTTTAACCAGCCCTTTCATTATTTATCAGGTATGGAAATTTATCTCGCCGGCCCTGCTTCCCAAAGAAAAAAAATATGTGGTGCCTTTTGTCTTTTTTTCCACACTGCTTTTTTTGAGCGGCGTTACTTTCGGCTATTTCGTCGTCCTGCCACCAGCCTTTGAATTTTTTGTCAGTTTCAACAATCAGTATCTGCACGCGATGATTTCATTCAGCGATTATCTGTCCTTTCTGGTTACATTTCTGCTGGGGTTTGGCATCTCCTTCCAGTTGCCGATCTTAATTTTCTTTTTGGCGAAACTCGGCATTGTCACCGATAAATTCCTCTCTACCAACAGGAAGTATGCCATCTTAGTCATATTTATTGTTGCCGCGATATTAACACCTTCGCCGGATGCCTTAAGTCAGATTTTGATGGCCATCCCCTTGATGTTTCTTTATGAAGTGAGCATATTTGTGGCAAAGTTTGCCGCCAAAAAAAAAGAGCTTCCCGAATCCAATGAAGACGATCCTGAAGAACATGAAGCATAGGAATTAGGTTATGCCTGAACGCAAAAAAAAGAGGGGACACTTGGGACAAGGCGTCAAGCGATCCAAAACGCTCAAAGTTTTATTCGTTGTGTTTTTTTTAATTTTGCTTACCACCGTCGGCGGAACCGTTACCTACTACGTCATGACCATGGACCTGCCGGGAATTGACGCACTAAAGGATTACCGGCCCAGCATTGCTTCCCGTGTCCTTGCCGAAAATGATGAACTAATTGATGAATTCTTTCTGGAAGACAGAAAGATGGTTAAGATTACCGACGTTCCGAAAATCGTTCAGGTTGCTTTTGTCGCAGCCGAGGATTCACGGTTTTATCACCATCAGGGGTTCGACCTGCAAAGTATTTTCCGCGCCATGTTTAAAAATGTGGAAGCAGGTAAAATCGTGCAGGGCGGCAGCACCATTACACAGCAAGTCGCCAAACTGATGTATCTGACACCGGAAAGAAAATTCATCAGGAAATTCAAGGAAGCCATTCTTTCTTATCGAATTGACAAATATCTGACCAAGGATGAAATTCTGAGTTTGTATCTTAATCAGATTTATTTGGGTCACGGCACCTACGGCATCGAATCGGCGTCAATTGGTTACTTCGGCAAAAGCACCAAGGATCTAACGTTGCCGGAAGCCGCACTACTCGCCGGTTTACCGAAAGCGCCCACCACCTACTCCCCATTTCTTTATTTCGACCGCGCGAAACAAAGGCAGGTTTACGTTTTAACCCGCATGAAGGAAGACGGTTTTATTACCAAAGAACAAATGGATAAAGCCGTCGCCGCTCCTCTGAAACTAAGACCCATGAAACCAAAGGACAAAGTCGCCGCCTATTTTGTCGAACATGTCCGCCGTTATGTGCAGGAGAAATACGGCGCGGACGTACTCTACAAGGAAGGATTAACCATCTACACAACCCTGAACTTATCGGCGCAAAAAGCTGCCCGAGACGCACTCATCAGGGGTTTGACGGAAATGGAAGAGCGGGGCAAAGACGAGAAAGGTCTGGTGCAGGGCGCGCTTTATTGCATGGATGTTAAAACTGGCGCGATTCGCGCTCTGGTCGGAGGGCGCGATTTCAGCAAAAGCGAATTCAACCGGGCGATTCAGTCGCGCCGTCAGCCGGGTTCCGCTTTCAAACCTCTGATCTATACGGCGGCGTTCGATAAAGGCCTGAATCCGTCCACGCGGTTTGTGGACTCTCCGATTGTCTTTCCAGACCCGTCGCAGGAAGATGGTCTGTGGAAACCGAAGAACTTTGACGAAAAATTCCTGGGCCCGATTACCATGAGGACGGCTCTGGTACAATCCCGAAATGTTGTAACCGTTAAAATTTTACAGGATATCGGTATTGATTACGCCACGTCCTACGCTGCCAACATGGGCATTGAATCTCCGCTGTCCAGGAATCTCTCCCTCGCGCTGGGATCGTCGGGCGTTACCTTACAGGAATTGGTTCGCGCCTATGGCGTTCTGGCCAATTCCGGTAAAAAAGTCACGCCTTACTTTATCCGCAAAATTGTTGACCGCACCGGCAATGTTTTTGAAGAGACCAAATTGATCTCGGAGCAAGTGATTGATCCACGCATTGCCTTCATGACATCCTATGTGATGCAGGACGTCGTGGAAAGCGGCACGGGCCGCAGAGTGAAAAGCATCGGCCGACCGGTTGCGGGCAAGACGGGAACAACCAATGACATCCGTGATGCCTGGTTTATCGGGTTTACACCATCTCTGATTACCGGCGTCTGGATCGGTTTTGATCAGGAAAAATCTCTGGGAAAACATGAAGTGGGCGGTCGCGCCGCAGCGCCGGTCTGGCTCTATTTTATGGAAAAAGCCCTGCATGGCACGCCGGTTGAGACCTTCCCCGTTCCGGAAGGCATTGTTTTTGTCAAGGTGGATCACAAAACCGGACGGCCGACGCAAGGATCGGGGGCGGGAACCATCTATGAATGTTTTCTGGATAACGCGTTGCCCGGCGAAAAAGAAGACGATGTAACTGAAGAAAAAGAAGAATTATTCCGATAAGATTATACATCGAACTGAGAATGCCTCTTGACAAGCGGGGCTTTTTTCGTTAAAAGAAAGACAAATTTATCAGGAAGTCATTATGTTTCTTAAAGATTTAGACAGTGGCAGAATTCAAATACAAGCCTACGTAAGATTGCTCGTCGTAGTAGTCGTACTTATGGGGTCTGCCGCCCGGTATCTTTAAGAAAAAAGATATCAGCCGCGGGCCCCGAAAAGCCCGCGGCTTTGTTTTTATAGACACAAAGCCGCTTTTTCCTAAAAGAAACTGGCGGCTTTTTCAGTTTTTAAAGGCTGTTGGATACAGTTGATATGTAAAATATGATGGAGGAGTCAAAAAACATGAAGTTGAAAGGCACGCAAATCCTGCTGGAAGTGCTTAAAGAAGAGAATGTTGACATTATCTTTGGCTATCCGGGCGGGACGGTTCTGGATATCTATGATCAACTATATAAAAGTGACCTCAAGCATATTTTAGTGCGTCACGAACAGGGCGCGGTGCATGCCGCTGACGGCTACGCACGCGCAACCGGTAAGGTCGGTGTCTGTCTGGTAACATCCGGCCCGGGCGCCACCAATACTGTCACCGGCATTGCCACGGCGAATATGGATTCCATACCCCTGGTGGTTTTTACCGGACAGGTCCCGACCGGCCTCATCGGAAACGACGCGTTTCAGGAATGCGACATTACCGGCATCACGCGACCCTGCACCAAACACAATTTTCTGGTGCGCAACATTGAAGAACTGGCCTCGACAATCAAAGAAGCTTTTCATATTGCCCGCTCCGGAAGACCGGGACCGGTGCTGGTTGATCTGCCCAAAGACGTCATGGCCACGCAAACCGATTATGATCCGGCCAATGTCAAATTCCGCAATTATGAAGTAGCGCACAAACCGGCACCCAAAAAAATGGCTAATGTGTTTGATATGCTCCAGGCCGCTAAAAAACCATTAATCATGACCGGCGGGGGCGTCATCCTCGGTAAGGCATCTGAAGAATTAACCCACCTGTCGCGAAAATACCAGATTCCCGTGACCGGCACACTGATGGGCCTCGGGTCGTTTCCGGGCAGTGATCACTTGTGGCTGGGTATGCTGGGCATGCACGGCACGTATTACGCGAATATGGCGATTAGCCACTGCGATTTCCTTCTGGCCGTGGGTGTCAGGTTTGACGACCGCGTGACCGGCACGATTGAAACCTTTGCCGCCAACGCCAAGATTGTCCATATTGATATTGATCCTTCTTCCATCAATAAAAATGTTACCGTTGATCTGCCGATTATCGGCGATACCAAAGCGACGCTCAAGGACCTCCTGCGCTTTCTCGAAGAACATCACTATGCGCAGGATGCCATATCAAGGAAAACGTGGCTTAACGAAATTGACGAATGGCGTGAAAAAGTGCCCCTGACTTACTGTCAGAACGGCGAGGTCATCAAACCGCAATACGTTATTGAAACGCTGCATAAACTCACCTGCGGCGATGCCCTGATCACAACGGAAGTCGGCCAGAATCAGATGTGGACGGCGCAGTTTTTCCAGTTTGATCGTCCCAATTCTTTTATTTCTTCCGGGGGCTTAGGCACCATGGGATTTGGACTGCCCGCGGCTATCGGCGTCAAATGCGCTTTCCCCGATAAGCACGTGGTGGATATCGCCGGCGACGGCAGCATCCAGATGAATATTCAAGAACTGGCGACTGCCGCCCAGTATAATATCGCCGTGAAGATTGTCCTGTTAAATAACGGTTATCTGGGAATGGTGCGTCAGTGGCAGGAATTGTTTTATGAAAAACGCTATTCACATACCGATATGACTTACGCGCCGGATTTCGTGAAGCTGGCGGAGGCTTTCGGCATCATCGGCCTGCGCGCAACCAAACCGGACGAAGTGGAAACCGTTCTGAAGCAAGGACTTTCCGTCAACAAGCCCGTACTGATGGATTTTCGTGTATCGCGAGAGGAATGCGTCTATCCCATGGTGCGTCCGGGCGAGTCGATCAGCCAGATGACGCTGGGATCGAGAGAAATGATCAACTAAATTTTATACATAGAAAGGCAAAAAGGAATGGAAAAAAAGGCGCATGTCATTTCAATTCTGGTGCACAATAAACCCGATGTGCTGGCCAGAATTGCCGGCACATTAGGCGGCAAAGGCTATAACATTGACAGCCTTTGCGTGAATACGACAACACAAAACGACATATCGAAAATTGTGATGACCACCGCGGGTTCACAAGCGACTGTCACCCGGATTGAAAATCAACTGCAAAGACTGGTTGATGTCATTTCCGTCGATGACCTGACCAATGTTGAATCGATTTATCGTGAAATGGTTCTGGTCCGGCTGAATCTGACGGCCCAGAATTCAGAAACGGTAAAAAAGGCTATTGACATGAATAAATGGAAAGTAATAGTGTCGGGCGACAAGTATGTTATTGTCGAAATAACGGGAGATAAAACTCAAATCGATTTTTCTCTGGCACGCCTGGAACCACTCGGCATTACGGATATAACCAGAACAGGCCTTATCGCCTTGAAATTGGAAGATTAAAATAAACATTCAACAATAATAAATAATAGCAACATTATAAACAGGGGGGTTTATGGCAAAAATTAATTTTGGTGGTACGATGGAAGATGTGGTGACCTCAGAAGAGTTCACGGTGAAAAAAGCACAGGAAGTCCTTAGGAAAGAAGTGATCGCGGTGCTGGGTTATGGGGTTCAAGGTCCCGCGCAGGCTTTCAATATGAAAGACAACGGCGTCAACGTCATTATTGGCCAGACCAAGGAAGATAAAGTATATTGGGATAAGGCCATTGCCGATGGCTGGGTACCTGGCGAGACGCTTTTCCCGATTGAAGAAGCGGTGGAGAAAGCAACCATTATTCAATATCTGGTTTCCGATGCGGCGCAGATGATCCTCTGGCCGAAAGTCAAACCGCACCTGAAAAAAGGCGATGCACTCTACTTCTCGCACGGCTTTTCCATCGTTTATAAGGAACAGACCGGTGTCATTCCACCTGATTTTGTCGATGTGATTCTGGTCGCGCCCAAGGGATCGGGAACCAGCGTCCGCCGTAATTTTGTTGACGGCAGCGGTATCAACTCCAGCTTTGCTGTTCATCAGGATGCAACCGGCCGCGCGATGGAACGCACGCTGGCGTTGGGTATTGCCATCGGCTCCGGGTTTTTATTTCCGACCACTTTCCAGATGGAAGTTTACAGCGACCTGACCGGCGAACGCGGCGTTCTCATGGGCGCGCTTGCGGGCATGATGGAAGCGCAATACGCTGAACTCAGGCGTCATGGACACAGCCCCAGTGAAGCCTTCAACGAGACGGTGGAGGAACTCACGCAGAGCCTGATCCGCCTGGTCGGCGAAAACGGCATGGACTGGATGTATGCCAACTGCTCGGCTACCGCGCAGCGCGGCGCGCTGGACTGGCGGCACAAATTCCGCAAAGCGGTGGAGCCTGTCTTCGCCGAGCTTTATCATTCCGTTGAAATCGGCAAGGAGACCGAAGTGGTTCTGCGGGTGAACAGCGCGCCGGACTACAAGGAAAAGCTCAACGCCGAGCTCAAAGAAATGCGCGAATCCGAACTGTGGCAGGCGGGCGTAGCCGTGCGATCGCTGAGACCGGAAAAAAGAAATAAATAAGGGAGAAAAACGATGAGA
This sequence comes from Deltaproteobacteria bacterium, assembly GCA_025355175.1. Lineage (GTDB taxonomy): Bacteria > Desulfobacterota > Syntrophia > Syntrophales > Smithellaceae > UBA8904. Next base: position 6,116 of record JANYAF010000053.1, on the reverse strand, counting down.
AGCGATCTCATGAAAAAAGGACTGGAGCGTGCGCCGCACCGGTCGCTCTTTAAAGCCATGGGCTATACTGATGAAGAAATTGCGCGTCCGTTGATTGGCGTGGTTAATTCCGCCAATGAAATCATACCCGGACATATCCATCTGGACTTAATTACCCAGGATGTTAAGGCGGGAATCCGCATGGCCGGAGGCACGCCGGTGGAATTTCCGGTCATCGGTGTTTGCGACGGCATTGCCATGGGGCACGCAGGCATGAAATATTCACTCGCCAGCCGCGAGCTGATCGCCGATTCCATTGAAATCATGGCGATGGCTCATCCGTTTGACGCGCTCGTTTTCGTTCCCAATTGCGACAAGATTATTCCAGGCATGCTGATGGCGGCGCTCAGGCTCAACATTCCCTGCATTTTCATCAGCGGCGGACCGATGCTCGCGGGGAAGTTTCAGGGCAAAGCCGTTGACCTCATCTCAGTGTTTGAAGGCGTCGGCGCGGTGAAAGCCAAAAAGATGACATCCTCTGACTTGCAGCAGCTTGAAGACTGCGCCTGTCCCGGTTGCGGGTCCTGCTCCGGTATGTACACCGCCAACTCTATGAACTGCGTTACCGAAGCGCTGGGGCTCGGGCTCCCCGGACACGGCACGATTCCGGCAGTGCTTGCCGCGCGTCATCGCCTGGCTAAATACGCGGGCATGAAAATTATGGATCTGTTTAAAAAGGGTGTCAAGCCACGCGACATTGCGACGCTCGCTGCTTTTAAAAACGCTATGGCTGTTGATATGGCGCTGGGTTGTTCCACCAACACGGTCTTGCATATCCCGGCCATTGCTCACGAAGCGGGTATCAAGCTTGATTTAGATCTCTTCAATAAAATCAGCGAGAAAACACCGAACATCTGCAAATTGAGTCCAGCCGGTCATCACCATATCGAAGATCTGGATTCGGCGGGCGGCATTCAAGCGGTGATGAAGACGATAAGCCCGCTTAGTGTCATTGATGAAAAGGCGATGACCGTAACGGGAAAAACAGTGGGAGCGAATTTAAAAAGCGCCCGCGTTTTGAATGATGATGTCATCCGGCCCTTAAACAATCCGTATTCCAAACAAGGCGGCATTGCTATTTTGCGCGGCAACCTCGCACCGGACGGCGGCGTGGTGAAACAATCCGCGGTGGCTCAAGCCATGCAAATAAATGAAGGCAAGGCCCGCGTTTTCGATTGTGAAGACGACGCCATTGCGGCGATTCTCGGTGGAAAGATTAAAGGCGGTGACATTGTGGTTATCCGCTATGAAGGTCCCAAAGGCGGCCCGGGTATGCGCGAGATGCTTTCGCCCACCTCGGCGATTGTCGGCATGGGTTTGGATAAGACCGTTGCGTTGCTCACCGACGGACGTTTCAGCGGCGGCACACAGGGCGCGGCGATCGGCCATATCTCGCCGGAAGCAGCGGAAGGCGGCCCGATTGCATTGGTGAAGGAAGGCGACATTATTGCTATTGATATACCGGCTAAAACACTGAATCTGAAAGTCAGCAATGCCGAACTGGATAAACGCAGGAAAATCTTAAAGCCGCGCCAACCGGCTATCACCACCGGCTATCTGGCGCGCTACGCGAAAATGGTCACATCCGCGTCAACAGGAGCAATATTAAAGGATTAAACAAACATAAGTAGGGAACGGCCTTGTGACCCCGAGTGACCTCGCGCCACCTCGTGTGACCTTCAGGTCGTCAGGTGGTCAGGTTAGGCGGGTGGCAAGACCGTTCCCTACTTAAATTATCAGTTCCACTCCGCGATCATAAATCCTGCACTGATCCGGTTAATGCTCTTATTGTAATCCATCAGCCCCTCCCCGTAGCCGTTAAAATACTGGACGTACAGGCTGAATTTGTCGCTAAAATATTTGTCTATCCAGGCTTGGGAAACCACCCGACCCAGCACTAACTTGCCTAAAGTAGAAGGCGGAATGCTCCAGTCCAACTGGATGGCGCCCAGATTATCCCGTCGGAAGTTATTACGCAGCATCATTGCAAAGCGCATGTCTTTCCAGTAGAGCGTTGTCCAGAGTTCGCCACATCCCACATAGCGGTTCAGGTCGGGATTGTCATCACTGCCTTCATTCTCCGGTAACCGATACCAGGTTTTCAACTGCAAACCGAAATTATTTCTTTCCAGACCGATATTAGCCACAATGCGGTTCCAGCTGCGGGAAAGCGGCCTCGAACGGCCGTTGGATTGATGGTTGAATCCGGCATTGATAAAGCGTCCTTTAAAACCGAGAATTTCATAATCCGTGCGAAAGTTGATGAGTAATTCCGGCTCATAATTGATGTCCCGGAAAGGCGCGGAGAACGCAGAATTATAAAGCTGCCAGAAGGACAGCTGCGAGTAGGCCACCCAGACATCCAGACCTTTCAACACTTTAATCTTGTCATAGACCCCCTGAAGCGGTTCCTGCAGAACATCCTCCCAGACTTTTGCTTTGAAACTGAGCTGGAACTTGGCTTCATTGAACTGCGCTTTAGCCGCAGGATCATTTTCCAAATTTGTTTCATCATTTGGTGACGAATTGTAGGCCACCGGCAAAAAATAATTCACGCGATAAGGTCGGAGAACAAAAGAATGTCGGCGGTCGGTGTGAACTAAATCCCAGTTTTTTTCCATAACGGAAAGCTTATCCGGTCCTGAAGAAACTTCTTTGGCCAAAGGCATGGTTGCCGTTGCTGTCTTGGCTCTCTCCGGCGCAAGATTCTTTCTTCCCGCAAGCGTATCGAAGCATTGCAATCGCGCCGTATTATCTTTAATTTTGGAGCAATCGGCCAGGCGATCATTCATTTCAGCGGCAACAACAGAATGGTCCATGAAAATGCCCGACATTGCCAGGAAAAACACACCGCATAAAAGTATCTTGCTGGATGGCCGTCTTTTAAAAAAGATCATCATTTTATCCTCCCTTGAGGAGATAACCGTTTTTTGTGCCGAGGCAAAGCCGACAAAAAACATTGGTAATTTGACATTGAATCCACCTGATAATTCTGATAGTGCTGTGATCAGTATTTAAGCAGATGCTTTTGAATAAAGCAACAATCTTATATCTCCTTGTAATCAAATCATAAAGGATTTACTCATGAGGAAGTATATCAGTATCATCATCTTATTTTTTATTGTCTGGAACCTCGGCGGCTGCGCGCTTGTCAAACTGCGGGAAGATGTCCAGTTTTCGAAAGATTCCTGCCTGCTGATTGGTGAAATCATCAGCGTTTCTCCGCATAAAAAACCGATTGTTGTCGTCGCTTATAGTAATCGCGATGGCGCCGTAACGATTGCCGATTACACGGTGTTATCCGGGTCGGGGCAATATGAAATGTTAGTCCAAGAGGGAAATTATGAAATTTTTGCCTTTGAGGACAAAAACGAAGATCTCTCTTATAATCAGGACGAATGGTCGGGCTATTACGGAAAACCCGATTTAGTGAAAACACAGGTGGGCGGCGCTGTCTTCGGACTGGATATCATCCTGACGCCAAAAACAAAAAAACCCGTTTCATCCTTTGCCAATATGCTGGTTCAATTTTCCGGTGGAAAAAGAAAACCATCGACGTCAGCCGGAACTTTGGCAAATCTCGATGATCCGGTATTTTCCGCCGAAAATGGACTGAGTGGTTTCTGGGCGCCGCTGGAATTTTTTAAACGGATAGGCTGCAATATTTTTTTTATAGAACCTTATGACTCCAAAAAGACGCCGATTCTTTTTGTTCACGGCGCTGCGGGCTCGCCTCAGGACTGGCATTATTTTATCAATCAGATTGACCGGTCGCGCTATCAGCCTTGGATTTTCTACTATCCGTCCGGCGCCCGCCTGGATACAACATCTTTTCTGCTTAGGACAAAGCTTTATGATCTGTACAGAAAATATCAATTTGAATCTTTGTATGTTGTCGCGCACAGCATGGGAGGGCTGGTATCCCGTTCCGCCATTATCGCCAAGGAGGATAACTACCACGATGCCATACGGCTCTTTGTTTCGATTTCAACACCCTGGGGCGGAGAGCAGCGGGCAAGAACAGGCGTGAAACAATCACCCGCGGTCATTCCCAGCTGGAAAGATGTGGAACCGGACAGCGAATACATTAAACGGGTGCTGGGCACGAAACTGGACCCCTCAATACGTTACTACTTGTTTTTCGGGCATAAGGGAGGCGGCAGCCTGTTTCGGCAAAATAATGACAATACAGTCACTCTGGAAAGCATGCTGGATTTAAGAGCTCAGGCCGATGCCCTTAAAACGACCGGACTTAACGAAGACCATGTCAGTATTCTTTCCAGCCCGGAAATGATGTCCCAATTTAAATCAGTCTTAGCCAGCACGGAAGCCCATAAAGATAAAACATATGCTCGTTCCAAAGGATACCTGCGTGTTGGACATACCTTTGATCCGCTCAACACAAAAATTCCTTCGCAGATGGCCCTTGTGCTGGCTCCCACCGGAACGGATGAAAAGGAAACACAGCTCAAAATTGATCCTTTTCTGCCCGAGCAGGAAACGGGGGCTATTGTACCTAAAAAATATGACGTCAGCCTGTGCGCTTTGGGCTTTAAAACCGAACCGGATAAAATAACACTGGATATAAAACCGGGGAAAATAGAGGAAGCAAAATTTGTTTTAAAACCGCAGGGAATGGTTGCCGGTTATATGACAGCAGCGACATCCGCCGACGACAGTTTCTGGGGGTTTTTTAAAGACTTACCGGAGTACGTGAAAATCCGCGCTATTAAATTAACCGGTCCGGGGATCTCCCGGTCGCTTGTGCCCAACAACAAGATGACCGACCGAGATGTACTTGTTACCTTCCTTGCTTCCCGGGATTTCGCATTTAAGGCTACATTTGCCTTTTTTGATTTGCCGTCAGGTGATTATGATGTAATGATTGAAGCCGACGGCTGCGAAACATTTACGACAAAGATAAAAACCCAGCCGGGAGAATTTATTCCACCCGCACCTTTCCGGCTTATTTTAAAATAAGCTGTTTTGCGCTTATTTCCTTGCCAGCAGGATCTGACGCACACGGTTCAGCTCCTGCTGATTATCCACTTCCACCGAATCATGAGGCGTGATGACGACTTTTATCTTGTAGCCGTATTCCAGCGCGCGCAGTTGTTCCAAGGCTTCGAGCTTTTCGAGTTTTCCTTCCGGCAGTTGAGTAAACGTGTCCAGGAAATCCCGGCGATAAGCGTAAATGCCGTGATGCTTGTAATAGTCGGCTTTGAGCTTCTTATCGCGCACGTACGGAATCGTCGCTCGCGAAAAATAAAGAGCAAAGTTCTGATGATCGAGAACAACTTTGACGGCGTGCGGATGCGTGATTTCTTCATCCAGGACGATCTTATAAATCAATGTGGACATAACGACCGTGGGATCATCAATTAAAGGCTGGATCACTTCATCAACCTGTGCCGGCTCAAAAATCGGCTGATCGCCCTGAATGTTGACGACGACGGCTTCGGAAGAAAGATTCAGAGATTTTACTGCTTCTGAGATTCTGTCTGTGCCGGAGCGGTGCGTTGCGGCGGTCATAATGGCATTGCCGCCGAATTTTTTTACCGCGTCATATATTCTTTGATCGTCGGTAGCCACCGCCACATAAGGCACGGCTTTCGCTTGAGCGACTCTCTCATAAACGCGCTGAATCATCGGCTTGCCTAAAAGATCGGCCAAGGGCTTTCCCGGAAAGCGGCTGGATTCATAACGCGAGGGGATTATGCAGACAATATCTCTTTTCATTATTACATTCCTAAATGTGGATCCGATTGTTGTAAATGGTTCACAACGTAATCGCGCACGGAATCTTCAAGTGTTGAAAAATCCACCGGGCAGCCTGACTGACCAAGCTTGTCCATTTCCGCCTGTGTAAAGTACTGGTATTGATTGCGAAGTCCCTCAGGCATCTCGATATATTCAATATTCGGCTTAATGCCCATTGCGGCAAAAACAGCGGTGATCAGATCATTCCAGGTTCGGGCCTTGCCTGTGCCCAAATTAAAAATGCCGTTGACGTCCTGATTCTTGAAAAGCCACCACATGACGTCAATACAGTCTTTGACATAGACAAAATCACGCAA
>JANYAF010000045.1 GCA_025355175.1 Deltaproteobacteria bacterium | reverse complement strand
TTTAAAGGAAGCGAAAAAAACAGCTGATATCCTGGTTCTGGCGCTCAACAGCGACTCATCCGTGCGGGCAATTAAGGGCGAAAAAAGACCACTCGTCTCCGAAACAGAAAGAGCGGAAGTGCTCGCCGCCCTGCAATGCATTGATTTTGTAACGATATTTACGGAGTTGACGCCGCTGGAAATCATTTGCTATCTCAAACCGGACATCCTGATAAAAGGCGGCGACTGGCCGGAAGACAGAGTTGTCGGACGCGATGAAATCAAGCAATGGGGCGGATACGTTACGATTATTCCGGAAGTGGCCGGCAAATCCACTACCAATATCGTGGATAAAATTATTTCCGTCTATTGTTCCGGAAACTGATAAGCTGATATGATCCCTCTGGTTCTTTACTAAAAGGAAAAAGTGTTTTATTGATTTTCTTTAGTTAAAATTTTTTCCTTTACAAACATTACCCCATTAGGTAATAAGGGTGACAATTTCACCATCATCTAGACAAGGAGTAGCCGCATTGGAAAAACAAACGACTTTGAAGCCGGAAAAACTGGAGGCATTCCGCAAGTTGCTCATCCAGAAAATCAATGAGCTGCTGAGTGAGGCGGGTAAAACCGTCACGGAAATGACCAACGGCAAGGAAAATTTTCCCGATCCCAACGACCGGGCGTCGCTGGAATCCGACCGGAACTTTGAGTTACGCATCCGCGACCGGGAGCGTAAACTCATCGTAAAAATGCAGGAAGCCATTAAAAGAATTGATGACGGAACATACGGTATTTGCGAAGCCTGCGAGGGACCGATTTCCGAAAAAAGGCTATTGGCCAGACCGGTCACCACGGAATGCATTGATTGTAAAACCAAACAGGAAAAGCTCGAAAAACTCAAAGGCGAATAAGGCCCATACATGACCAATAAAAAACGCCCCGCCCACGGGGCTTTTTTTATGGCCGGTTTTTTGTGCGTCCAACATTTCCCTTTTTTGTCCAAAGATGATAATCAACTCTCATGTATGTAAATGTCGCCATCAATATTCCGGCTGATAAACTCTTCACCTATGCCGTGCCGGCCAATCTACAATCCAAAGCCTTAATCGGCAAAAGGGTTTTTGTTCCTTTTGGCCGCAGAAAACGCACCGGTTTTATTGTCGCCATATTGACGTCCTGCGATCTGGAAAAAATCAAGCCGATTAGCGAAATCCTTGATGAAGAAGCGCTTTTCGACAGCAACGATCTGAATTTTTATTTATGGATCTCCGACTACTTCATCCATTCCCTAGGGAAAACACTGGCCGAACTGATTCCCTCGGGATCTGAAAAAAAAGATTTTCTCTGGATCGTTCCCGTGCCGGCACCTCTGGATCTGACCCTGTCGCAATCGCAGGAAAAGCTTCTGGATTTTTTACGTCAATATCCCCAGGGTATCGCACTCGGTCACCTGATAAAAAATTCCGGCCTCAAAAACGCGGCAACGGTTATGCGCAGTCTGCATTTAGCGGGGTTGGTAAGGTTCAGCGAAAAGCAAAATAAATCACTGGCCATCCGCACGCAAAAGATTATACGACTCGCGCCGGATGCCGGGGAACCGCTGAAATTGACTGCCCGCCAGGAAGCCCTGGTTGGTTTTTTAAAGAACTCCGGTCCAATGGGATTAAATGATCTGATTGTTTCGGCCAGGACCTCCAGCGCCATTGTTAAAAAACTGCTGGAAAAAGGCGTCATGACCTTCAGTGATGCAGAAATCATCCGCAAAAGCTCACTGACATCCACCATCAGCCGCACACGCGAAAGCATTCATCTCTCGAGCGAACAAAAAACCGCTCTCGATGAAATATGCCACAGCATCAATGGTGCTAAATTCCGCCCGATCTTGCTGCACGGCGTCACCGGTAGCGGAAAAACGGAAGTTTACCTTAATGCCATCGAACACGTCTTAAAAAACGGCGGCACGGCTATGTATCTTGTCCCGGAAATCGCCCTGACACCGCAGCTCATCTCCAGAATCGCCGGTCGGTTTGACGAGAATAAAATCGCCGTCATCCACAGCGGCATTGCCCAGAGCGTCCGCTACGATCAATGGCGGCAAATCAAACGCGGTCAAATTAATCTCGTCATCGGCGCACGCTCCGCGCTTTTCGCGCCGCTGCCTGATTTAAAATTGATCATCGTCGATGAAGAACATGACGCCTCCTACAAGCAGGATGGAAGGCTTTGCTACCACGGCCGTGATCTGGCCATCGTTAAAGCCAAATTCAGCGCAGCGGTTGTCGTGCTCGGCTCAGCAACACCGGGGGTCCGTTCTTACTATAACGCCCGGACAGCAAAATACCATCTTCTGGAACTGACTCGGCGGATCAATAACAAACCCCTACCCCACGTCGACATTATCGACATGAAAGCACAAAAAGAGATACACGGCAAAACGCCGATTCTTTCAGATATCTTGATGACGGCCATTGGAGAAACGCTCAGCAAAAAAGAGCAGACCCTGCTGTTTCTGAATAAACGCGGTTTTGACACGTTTCTGGTCTGCGCCGACTGCGGCTATAATTTCCGCTGCCCCAATTGCGCCGTCGCGCTGAAAAGCCACCTGGCGGAAAACATCATTAAATGCCACTACTGCGATTACACGCAGAAAGCCATGCCGCTTTGCCCCAAATGCCGGGGCAGCCGGATACTGAGCTACGGCACCGGCACACAAAAACTGGAAAAGGAAATTGAAAGTCTGTTTCCCAAAGCGCGGGTGCAGAGAATGGATTCGGACGCCACCGCCCGCAAGGGCACTCAGGAGAAAATTCTTTACGCCTTGGAACAAAAAGAAATTGATATTCTGGTGGGAACACAAATGATCACCAAGGGACACGACTTCCCCTTCATCACCCTGGTGGGTGTCATTTCAGCAGATACGTCTCTGAACATGCCGGATTTCCGCGCGGCGGAAAAAACGTTTCAGATACTGACCCAGGTTGCGGGACGGGGAGGACGCGGCGATGCTGCGGGCCGCGTCATGATCCAGACCTTTAATCCCCAGCACTATGTCTTGCAGCACACTCGCACTCACGATTACAAAGCGTTTTATGAAGAAGAAATAGCGTTTCGCAAATCACTGCAGTACCCGCCTTTCGGGCACATCATCAATCTTCGTCTGTCGTCCGTAAAAAAAGACGCACTCATGGAAACGGCGCAAGAAATCGGCAAACAGGCTCGGAGACTTGCCACGCGTTATGGAAACGCCGCTGAAATTATCGGTCCATCGGAATCGCCACTGGCCAAGATTCGGGGAGAACACCGCCAACAGATGCTGATCAAAGGCCGTGACAGCAAAATCCTGCATTCCATCGCCGTCGAGATTCTGGATAAACACGACACCAGCGCCGTGAAGATTACGGTGGATGTCGATCCGGAAAATTTTATGTAATACTTTCTCTGGTTTTAACTTGCAATGCTGAAAAGAAATTCAACACGGCGATGAGTGCGCCCATCACAAAGACATACTGGTAGCCCCATTTCACCCAGATTACACCACCCAGAAGCGCAACAGCAATGGAAAAGATGTGATCGATGCTGACACCCATCGTCAGGGTCTGGGTAACATCTTCGGGCTTGACCGCTATTTTCTGGAGGTAAGTTGCCCTGGCCATGCCCACGGACATC
>JANYAF010000279.1 GCA_025355175.1 Deltaproteobacteria bacterium | reverse complement strand
GCCGGGCATTGTGATTTCCAGCGAGGCGCTCTTTGAACGCGCGTCCAAGCTGCCGCGTGTTGAATTCAGCAAACCGAAGTCGGTCATCACGAAAGACACGGTCAGCGCTATGCAGGCGGGAATTATGTATGGCTACGCCGGGTTGGTGGACGGCATTGTCGAACGGATGAAAGCAGAAGTTAAAACCAATCCACTCGTCATCGCCACGGGAGGTTTGGCGCGGATTGTCGCGCCGGAGACCCGGACGATTGAGAAAATTGAAGAGATGCTGACGCTGGACGGTCTCAGAATCATTTACAACCTTAACAAGAAATAAATCATGTTGAATGTCGGCTTAACAGGCGGTATCGCCTGCGGAAAATCCACCGTCGCGCAAATGTTAGTCCGTCTGGGCGGTTATCTGATTGATTTTGACAAACTGGCGCATGAAGTGCAAGAGCCGGAAAAGTCTGCCTGGCAAGATGTTGTTAACTGCTTTGGCTCGGAGATTTTGCAGTCGGATCGGAAAATAGACCGCAATAAACTGGCGGCGGTTGTTTTCAACCATCCGGAAAAACTCCGGATGCTCAATGAAATCGTTCACCCGCGCGTTTATGAAGAGTGGCGCCACCGTCTGGCGCAAATTAAAACGCAAAATCCACACGCCATCGTTTTTGCGGATGTTCCCCTGTTGTTTGAAGGCCGTAAGCAATATCTTTTTGATCTGACGATTCTGGTGATGATTGAGCCTGCCGAACAAATCGACCGCCTGATGACGCGTGATGCCGTATGTCGTGAGGATGCCGAACTTCGATTAACCTGTCAGATGCCGATTCGCGATAAAATACCCCTTGCGGATATTGTGATCGGCAATCAATGTGCTATTCACGAAACAGAAAAAAAAGTGGCCGAAGTGTGGCGGGATTTGCTTATAATGGAAAAGGCTAAAGGCTAAAGGCTGAAGGATAATAACGTCGTTGATTTCCCGGAGAGATCAGCGCATAAACATTAAAGGAAGCGGAGGTAAATAGATGATTGAAAAAAATGTTAAAACGGATTTCAGTGCAAAAGTGTTCGAGCCGGTGATCGGAGCGGGTACGTTCGTTCACCCGCTGGCGGCGGTGATCGGCAACGTCATTCTGGGAAGTAATGTCATGGTGGCGCCGACGGCCTCGGTGCGCGGCGATGAAGGCCAGCCGCTTTATGTCGGCGATGAATCGAATGTTCAGGATGGTGTGGTCATTCACGCGCTGGAGACGGAGCAAGACGGCCAGCCGGTGGGAAAAAACCAGATGGACGTTAACGGTAAAAAATACGCGGTCTATGTGGGGAACCGTGTATCGCTGGCCCATCAGGTACAGATTCATGGACCGGCTGTCGTTATGGATGATACGTTTGTGGGGATGAAAGTATTGGTCTTCAAATCTTTTGTCGGAAAGAATTGCGTCATCGAGCCGGGCGTTATCTTAATGGGCGTCAAAGTGGCCGATGGACGCTATGTGCCGGTGGGTTCGGTTATCAAAACCCAGGCCGAGGCGGATGCCCTGCCTTCGATCACAGCCGATTATCCACTCAAAGACATGAATAAAGGCGTGCTGCATGTGAATAAGGCCCTGGCCAAGGGGTATCTGGCAGCGGCAAAATAGTTATTTTATAGGATGGAAAAAACAGCTGGTTCGACAGAGAAACCGGCTGTTTTTCATTGCAATATGTTAATCAAAAGCAAATCTTCCCAAAAAGATCAAAAACCGTATGCCTGTCTTTCCTGTGGCACGACGGAAAACATCGGAAAGAGGCGCTACTGCTCTATAAAATGCCGGCAACGCCTGCGTCAGAAGCTCAATACGCGGAGCGGTTTATTGCAGGCCTTAAACGCGCGCTACGCAACATTTTATTTTACGGATACGCAGATTATTCTCGATGTGGTTCCTCATGGCATACGCGAGATATTCCGTTATGCAGCGTTGCGCACGGACGGCATTAAACCGACGGAAGATTTCGGCAGGATGGCCAATCAGCTGGGCAATGCCTGGTGGGAAGAAGAGGAGAGGACAGCCAAAAATTATTTGGCTTCCCGGCGTGTTCTGGAATTGGCCGAACGCCTGGCTATTACGGAAGGGCTTGCGCGCCCTCGATTAATCAGGGTTCCAACTGTCAAACCGGAAAATTTAATCTTACTGGATTTAGCCAAGGCAGACTTGGGTTCACGTGATTTGGACAAAATGATCAAGAATGCCTATCGGCGGCAGGTGAAAATTCATCACCCCGATGTTGGAGGCAAGGCGGCCACGTTCCGTAAGATTCATGAGGCCTATAAAGATCTGCTGCGCTGGGCCGATGACCCCACCTTTATCCGCCGCCGCGGCTTTACCGATAAATGGTATTACGACGGCGACAATAAAAAATGGGTCCAGCCGATACCGGTGAGGAAAGGTTGAAGACTGAAGACTGAAGGCTGAAGGTTGAAGGTTGAAGGTTTATTTTGTGGCAGCGTCCTTAACATGACCCTGCTTTTTTCAGTCAATGGGGAAAATGCTAAATATATTAATAAGCCCTACAACCTGAATTCCCGGCTCAATGTAACGAGGCCGGCGGGGCGATCCCCATTGCCTCATAAAGCTCGATCTGTTTCTTTGTT
>JANYAF010000223.1 GCA_025355175.1 Deltaproteobacteria bacterium | reverse complement strand
AGACAGAAAACGACCAGAGACCTTTAAGCTTGCCGGTCAACTTGTGTGTGCGTAACTTGGGATCAAATGGATTTTGAGAAAAGCTCGACATTGCTTCCCAAAAGCTTTTCTTGAGTTCAGTATTAAGGGTAAATATTTTTTTGTATTTTCTTTTGAATGCCTGATCCCAGACAAGGTTAACCATTTTCAAGATCCTTATACAAATCTTTCACAGAACCTTTTTTTATTGCACTTCTTTTAAAATTGGATGAGGCCGTCGTTGCGCGCTTGGCGATGGCATCTCTTCTGGCATCAATGAGCTGCTTTCTCACGACATCAACGACATATTCTCTGTCATCCAAGGCAAGATGAGAGAAATCTTCAATGATATGTTGCACACTTGATTTCATTATTTATTCCCTCCTGGTATCTAATCATGCGGTTATAAGAAGCATAACAGAGTTTGACCATCCGGTTAAGTATTTTATTTGCCAGCCTTATTAACACCTATACTTGCTTCGCCAACAATTTTCCCAGCGCCGGAAATACCTTGTCCAGATTCTCCGGCTGGGTGCCGCCGGCCTGGGCCATGTCGGGGCGGCCGCCGCCTTTGCCGCCGACTAGCGGGGCAAGTTCCTTGATAATGTTTCCGGCGTGATATTTTCCGACAAGGTCTTTGGTGACCATGCATAGGAGCAATGCTTTATCATCGGCTCTGCTGCCGAGGAGAATAACACCGGATGCCATTTTGTCGCGCAGCTTGTCGCCGAAGTCGCGCAGCGTCTTGGCATCGGCAATGTTCACTTCCGCGGCCAGCACTTTCACACCGGCGATTTCCTTAGTCTGGCTCATCAGATCGCCGGAATCTTTGGCGGCGAGTTTTCCTTTGAGGGCTTCAATTTCTTTTTCCAGATCTCTTACATGCTTGAGTATTTTATCGGTACGGTCATAAACTTCCAGAGCACCAGCCTTGAACAGTCCCGCCGTGCGTTTTAATTCTGCTTCAGCGCTCTGCAAATGCGTGAGCGCTTCCTTGCCGGTAACGGCTTCGATTCTGCGCACGCCCGCAGCAATAGCTGATTCATGAACTACTTTGATCAAACCAATATCGCCGGTACGCTGCACGTGCGTGCCGCCGCACAATTCCATACTCATCTGTCCCATTTTCACAATGCGGACGGTTGCACCGTATTTTTCATCAAACACTGCTGTCGCGCCGGTTTTGAGTGCGTCTTCGAGCGCACAGACTTCCGTCTGCACGTCCAGATTGCGGCGAATGATGTCGTTGGCAATTTCTTCCACGCGTTGCATTTCCTCATCGCTGATTTTGGAGAAATGGGTAAAGTCAAAACGCAGCCGTTCGGCATTAACGAGCGAGCCGGATTGTTTGATGTGATCTCCCAGGACGACCTTAAGTGCAGCCTGTAAAATGTGCGTGCCGGAATGATTGGCGGCAATGGCTTTTCGTCTTTCCTGATCGATTACCAGCCGTGCTGTCGAACCGATTTTTATTTCGCCTTCCCGGACAACACCTTTGTGCACAATAAATTTGTCAATGGGTTTTTTTGTATCCTCAACCGCGAAATTAAAATTCTGACCTTCCAGATATCCTGTGTCTCCGGCCTGTCCACCGGATTCTCCATAAAAGGGCGTGGTATCCAAAACGATTTCCGCCTGCTGGCCAACGCGTGCCGCATCCGCCGGTTTGCCATCCACAAAAATGGCCGTTACCTTGGCTGCGTCTCTGCTGATGCTTTCATAGCCGCAAAACTCCGTGACGATACCCGAGCTGGAAGACTTTAAATAGCATGCAGAAACAGCCTCTTCACCGCTGCCTTTCCACGCGCCACGAGCGCGCTCTCGCTGCTGCTCCATCTCGGTTTCAAAGCCTTCGGTGTCGAGCGATATATTGTCTTTTTTAACAATGTCCGCCGTCAAATCAACAGGGAAGCCAAAAGTATCGTAGAGTTTAAAGATCAGCGCGCCGGGCAAAACGGATTTGCCTTCTTTTTTCAATGCGGCTGTTTCTTCCTGCAAAATGCGCAGCCCGGCATCGAGTGTTTCCATGAATCGCTGCTCTTCATTGAGAATGACTTTGGTGATGAAGGAGGCTTTTTCCACCAGATCGGGGTAAACCCCTTTCATCATGTCGATGACGACTTGCGCGCTTTCGTTCAAAAATGGTTTGTTGATGCCCAGCATTTTTCCGTGACGCGCGGCGCGGCGCAGAATGCGCCTGAGCACATAGCCGCGGCCCTCATTGCTGGGCATAATGCCGTCACCTATTAAAAATGTTATGGCCCGGCTGTGATCGGCAATGACCCGGATGGAGACATCATTGTCGGCATTTTTGCCGTAGGTCTTGCCGGATGTTTTTTCCATAAAGCGGATGATGGGAGTAAACAGATCGGTATCGTAATTGCTTTTCATGCCCTGAATGACGGCAGTGAGGCGCTCCAGGCCCATGCCGGTGTCGATGTTCGGTTTGGGAAGCGGCGTTAACTTGCCGGTTTCATCACGGTCGAATTGTGTGAAGACGTTGTTCCAGATTTCCAGATGGCGGTCGCAATCACAGTTGACATCGCATTCGGGACGTCCGCAGCCGGTGCCTTCGCCCTGATCGTAAAGAATTTCGGAGCAGGGGCCGCAGGGGCCGGTCTCACCCATCATCCAAAAATTACTTTTTTCTCCCATGCGGACGATGCGGTCTTTGGGCACGTTCATCTTATCGTGCCAGATGGCAAAGGTTTCGTCGTCGTCTTCGAAGATTGTTATCCAGAGTTTATCCTTGGGCAGTTTGACGACGTCAATCAAGTATTCCCAGGCCCAGGCAATGGCTTCTTCCTTGAAATAATCGCCAAAGGAAAAATTGCCGAGCATTTCGAAAAAGGTGTGATGGCGCGCAGTGACGCCGACATTTTCCAGATCGTTGTGCTTGCCGCCGGCGCGTGCGCATTTCTGGCAGGTGACCGCCCGTGTGTAGCCGCGATTATCCAATCCTAAAAACGAATTTTTAAATTGTACCATGCCCGCATTGGTAAAAAGCAGCGTGGGATCATCTTTAGGAATTAAGGACGAACTTGTCACCCTCGTATGCCCTTTGCTTTCAAAAAACTTTATAAAACTTTCCCGTATCGCGTCACCCGTTTTCACCATTGAACTCTTCCTCCGCTGCCTTTCCCAGTTTATTTAAAATCGTGCCCGGCGGAAAACCTCGCCCCAACAGGCTTTGAAATATTTTCTGTTTTTCTTTGATATCAAAAGCAGCCGCTTTCTTTTTGGCTGCCCTTTTTTTGACCAAAACCGCTATCGCTTCTTCTTCCGAAATTTCTAGCCGGGCAGCAGTAACAGCATCATTAATTAATTGCGCCCACACCCCTTTTTCCTGCAAGCTGGCAATAATTTTTCGATTGCCCCAAAGTTTATTGACGGCCAGATTGCGCGCCCATTGAACCGCAAAAGACGCGTCATTGAGATACTTCAAATTGTGGAGTTTTTCCAGCGCTTCTTTAATGACAACTGCGGGAAAACCTTTTTCCCGCAGCTTTTTTTCCAGCTCTTTTTCCGAATGCGGCCTGAGCGACAAAAGGCGATACGCTTTTTGAAGGGCTGCCGCCAGATCTAAAACTTTCACACTATTCTTCCTGGTCCTTGGGCACAACACCCAGCTTGGCGCGGACTTCGCCATCAATCTGCGCCATAATATCATGATTTTCTTTTAAGTAAATGCGCGAATTATCGCGGCCCTGGCCTATTCGGTCACCCTTGTAGGAATACCAGGCGCCACTTTTTTCAACGATGCCGTTTTCCGCCGCCAGATCCAGCACGTCGCCTTCCCGCGAGATGCCTTCACCGAAGATGATATCAAATTCCGCTTCCCGGAAAGGCGGGGCCAGCTTGTTTTTCACCACTTTAACTTTGGTTCGGAAACCGACCACCTCCTGACCATTCTTGATGGAGGTCATTTTGCGGATATCGAGGCGCTGCGATGAGTAGAATTTCAGAGCATTGCCGCCGGTGGTTGTTTCGGGATTGCCGAAGAAGACGCCGATTTTCATGCGCAGTTGATTAATAAAAATCACGGTTGTTTTGGATTTGCTGATGCTGCCGGTGAGTTTGCGCAAGGCCTGTGACATGAGGCGTGCCTGCAACCCCATCTGCGCGTCGCCCATTTCGCCTTCGAGTTCCGCTTTGGGAACCAGCGCCGCCACGGAATCCACGACCAGAACATCCAGCGCACCGCTGCGCACCAACGTTTCGGCAATTTCCAGGGCCTGTTCGCCCGTGTCCGGCTGGGAAATCAGGAGCTCGTCGGTGTTCACACCAATATTTTTGGCATAAGTGACATCCAGAGCGTGCTCGGCATCGATGTAAGCCGCGATCCCATTCTTTTTTTGCGCTTCGGCCACAATGTGCAGCGCCAGCGTGGTTTTTCCGCCGGATTCCGGCCCGTATATTTCGATCACCCGGCCACGCGGAACACCGAAGGTTCCCAGCGCTATATCCAGGCTCAGCGACCCGGTGGATATTGCCGGAACATCGGCTACACGCTCCGAGCTGCCCAGCTTCATAATCGACCCCTTCCCGAACTGTCTTTCAATCTGCGTGATTGCCAAATCCACGGCTTTCGATCTGTCCATATCTGCACACATAATAAGATGACCTCCTTCACACTGTAATTTTTACATAATTAATTTTATTTCTTCTTGTAAATCCTGCACGCACATATCATTTCCATGACTAGAAAGGAGCGGATGTCTTTTATTGAATTGGTCATAAACTATTTCTCCTGCAAATAATTTTTCAGCATCATAAGCGCTGCCTCGGTGGAAACCTGCTTATTTCTTTTGCGATCCCAGCGGAATGCGTGATGACGGCAAACGGTCTGATTCGCGTCGGCGAGTGCCACATAAACCGTGCCGACAGGCTTTTCCGGGCTTCCGCCGGTTGGCCCGGCAATGCCGGTGGAAGCCAAGCCCAGATCGGTGCAGGCAAGCCTCCGGACGCCTTCAGCCATCAGTCTGGCAGTTTCCTCGCTGACAGCCCCGTACTTCTCAATGATTTCAGCGGGAACGCCCAGCATGCTGATTTTGGCTGTGTTCGAGTAGGTCGTAAGCCCGCGTTCAAAATAGATGGAACTGCCTGATACATCCGTAAGACGATTGGCGATGAGCCCTCCCGTGCAGGATTCCGCCACGGCAATGGTCATTTTCTTTTCCGTTAACGCTGCGGCGATGATTTCTTCCAGTGTCTGTTCGCCGTATGAAAAAATACAATCATGCAGGCGCGCCGTCACTTCGTCCTGCGCCTTTTGTAGATTCTTTTGCGCCTGCTCCCGGGAGTCGGAATGCGCAATCAACACCAGATGATTTTCGGGAAAGACGGGATAAAAGCCGACGCTCACGCCCAGGGTATTGAAATTCACCTCTGCCAGTCTTTCATCCACCGCCGCCTCGGAAAGACCAAACGTTTTGATGGTCTGTCTGATCGTATACCCGGCAGGTTGGGGGAAGTGTCGACGCAAAACGGGAATAACACCCGCGAGTAACATCCTTTGCGTTTCGGATGGAACACCGGGAATGACAAAAACTAGTTTATCCTTCACCGGCAGCGCAAATCCCGCAGCAGTACCGACGGGATTGGCGATGACTTCCGCACCTTGTGGGAACACAGCCTGTTTGGCATTATTCTCTACCCAGCGTAAATTGTATTTTGTAAATTTGTCTTTGATGTCCTGCAAAACAGCCTCATCGGTGTATAAGGGCAGGCCAAATGCCTGAGCAATTGCGGCAGTGGTAATATCGTCAGCCGTTGGTCCCAGGCCACCGGTGCAGATCACCGCGTCGGCAAAGGTCAGCAAATAATGCAAGCGGCTTTTGATGGTGGCGAAATCATCGCCAACCGACAGCATAATCTCTACTTGCCAGCCCTGTAAATTGATTTCCCGCGCGATAAACGATGAATTGGTATCGGCGGTGCGCCCGTTCATTAATTCGTTGCCGATAGTCAGAATACCGATTTTCATAAAACCCCTGTCAGTGTTAATAGAAACAATAGTAATCCGGCGTAAACACCCGCGCCGAGATCATCGGCCACCACACCCCAACCGCCGGGAAACTTCTGAAAATGCTCCAATGGAAAAGGTTTCCAGATGTCAAAAATCCGGAACAGAACAAACGCGATGCACAGATGCAGGCCGGTAATCGCCACCGGCAGCATCGCAACCTGCAAGCCCGCGATTTCATCGACCACAATCCGTTGATCGTCCGTTTTTCCGTAAAGCGTCTCCGCTTGCCCCGCAACATAAATGGAGAGAACCGATATTGCAATCACAAAGAGCAGGCGAAAAACCCAGGGCATGGGATAACAAAGCAGGCAGATCAAAACGCCAACCAACGTGCCTGCGGTTCCCGGTGCAACAGGTGACAGACCCGCGCCGAAACCCGTCGCCAGTATTTTGATGAATTGATCTTTCCCAGCGGCCGTCACAGGAGTCCTTTCATAATGTTATTTATTATCAATAAGTTAGGTTTTGAAAACCTAGCTTCTTTTTTACCGAGTGTCAAACTATTTTAGTTTAACCCAGATTTTCCATTAGAAAAGATTTTTATTCAAATTTCGCAACATGGCGGACCAGAGGCATTGGCCCACAGGCCGCAAAACCAGGCCCGCTTCTTTCTCGGGACAGATAATAGCAAGTGGTTCTTTTCTGAACCG
>JANYAF010000222.1 GCA_025355175.1 Deltaproteobacteria bacterium | reverse complement strand
GGGCGGCAAGAAAGATAAGGAAAAAGGCCAGAGACAAGACGCTGATAAACAGAAACAGAAGTCAAGAGACAAGCAGGATAAGCAGCCGAAAAGAAAGCCCTGATAGAAATCACCCTGTGACTGTTGTTTTCTTGCGTGGTGATGCGAAAATTTTCGCCTGCCATTACTTCTTTTTGAGATCGGTTACTTTTTTAAGCAGCCAGGCCATATTTTGTCCGAGGGTCTTCATGGTCTGCAAGCCTTCTTCATCTTTCAGAACGTCACCGATATCTCTGCCGATACCTACATTCCAGTAACTGGAACCGGGAATGACCATCTGCATATAGTGCAGATATAAAAACATCCCGGTGAAAGCGGGTATGGCTCCAGCGCGGCGCACGGCAACCACACCGGCACCCACCTTGCGCTTCAGCATGTAATCGTTAGCCCGGGAGACACGTCCTGATCGCTCGATAAACGCCCGCATATTGGCCGTCGAATCAGAAAAATAAGTCGGCGACCCCAGCAGGATTCCGTCGGCGGAAAGCATCTGATCAATGATATCGTTGAGCATATCCTTTTTAACCGCGCAATGCCTGTCCAGCGTCTTCATGCACTTATTGCAGGCCGTGCAACCCCGAAGCGTTTTACCCGCAAGTTGAATCATGTCTGTCTTGATGCCTTCATTTTTCAATTCATCAAGAACCGTGTTGAGCAATATCGCCGTATTGCCGTCTTTGCGCGCACTGGCGTTTAATGCGATCACTTTCATGGGATGTCTCCTTTATTTTAATTTCCGATTATCTTGCCTGACACATAAAAATCACCGGCTTACGCCGGTCTTCTTTGAGAATATCTGCCATGGGTTGATGCACTTCAGGCCTGGCTTCAGCAAGTAACATAAAATAATACTATCTACCTCCTGAGGCCGTGTTAAAATCATCTGGAGTCAGTCATGAATTGCATTCCCCAATCGCGCCCGGTTTGCGGCGGATGATGCGAAACGGGGTTGCGCTCCATGGTAAGCGATTGCGACTGGCATTTATAGGCACATACGCCGCAACCTATACAGCGCTCGGGATTAAGCTCAACAACCTTGCCGGTCTTATTGGTCAGCTCACGCTGTCTGCCGTCCTTGCCTGTAACCATGGTCTTACATCCTTTAACCGACGGCGCAGCCGGTTCATCGAAAATTCTAGTGCCAGTCGTCAGGAAACCATCTCTGTTACAATTTCCTTTACAGACTTTACATCCCTGATAAGAGCACTGACCTGGCCTCCGCCAAAAGCTGCTCGATCATAATGGCCTGTTTTCGCCGGTTGATAATCCAGTTCATCGGCGATGCATTTTACCGTAGGGTCGGCCTTTTTCTCCCTGATCCAAGGCGTCATAATGACTCGTTCCGCCATTCTCATATTTTTAGATGGTAGCAAGTCGGTGCCGCCGTCTCCACATTCAACGATTGCGCTTCTCCACTGTTCAACGGCAGGACTCTCTTCGGATGCCAGAAACCGTGTGCCAACCTGCACACCCTGTGCGCCAAGCGCAAACGCTGCTTTATACCCCCTTGAATCGGCAATACCTCCCGCAGCAACAATAGGTACAGAAACGGAATCCGCTACCAAAGGCACAAGAACCATCGTTGACGATTCGGGATTTACGGTTCGAAGTCCTCCGGCCTCTGATCCCGCCACAACCAGTCCGTCCGCGCCTGCGCTGACGGCGCTTTTCGCGTGCTGTAAGGAAAGAACCACATGAATACCTTTCATGCCGAGATCATGGATGATTGGATATACCTTTGCCGGAGAACCAACAGATGTTGTAACCGCTTTGATGCCGGCGCCGGCCAATACTGAAAGAATTTTTTCATTATGCGGATTCATGAGCATGAGGTTTGCTCCAAAAGGTTTATCCGTCAATTTCCGTACGTCATCAATCAGCCTCTTTACTTCATCAGGATCACCGATAAACCCCAATGCCAGCATGCCGTATGCTCCGGCATTGGAAACGGCAGCCACCATTTCAGGCCTGTTAAACAGCCCGATAGGTCCTTGTATTATAGGATAACGACAACCAAGAATTTCCAGTAATTTCGACATAACAGTATTCTCCTAGTATATTAAGTTTCCAATCCTTGTTCGGTTCTATTTACAATCTACGCAGACGTTCTCGCGATGAAAGCTACGGTGACTTCGGCAAATTCCTCTCCTTTGTCTTCCTGCAGGAAATGTCCTGCCCCTTTAATCGTTGTATGGGGTTGGCCCTGCGTACCGGGAATCCGCTTTTGGAAAACGTGATCACCTCCGCGTGTTATCGGGTCGCCATCACTGAATGCTGTCAGGAATGGCTTCTTAAAGGTTGAAAGCACTTCCCATGCCTTACGGTTGGCCGCTGCAGAAGGATCTTCCGGTTTTGTGGGAACAAGTGACGGGAAGATGCGGGCGCCTTCCTTGTAGGAATCATCAGGAAACGGCGCGTCGTATGCGGCAACAACCTCGTCGGAAAGAATCGGCAAACTGTTGTCTTTTGAAAAGGCCGGATTGGACATTTTGATAATGGCGCCCACCTCGAAATGGGGAGCTTCTTTAGAATATTTCTGCCACGCCAGAAAAGCGTCGGTAATCGGTCCATCTCCGGTAGGCAAACCTGTGTTGGCGGCTACAACCCGATCGAAGAGGTCCGGTTTCGCTGCTACAAGGCGAAGTCCGATGAGGCCTCCCCAGTCCTGACAAACAAGTGTAATCCGCGTCAACTTGAGTTTATCGAGCAAAGACAGCATCCAATCCACGTGGCGTTGAAACGAATAATCATTCCGACTGGCCGGTTTATCAGATCTGCCGAAACCGACCAGATCAGGGGCGATCACCCGATGTCCGGCTTTCACAATAATGGGGATCATCTTGCGATAAAGGAATGACCATGTGGGTTCCCCATGGAGGAGCAAAACAACATCGGCATCTCTTGTGCCCTCATCAACGTAATGGATTCTCAGATCTCCACCTTCACCGTCAGGAATTTCTACATAATGAGGCGCGAAAGAGTAGCCGGGAAGATTCTCAAATCGTTCATCGGGTGTTCTTAAAACTTTCATGCGCTATCCTCCTACTGTTACGGTTTGATGTTGTGTCTCCTTAATACAGACTGATCGGTTTCCCGGTTTCCTATTCTGCCTGTCTTTCTTTAATCCGGGCATATTGCCGCATATGGGCAAAGACGCGAACGGCATATTCGGGGAAATCATAACAGGGCAGGCCATTCTCATCCAGAAACTTTTGACAGGCTTCTTTGTCTTTAATATCCCCCAACAGGGATAAAAAGACCGGCTTGCGGCGGTCCTCCTTGAGAATATCAGCCATGGGCTGGTACACTTCCGGCGTGGCATCGGCAAAAGAAATAAAGACAATGCCGTCCACCCCGTCGTCATCCAGGAGGGCTTTCAGGATCTCGGACGTTGTCTTTTCATATCCATGGGCTAACCAATCGGGAAAAATGTCAATCGGGTTTTTGGTCTTGGAAGACGTTGCGATCACCTTGGCAATTCTTGCCTGAGTAGCTTCGCTCAGGCTGGCCACTTGCAGTCCATGCTCAATGGCCGCATCGATGCTCATAATAGCCTGCGCCCCGCTATAGGTAACAAAAGCCAGCCTGTCTCCTTTGGGCAAGGGCATATTCAAAAAGCCTCTGAGTGTGCGGATGAAATCATCGATCCCGGTCAGACGGATGGCGCCCGCCTGGCGGATAGCACCGTCAAAAACAGCGTCTTCGACCGCGAGGCTTGCCGTATGAGATGCCGAAGCCCTGGCACCCGCCTGAGTCCGCCCGCTCTTGATGATGAGCACGGGCTTTTTAGCCACAGCCTTCCTGAGATTTTCCATAAACATGCGTCCATCTTTGACATCCTCCAGATACATGCCGATGATCCTGGTCTGCTCGTCATCCATGAGGTAGGAAAGGGCATCCGCTTCGTTCACATCCACTTTGTTTCCCAGACCGATGCCTTTGGAAAGATGCAGACCATTGATGGAACTCAAATACCGCAGAAGTGCCCCCACAAAAATCCCGGACTGCGCGGCAAATCCAATAGATCCGGGCATCAGCATCCAGGAATTGGCAAAATAAGACGTGGTCAGTTTGGTTGCCGTATTGACCAGGCCCAGGGTATTGGGTCCAAACCCCCTCATGCCTGTGGATTTTAAGATAGCGCTTACCTCTTCCTGATACTTTGCCCCCTGGGGCCCTGTTTCCGCAAAACCCTCCGCAGAAATCACTACCCCCTTGACACCTTTACGGGCACACTCCCGCAGGGCATCAGGAACAAACCGGGGAGGAATAAGCAAAACCGCCAAATCAACATCGAAGGGAATTTCTTCCAGACTTCGATATAAAGTATTTCCAAAAACTTCTCCACCCTGATGATTTACACCTGCTACACAACCCTGATATCCAACTCTTTTCAGAACTTTAAGAAGCTGCGCGCCCGGCTTCTCCTGATCCCGCGATGCCCCGATAACTGCAACACTTTTAGCTTCCAAGACTTCCCGAATGGGTCGCATCCTTTTTTTCCTTCCCGACGATTGTCATTAACTGGAGTAATCTATCACCTTCCGCTGCATTTCCGAAACCTGCCGGCGGGGTTATACCAAACACCTGCATTTCATTGACCATATATATGGATGACTAGCTTTTCTTCACTTTGGCCTGAAATTCGCGACGCTTCTCTCCTTCGCGGGCAAGGGCCTCGCGATTGGTGGCGTCAACCTTCATGAAGGCGTCCCGCCATTCATCGTTGTGCCATTGATAAGGCGTCTGAATGGTGGTGCGGGACATCCAGGCCCGTTCCAGAAGATCAAGCGCGATGCCTGCGATCGCGTATTGCATCCCGGCATCCCACGGTTTTCCACAAGGGTTACCCAGGGGAAAATCGGTAAATACAAAGCGCGCAACGCCGCACTCTTCGACAATGTCCCGCGCACACCCCATGATGACCGTTGCAAGACCATTCTCCTCCAGGTGACGGGCAACCAGACTCACGGTCTGGTGGCAAACCGGTCAAAGCGCCACAAGGATGACGGCATCGAGGCCGTCCTCGCGACACCATTTGAGGATCTGGGGGCCATAACGTTCGATGGTCCTGGGTTGGCTGTAATCAGTGGGCACGCCATAGAACCGGGGTGAAGCCGATCCGATGTATCCTTTTTGGGCATACTCCGCCACGCGGTTCAAGGGCAAAAAGCTGTCCACATCTTTCGTGTGGGTAGCTTTCTTATCCCAGAACAGATCATCGGTATAGAGAGATGCTGGCGGCGGAATTGCCGGTTGGGCATACATCTCCCGACGATACATAATGGCCTCCATGGGGTCGACAGGCTTTGGCTTGCCTGCGGTCGTTACCAATCCGACACGGCATTCCGAAAGCGGCTTTCGCAGGGGAGTAAAAGGAACATGGTCATAGTGCGGCCATGTGTATGGTTTGTCATAGCCCTGGGCAGCGTAATATTCTCTGCTGCGATCGATATAGCTTACAAAAGAGCGATACGGTCTGAGTTGATCCATAAGATTCCTCCCAGCATATACATTGTAGTTTAAAAGATTATTAAAAACAATATGAGACGTCCGTTTATATCATGCCGGCTACTTTGCGCAACTCGGCAAGCAGGTTATCTTCTACTTCAATCAGGCCTGATTCCTGGCGCTGCCTGGCCAATCGGCTCTCTCTTTCTCCCGGCACGAATATCTCATCCACACCGGCCAGTTTCTTCGTGGACTTAACTTTGCGGATCATCGCCGAAACACTACCGGCAAGCGTTTTCCGGTCCGTTAAGAGTTCCGGATCAATGGCAAAAATCAGATGTCCCCAATTGCCCTTGCTATCGCCGATTCCGCAGAAGGCGGCACAGACCAGCGGCCCCGCCAGTATCTCACCGATCAGAGCGAGGCCTGATCCTTTGTAGCTCCGATCGAAGGAGCGGATAGCGCCCGCAATGGCTTTTTGCGGATCAGTGGTCGGGATGCCCTGGCTATCATAGGCATAATCAGCCGGGATGCTTCTGCCTGCCGTGACTGCCTCTACCAGTCCAAAAAAGGACGTTGCGGCTGTTGACATATCGAGCACGATGGGATCGAGCTCGCTAGGAATAGCAATAGCCAGAGGATTGGTCCCGAATACAGGCTCGAAGGAACCGTGAACAGCAACCCTCTCCGGTGACCGGCCGAAAGCAAACCCGATCAACCCTTCCCCGGCCAGACGTGAGGCATAGCATCCTATTGCTCCGGATGATGTATTGGTATTGAAAGTTCCGGCAATGGCGAACCCGTTCTTCTTCGCTTTTTCCTTCACTATTTCCACTGCCTTTCCGACAACCAGCATGGCGTGGTTTTTGTTGCCGTTGATTCGTGCGGAAATAGGGGTCTCTTTTTCGATGACGATTTCCCCCGCCTTCGGGTCTTTGGGGATACCTTTGTCGATGAGTTTTACCACCCCCTGGTTGTTGTCCCGCAGCTGGGCATAGAGCATTACATCAGCGATAACCTGTACTTCTTGGTCACTGTAGCCATACTTTTTTACTGCCCGGCGTGTCAGTTCTTCAAGTTCTTTAATGGATATCTTCATAACCAACCCTCCTCTTAAATGTCTTAACCGGCAGCGCTGATCAGCGGCTGACCTACTGTGTTATTTCAGCAATAATTCCAGAATTTCATGGTCAAAAGCTTTCAAGGCATCATCCGCTTCCTTCTGGCGCAGAAATCTTTTTGACGCCGCATACATGGGAACGCCAAGCAGGAAAAGATCCCGGGCATATACGTTCGCGGCTTCCTGAACATCACCCTTTTCAGGAAGCAGGTCGTCAATAATACCTTTTTCAAAAGCCTCTCGCGGTGAATAGATATGCGCATGCAGCAGAGCTTCTTTCCAAAATTCGGGAGGAACCGACGAACGGCAAATGAGTAGAATCCAGCTGGGCAGAACCATATTGTTGGCTATTTCATTGATTTGAATTTTATACGGCCCGTCAACAGCCATGAAGCGGTCACAGGCATAAGAAAGAATGGCGCCGCCGGCAATGGAATGGCCGCAATAGGCTGCAATCGTTGGAATCGGGAATAAATAGAGTCGCATCATCGTCGTGGCGAAAGTTTTCTGAAACTTTATCTGTTCCTGGAAAGACAAGGTCGGCAGTAACTTCAGATCCAGGCCGGCGGAAAAAACACCTGGTTTTGCTGTAAAGATAAGAACCTGGGCATGGTCGGCTTCAGCTTTATCAAGGCATTCATTGAGTTCACTGAAAAATTCCCAGTTCATCACATTCATTTTTCCGTCATCCAGGGTAATCCGGGCGATACGGTCTTCAATCGAGTATTGCATTTTTTTCATTTTCACTGGTCTCCTGTTTCATAAAATTGCATTTAATTAGTCGTCCCTGAAAAAGTCACTTTTTTCCAAAAGCATTGCTGGACTTCATTTCAGGGTTTATTTCGCTCATATTTCGACCAATAAATCCAGTCAAATGATCAAGATATCTCCCAAACAGTCTTTGGGAAAAAGACAAAAAGAAAGCTCTGCTGAGCTTTCTCAGATTAAAATCCCAACCGCCGGACAGAATCGCGTTCAAGCGATCACCGTCCTTTCCCCAGAGATGATTCCGTTCTGTCACTTTCGACAGCAGGGAGAAACCCATATTCCGAAAATCGATAGTTCTTAATGGTATTTCACCTATATCATTTAACCCAGATTTTCCATTAGAAAAGATTTTTATTCAAATTTCGCAACATGGCGGACCAGAGGCATTGGCCCACAGGCCGCAAAACCAGGCCCGCTTCTTTCTCGGGACAGATAATAGCAAGTGGTTCTTTTCTGAACCG
>JANYAF010000246.1 GCA_025355175.1 Deltaproteobacteria bacterium | reverse complement strand
ACGGCTTTATCGGTACTCAGGACAATCATGTTCTGGACACTGCAGGCCAAGGCTGCATTCATTACTTTTTCGGCGCCTAGTGCATTAGTGCGAACGGCTTCTACAGGAAAGAATTCACAAGACGGAACTTGCTTTAGTGCTGCAGCATTAAAAACTAAATCTACATTTTGCATAGCAAGAAGAATGCTGTCATAATCTCTCACATTTCCAAGGTAGAATTTGACCTTGGTACTTTTTAGGGCATTGCGCATCTCATCTTGTTTTTTTTCATCGCGGGAAAAAATACGAATCTCAGAGATTTCGGTATTAAGAAATCGCCTTAACACAGCATTTCCAAAGGTGCCGGTCCCGCCGGTTATTAATAACACCTTGTGCTCAAACATGTTTGTTTTCCCCTAATTATTCAAATATGCTCAATTTTCAGCTCGTGGACACAGAATGCGCCTATAACCAGCTTGATTAGCCATGATGTTCTTCAAGAATCTCCGCATACAGCCTTTCGTAAATCTTGGCAATTGATTCCCATGAGTAATGCTCGACCACGTGTTTTTTAAGTGCATTGCCCATTTTATCAAGTTCATTTTCTCTTCGTACCAATCTTTCCAAACCACCCTTTAGACCATCGACAGTCGGAGGAACTACAAATCCACCACCATATTCTTCCACTTCATCGAAACCACACTCACTGGTCAATAATACGGGCGTACCGGTTGCTCCAGCTTCCAACACAACTATCGACATTGCTTCTTTACGGGAGGGTATTACAAGCGCAGATGCGGCATAATACGCCTGATATTTATCGTTTCCATGCAACGCCCCGGCGAAATGAACTCGATCGGCCAGATCAGATTGAACACATTGTTCCCGTAAAGTATTCAAGAGCCCTCCATCTGGACCCACGAATACCAAATCATAGGGCGGATCTTTAAGTTGAGCATAAGCATCCAGCAATAGGTCAGGTCCTTTGATCGAATTCAACCGTCCCAAAAAAAGGATAAAAGGGCGTTCGGGTAGTCCCAGATGCGCGCGCGCACCATCCAATTGGGCTGGTACTGACGCAATGTCCACCCCATTGGGAATAATCGATATTCGTTCCGGTCTCACTCCACAGGTGGAGAAAATTTCTCTTTCTAATTCAGTGACTGCTATGCATCGGTTAGCTCCACGTATCAAGGCATTTCCAACCACAGTATTGTATACGTGTTTTAGTAACCTAGAACGGCCAAAGATCGAAAGAGATCCCGCGGGGCACACCACATAAGGCTTTTTTTGTTGACGCACAAAATAGTAAACAAGTGCATTTAGAAACGTCCAATGACCCATCAGATGGATAATATCACTGTTGCCAACGATTTTTTGAATAGCCGAATAAGAGAATCTGGGAAGATAAAATCGCTCAATCAAACAAGGCAAAGCGATCACCTTCACTCCAGCCATTTCTTCAATTCGTTCACAGGTTAATCCGATATCAAGTGTAAGAATCGTGCAACTCTGCGCATGACCAGACAAAAAACGACTCATTTGGACAGTTCTTTCGGTTCCACCACCGCCGGTTAGAGGGTCAAGTGACACATTGATATTCAAAACTTTCATAAATTTTCTTCAATCTTCAAAGAGGCTATTCTTTTTATTGTCCCATGCAACCCCATTGGAAAGTCAAATCCTGAAGATAACAGTTTTTTTGATGAATAACGGACATTACCTTTATTACCTCCACCGCGCCATAGAACACGTAATAAATAAGGGATAATTGCTGGAAGATGCAAAGCTGGTCGTACCACTTTAAAAGAATGATTTTTCTCATGTGCTTTATAAAGTGACCAAATGTCTGCATACATATTTAACGGTTCATCATCATATGAGACAAAAAAGCATTCTGGCCCACCCGCGGAATGAGAAATAAGGTGTATGGCAGCATCCGCAACATCCATAGCATGAACAATGTGAGCACATTCGCCACCCTGTAGAAACACCTTTAGGTAATCCAAGCATGACGACCGCATGGGGAGATTCAATGCACCTGGTTCTTCATCGGTAATGACATTTGTCGGTCTTAGAATGACGACCTGACAGTTTGGAATGCCTTGCTGCACAATCTGTTCAGCAGCCCATTTACTGCGTTCATAGATATTTCGAGGATTACAGGGCGTATTCTCTTTGACATATTTTATAGAAGTTCTGCCAACAACACCAGCACTGCTCAAATAACAGAAATAGGTGATATTGGTTTGAGGGATTAAATTTAATATAATTTCAGTGCCTGATACATTGACATCCCACATTTTTGATTCATTATGCAACTCTGCAGCACAGTGAAAAAGGTAATTTACGTTTTTTAAAAAAACTTTTAAAATATCAATATTCTCAAGATTCCCATAGTAAACTTGCACCCTATCATCACGAAACAATTTATTTCTGGTCAGTATCCTTACGGCATATCCTTCCTGTAACAATTTTTGCTTTATCTCCCGGCCAATCATTCCGGACCCGCCTGTAATTGCGACAATACCCTTGGCCATCTTTATTATCCCTTGACTGGTTCTGCGACATCACAAACAGGCATTAATTTTCCTCTTCTCATTTTATAGAATCTTTTGAATAAATAGACGGTTATAATAACACCAACTAGGTCAAACAACATCCAATCGATACCGAAACTATTCAGCCACAAGTAAAACACATAGAGGATCAATGCCCTGTATAAGTAAAAAGAGAATGAATCTTTACTTCTGATGGCCAGATAGATTTTTTTGAATAGAAATGAAAAAGCAAAAAAGATGATCAAGGCAGGGTAACCAAAAAACAAAGTATAATATTCTCCATATAGCGTGGGCATGTCTGCTTGATATGCAGCCTGAATATCTTCCAGAGTTGGCAGAGGTTCGCCTCGCGCGACATAACTCATGGCATGTGATACTCTCGGTACACCAAAAACAGTAAAGCCGGGCGTTAAGACATTGTCTATGATACTTTTAAAATAATATGTGAAATTGATTATTTCAGCGTATTTTTCATGATTTTTTATCACGACCATTGCATAATCCAGAAAACCTACCCGATCAAATATTCGACGGAAATGCACACTCATATCCTGTGATCCCCAAATATCCACCTCTTTCAACATGGCAAATTCTTTGGAAGAAACATACCGCCTTTCCGTGCCATTAACGTCTCGGATATAGGATGCTGAAATAAATACAAGGGCCGCAAGAAACGCAATGATTGGAATAATCAGCATAAATCGCTTGCTTAATGTGATGCTGCCTTTCACTGATAAAAATCCAATCAATGCGAGATAGGCTATTAAAAACACTCCTGCTCGACTACCGCGCACCATAAATGATATAATAAAAACAGCAAATAATGCTATTATTACGGTAAATGTGGTCTTTGATATCTTTTTATAATTCAACGCAATGTAAATAAATGAACATAACAGAATCAGTAATACATTGAAAACAGTAGTGGTGATATATCCTGCCAGCCTGCCGAGAAAACTCTCGGAGTACGCCATGAAAAAAGATACACATATTGCCATCAATAATATTGTTATAACATTACAAGGATTTACCTGATATTTGTCTACATCTTCTTTTTTGTAAATGATCTTTCCGGCAACTAGGCTGAGGCCGAGAAAGATTGCGGCATTGGAAAAAGATATAAATATAAGTAACTCATTGAGATCATACGGGCTATATGAACCTGCATTAAATGCTACCGACCAGGGATCATATAGGAGGGTAACTACTCTCAGCATGTAAAAGGCCGAGGTAACAATCACTAAAAGTATTATAAATGGATCTCTGTTCTTCTTTTCATATTGCAACATCAGGAAATTTTGCATACCTAGCACCAATAACAATATGATTGTATACCCATTAATATACTTATTTCCCCCTGCAACATAGAAAAGGCCGACGCCAATTAAGCATATCAGAGAACTTATAAGCGTTAAGATGCTGTTTAAATCATAACCTTTTTTTGTTGTTGTACGTCTGAGAGGCATTTATGATTTCCAGAAAGGAAGGTAATCGTTTATTTACTGTTTTTTTATGCTACAGGCCCAAAGTTTTAAAAATAGTTTTTAGCCTGCGTTCATAAGTATGGTCCCGCAGAACCCGGGCATGGCTTAGCTCGATGATTGCTTTGCGTTCCTCCGGATGAACCAGATAATATTCAGCAAGTTCCCGGAAGTGCTCCGGGGATGAATAGACCACGATTTCCCTTCCCACATCGAAATGTTCTTCCAATCCCGGAACATTGTCTATTAATTCGAAGCCACCTGCAGCTGGTATTTCAAACGTGCGTGTGTTTAATCCGCCGAAGCGCGTCTGCGGATGATGTGCATTCGGACAAATCCTGGCCAAGTTATAGATTTTGGCGGCATTAGCCGTAGAAATATGCAGACCTCGCCAGGACCCAAGAGGCAATTGCTGAAGTTCCGGTGCAGCTTCCCACCCGCTGCCCCATAAACCTACATCAAGCCCTTTCATTTGTCCCAATAAAGCAGCCCGCGACGGGTAATACACGGCGACAAAGCCTATTGAACAACTCAACTCCGGATAATCGGCAGCATTGAGCGGCTGTGGAGAATATGTTGTTTGATCACAACCGCACGGCAGGTAAGTTATATGTTTGATTCCTTTCGCCTCGAGAACGGTGATGCATTCCCGATCAAACATGTAAAGCATATCAAAAAGACGGAATCGATTCATCAGGTCAGAATAACCGAAAGGGTCGTCAACCCACCAGGAGATAAGAGGTATTTTCAGCTTGCGCAGAGCACTGAGACTCTCCTCATAAATAGTTTCGCCTTTGAGAATTAAGACCAGATCGGGCTGAAAGGAGCGCACTTCTCTAATCAAGCGTCGATTCATGAAAATACCTTTTGCTTCCCTCCATCGCTGGGCTGGGATACTAAGCATTTTCCGGATTTCAGGATGCAACCGCCGTTTGGCCGCACCCCTCAGACCACCGATGGAATCCGTCAAATAATAGAATATCTTCGTTTCACAACCGCATGCAGCAGCAGCACGTTCTACACCTTCAGTCCATTCTCCGAACCAGCGGGGACCAACGATAAATAACTTCATAACGTGTCTGGACACTCATTTTTCATACGAATCAATCCATCTCTGATACCAATACTTTTCACACCCAGTTCCATCTCCATCTTGGTCGTATCAAAAGAAGTGTCTCTGGGACGGGGCGCTATCTCCGGGAAAAAGGAATCAGGAACAGGCGTAATCAAACCTTTATTCAAATTAAAGACTTCCGCTACAGCCAAGGCAAACTGGTAAAGGGAAATATGATCACGTCCGGCCGCATGGTAAATGCCGGTCCTGTTTTGTTGAATTACTGCCCAAACAACTTCTGCGCACGACCATGCCGCAAGAGGTTTGTTAAACACATTGTCTACAACCTTTATAGGCTTGCCTTCTTTCAGTGATCGAATCCACCATACTACTGGGTTATCCCGCTCACCGGGATATGGCCAGCCGTACATCAGGATGGGACGGACAATGGCCTGCGATATGCCGCTATGTTGAACAATATTTTCAGCCTCAACCTTGAGCTGGCCATAATAATTGATCGGGTTAACCGGATCGGTTTCGGAATAAAAAGGAGTACGGCCATCGAAGACGGCATTAGAGGAAATGTAAATCAATCTGGATTTATAATTTTGACACAACTCAGTAATAACCATGGTACCGCCTACGTTGACTCGCCGTGTCTGTTCGCGATTCTTTTCGGCATAATCAACACTGCCAATCGCAGCGGTATGAATAACAACATCAGGCTGAGCCCATTCAAATATAGTTTTCATCTGTATCCGGTCTGTCAGATCGGCGACACGAATAGGATAAGGAAGCTGCAGGGGGAAAGAACATTCGGGAAAATAAATGGAGAATCCTTTTATATCCTTGGGAGCTAAGTGTTGAATGGCAGCACCAAGCAGCCCAGTTCCTCCGGTTACCAGCACCCTATTAACTTTTCTTATATTTGACAAAATATACCCCTCAATCATCTGCAAGCAGAATTTATTTCCAACAGTTCATCTTAATTTCGTAATCATCAAATATCTTTTTGAGATGATCCCAGAGAATGTCTTCAGAAAAATCTTTCAACTTCTGTTTCCCTTTACTGATCAGTTCTTCACGCAACCCATTTTCATTAATCAACCTGTATATGAGTTCGGAAAGAGTCTGCGGATCTTTGAGGTCTAAGTACAATACGGCATCACCTGTTTGTTCACGCATCCCCAGCATGTCAGAATACAACACAGGACAATCCATCGCAAATGCTTCCAATGGAGGAAGATTGCTGTTGCCAAAGTAGGTAGGCATAACCAAAGCAAGGGCATTGCGATATAATGCAGGAATTTCGCTTGCGTCTACAAACCCCAGGAATCGGACTTGATCATCAATGCCCAACTCAATGGCTATCTCCCTTACATGGTTTTGATTGCCTTTATCTGATCCCGCAAAAAGCGCATATACGACAACATCATATTGATCCTTTAAAAACTTAATACCTTTGAGTATGTAGATATGATTCTTATGAGACCAGAACTGGGCAGGGTAAAAAATGAAATCCCGGCCTATCTCATATTTTTTAATAATATCTATGGTATTGTCAGATAAAGAGCTCGCTTGTTTCGACAGTAAGAGAGGAATTGCAATAACCCTTTCCGCATCAAGACCATACCTGCGCATGGCATTTTCTCTGCTTAATTCTGATTCTGTGATTACGGCTACTGATCTTCTCAATACGTCATTATAAATATATTCCCTTTCATTAAATTCGTTGTGGATTTCAGGAAACTCGGGATGATCTCTGTGGCACTGATCCCAGAGGGTATATATATAATTGTGGCAATTTGTATGCAGCGCAAGCTCGGATGGTGAGGGGAAATATATTAGATCTACCTTGTGCCGGCACATCATCTTTTCAAATCGAGTGTTAATTTGACCAAATATTTTTTTCCAGATACTATATAATAGTCTGTCATGTCTCAAATATACGCAAAATGCATCAATCGCGTTTCGTTTAAGGAGATGAACTTTTATCCCCAGTTCGCCGAGCACTCTATGATTTTCAGGATAGATAGTAAAAAAGATAAAATCATGCTGTCCACAAGCCTTTTCTTGCAACATAATGATTACTGACATAATAGCCTGGTAACCACCACCATTATACATGTCATGATCAAAGATCACTGCAACTTTCATTTTAAAAATATGCTCCGAAGAAATTCATTACCCATTTTAATGAATACCATAATTAATGACAAAATAAGGAAGCAAATTATATGTTTTTTGCCAAAAAGCAGCCACTCCAAGTATTGAAGTCCAATTCCTTGCCGCTTAGCCACTCCATATCATCTATCAAAGTTAATCCAGATAATGATAACAAATAATCGATTTCCGGCTTAAACAAATACCGCATCCTGTGTGTTTCTTTCATTTCTGCAACTTTGCCACTGCGTTTATCTCTGACAAAAACTGTGTAATGGACATCTACATAGTTTTTGTTAGGATGTATTACAGGTTCAGCTATCCTTACAATACTGACTCTCTCATCTTCCACCCTTTTGATCCTGATGGAAGGAGGATCTGTCAAGGTAGCAGGTCCATACCAACAGTCGAAAATGAACAAACCATTATGTTTTAAATGTGCTTTGGCTGTTTTGAACACCGCCAATAGATTGTCATTGGTTATTTGATAACTAATAACATGAAATAACGATAGCACGACGTCAAAAGTGTCAATGTCGTTACCGCTATGACGAAATTGACAAATATCTTCACAAGCAAAAGAGAGCTTTGCGGCCACAGTCTTCGGGAGATTTTTTCGTCGCTTTTCAGCGCATTTTAACATCTCCGGACTTAGATCAACGCCGTGCACGCTGTAACCTTTTCCGGCAAGTTTCTCCGTATGAATGCCGGTGCCACATCCCAGTTCCAAAAGGTTATGTGCATTGAGAAAATGTTTCTGGATCAGCTCCGTGACAAATTGCACTTCACCATCATAATCCTTATCCCGATAGAGCAAATCGTAATATTGTGAATATGTTCCAAAAACGCTCATCACATCACCTCGACAATCCCTTTAATACATGATACCACTACCTCTATCTGCTCATTCGTCAACGCCATTCCACTGGGAAGATAACAGCCTCTCCGTGCGATACGTTCCGCGACAGGATAACTCTCGCCTCGAAAAAAACCCATCTTTTTAAAAACCGGCTGTTCATGCATAGGCCAGAAAAAAGGCCTTGTTCCAATTCTTTTTTCGGATAGGCGGGCCATGAAATCAGCGGCATCCAACGGCAGATCATCCCTCAACACCAAGCCATACACCCAATAGATATTTTCTGCATAACCAGTTTTCGCTAATGGTAATTGTAACCCCGGGATGTCTTTTAATAGTTCGGAATAGCGGCGCCCGATCTGGTGTTTACGGGTGATATGGTCTTCTAAATTTTCCATCTGCGCCAGTCCAATGGCCGCCTGCAAATTAGTCATACGAAAATTCCAGCCGAGTTCTTCATGCACAAAACGTTTTTGGGGCTGAAAGCATAGATTTTTCAGGCTGCGGCATCGTTCCGCCAGCTTTTCATCATCCGTAACAACCATCCCCCCTTCACCTGTAGTAATATGCTTATTGGCATAAAAACTAAAGGTACTGATGTTACCGAAACTCCCGCAAGGTTGCCCTTTATAAGCCAGTCCATGCGCCTCTGCCGAATCTTCAATAACCATTATGCCATATTTTTCTGCTAGTGCCAGAACTGGCTCCATGTCTACCGGTAATCCATAAATGTGCACAACCATGATGGCTTTGGTTTGAGGGGTAATTTTATCCTCGATCTGATTTATATTCATATTCCAAGTGCAGGGATCAGAGTCAACAAGAACAGGTTTAGCTCCCGCTCGGACAATAGCCGCGGCACATGAAATTATTGTAAATGTCGGCATAATAACCTCGTCCCCGTGACCTATCCCCAATGCACATACCGCCATATCCAATGCAGCGGAACCATTGCACACAGTTACTGCGAATTTGCGCCCGATTCGGGAAGCGAATTTCTCTTCGAATCTCCCAACAAATGGTCCTTCAGACGATATCCAGCCGGTATCAATGCATTCAGCAAGATACTTCTTCTCGTTGCCGTCCAATAACGGTTCATTGACCATTATAAATGCTGACATATCTACTCCTTGATTTTTATTTCATCCCTGCTGTTCGCACCATCAAAGCGGGTCTTATCCTGATCCCCTGCATAAGGTCCTTGCTTAACTTCGATTATCTCACTTTCCTCCAGCATCTCAAATCCATGGCCCCCATGTGCCAGCAAAATGACATCACCAGACTTCAGGATGCGACTTTCCAAATATTTCTGTTGTTCACTATAAAAATCAATCCGGATTTTACCCTTTCTGATAAAAAGTACTTCCTGAGTAAGATGAATGTTTCGTGGCACTAAATTGTGGACATGAGGCGGTATGACATATCCTTCTCGACGTTTCATGTAAGCTAACTGTTGCGAAAAATCATCAGGAGTAAAAAATTCAATGCCGTCCTTTTGGAATTGCGACCGAACGATCATGGCAAGCAGTTTATCATTATGACTAATATTTTCTATCATAGAGTACATTCAACCTCTCCATTACCCCATATTGAGGTAGTTGCAGTGTTCAAATAGGAACAAAGCTTTGATCAGCAATAAGCTGAAATTGCTTTTCACTCGACTTCCTGAATTTTTTATACTGATATTGATTTTCAGCGAATTCCAGCGGTTCGATCCCTGACAGAAAATCCTTATCGAAGCAGGCCGGATCCACAAAGAATCCATTAACGCCATTCCGGTCTACTGTGACAAAATGATAGCCGTTTCCCCTAAAGAATTTTCGCCATCCCGATATTGACACACCATAGTAAAGATGGGTAGGATGCGCGGTTGTATGCACAAAATCTTCCTTATACTGAATGGTCATACTTCGCGTCGGGCCAAAGACAGAGTTGTATTCAACGACAAATATTTTAGGGCGAAACCCGGTGTCCAATATAGCTTTCGCAATATAATAATCGTTCCCATCAGTATCAAGACAAAAGACGTCGGGATCAAGATGAAGCGCCATTGATTTCAAATCACGCACGCTATCAACTGTAACAAAAATATTGTAGCACTCTACACCAATGCTATAACCAGCTATCATCCTTTTCATTCGTTCAACGAGTCGAGGATCCCCATCAATCATAATGCCATTATATTTCTCAGCCACTACAAGCCAAGCAGAATTATTGTCAATTCCGTCTGCCGAACCAATCTCAATAAAATAACGGTTTTCACTAGCAAGTTGTTGGCGTAAAACATCAAGAATCCCATCTTCCCCATTTTGACTGAATGCCGAAAACTCCCAAGTCGCCGGTTGCTTCAAATTGATGGTTCTCGCTTGCATCATTGGTGTTCCTTTGCATAAAGAAATGCATATTCGCTGACGATCACGCATATCCAGTAGATAATTTTTTAATCTTCTGATCATACTTGATTACTCCTCCTCTCCATTTTGGGGGAAATTATAATTTACTCATCTCACGCCATATTATTTCCTGCGTTGTCGAACATTCAGCCACTGGGGTGGTCAGGAAACTATATTTATATTTTTCATAGTTTTCAAGGTTAACATCCTTCATAATAATTTGCCGGCCGTGTGTTATTTCATCTACGTTGTAGAGTGCTGCATCGAGAAAACTTGCAAAATCATTCAGTTGTCGGATCAAATTACTGCTATATAAAAACTTCATTTCATCCGTATATATAAAAATTAATGGCTTGAAATTAAGCACGGCATAACCAAACGATAAGCTTGTGTGAGAAATAACAAATTCAGCATCTTTTACTATCTCAGCCGTGCGGCCGCGATAAATCTCCCGCCCTTGAAATGTTTCCATACTATAATCAGATTTTGGATGTGCGGAAATG
Organism: Deltaproteobacteria bacterium; assembly: GCA_025355175.1. Taxonomy (GTDB): domain Bacteria; phylum Desulfobacterota; class Syntrophia; order Syntrophales; family Smithellaceae; genus UBA8904. Next base: position 28,522 of record JANYAF010000246.1, on the reverse strand, counting down.
ACAGTCTTGACGTCATATTCCAATTCCAGTAAATCAAAAAACCGATTAAGTGATCGGTAATAGCTGCCGGAATTGACTGCCGGCATATTGCAGATTTTCAGATCAGACTGGAAAGGGAGATTAATATCAAGAAACACCGCATAATGTCTTTTTACAACTCTATCTCCTTTAGCCTTAGCATTGATGTAATCATTATAATCAATATAATTGATCGGTATCACCTTCTCTGCATACTGGTTATTGGTCATTTCTACCTGCCCCGCAGCAAAAATAATATGGAATGGCTTAACAAGCTTTAATCTTCTATAGGCAATTGCTTTTGCCTTGTCCAATAGTATGTCCACTAAGCCCAAAGGATTAGATAACCGGCGAAACACTTTTCCCCAGATAGAAACAGATTTAACCGGCATAGTTCCCGATGCAATAAATATCATTCGACAATTATACTTTGATAGCAGTCGAAATATTCTGGCAAAACGTCCGGCATAATTAATCAACATCACATAAAAAGCATCTCTGTTTTCGCAAAGCTGCAACTTTTCCTCAACGGCGCTAAATGTCCGGAAAACACTAAGATAATCTGTATCCAGTTCTCCAACCTCATTATATTCTTCCCGCACCAGAGCGACAATATCCCAGTACTCGACTATTACACCTTGGGCAATCATATAATCAATATACCAGTCGTGTAACACCTTAGGGGTCAAGCGAATGAATGATACAAAAATAATTTTCTTCATAATAGAGTCTCTTTTGTTCTGTACTTTGATGGCTACCGAAACATGAATCCCTTACAGGTGATAATGTGGCATTACTGATCGGGCAAGGGCCGTTGCCATTGTGACTACATGCCGAAAGACAGATCCTTAGAATCAACCTTCGCCAACTGGCGGATAACTCCAGATTATCTCAAATCTCAAAAGAATTTATGTTGCCACTTATTTCTTGCTTGAGTTAGAAGCTCCGTAATTTCATCTTTTCGCAGAGCAGCTATCCAAGGGAAAATCCAAACCAGACTCAGAATGATAACCGAATAAAAGACGCCTGATATAAAGAATTGCCAAAGAAAATGAGCCTTGCCTAAAAATGATGAGACCATATAGGAGCATCCAGAAGACACTGAGATAAAAAGAATGATAACGACGGCCTGATGCCAGATAAATTCCCAGAAAGATAAACGGAGGAATTTAGTATTAAACCATAGCTGAATATTGACGCTGAGAAAAGTCATCAATAGCGTTTTGACGGCCAAGCCGGTCGCACCGGCTCCCAAAGCGCCATAAGTCCTTGGTCCGATAATGAAAAAAGACAAAGGCAACCCAATAATAAACAAACCAAGTCCTATGCGGCTATAGGTTTTGGTTCGCGCAGTGGCAAAAAAAAAGCCGCATTCATCTGACCATAGCTTTGCTGAATCGGGAAAAAGCACATGATCGTAATGGGTATAATAGCCCCGGTGTAAGCCTGCCCCCCGAAAATCAGCATGACATTCTTTGCCTCCGCTGCTAGAAAACATCCAAAAAATGCAGCAATTGCGCAGAGCATCTTGTTATACTTTGTAAAGAGCTGACGCATCCTTTCCAAATCAACTTTTGCAAATAAGATGGCATACTCTCTCATGATTAGTGGGATCATTGCAGAAAGAAAAAGGGAGCAGACAGTACCCGTCTGATAAGCCAATGCATAGAATCCTTGCTGCACACTACCGGAGAATTTTTGCAGTAACCAACGATCCAGCATCTGCGCTAGAATAGCAAAAAAAGAAAAAATTATTAAAGGCAAACAGAAGGAGGTAAATTCTTTTATATATGACCTTAACTGTCCCCCGTTCAAACGCCAGTGGCTGAAAATATCCCCTTTATATTTCCGGATCAATACATAAAGGGAATTAATAATTATTAGAAACATAAAAAGTTGAAAAACGAAATAACTAAGCAAGCTCAGCATATTGCCAAAGAACAGAAAAACTATAATTACTAATCCGATGATTTTCTGAACCATGGTTACTACTTCTGATTTAGTTGTCAGTCCATAAGCGTCTGCCACCTGGACTAACGTAACACTATAAACCTGCAGGAACGCCCATATAGCCGCCAGAACAACAAATAGAGTTTTCTGCTGGGGCCAGACAAGATGATCAAACCCCAGAAGATAAATAGCTATAGTCAATATCCCCATTACCAAGCCGGACAACAGTGTCAGATAAAAATAAAAGCTTATCAATCCTTTATCCTGTTGCCGTTGGGATAGTTTCGTATAAAAAGCTGTCGCTGAATCCAGGTTAAGAAAACCGTTAAGTTGCAGGAAGAAGTTTGTCAGAAATGAGAAATTTCCATAAGATGAAGGCCCCAGCACCCGCGGCACAATGGCCTGCGTAACAAGACCAATGCCAAGGCCGACAAAATTAGTCATCAGTTTAAACAAGTAGCGCTTCTTCAGTGATGTTTCTGTATTAGGCATCGGCCTTGTCACCTCACAATGTCCAGCCATCATCAACAACTATATTTTGTCCGTTGATAAACTTGGACCAATCACTCAAAAGAAACAAGAGGGTGCCCTGCAAATCTTCGGGATCGAGCATGCCTTTGGATGCGGCCATGCTTCCATAGCGGGAAAGAAACTGCTGAGGTTGCCCGTCTAAAATCCCGCCGGGACTTATGCAATTTACCCGGATATTCGTCCCCTTGAAATATTGCGCCATATACTTCGTCAGATGAATAATGGCTGATTTAATAGCGGCATATTCAACCGGCATCGTCATGGCAGTGCCTTCATAAACGGAAAAACGCGGCGCAACGACACCATATACGGAGGCCATATTGATGATCACGCCGCATCCATGCTTTTTGAAATACAGCGAAAATTGCTGGGATGTCAGAAAATAACCGCCCAGATGCATCGACACATTTTGAGTGAAGTCGTCGTAGGATACATCCTCAAACTTACGACCGTAGTTCTTAGTCCGCGGATAAGCATTGTTGACTACAGCATTAATGCGGCCGTATTTCTCATGCAGACAGGTGATCAGTGATTCCAGGGAAGTTTTCGATGTTATATCTACCGCGTAGCAGTCAGCGTTTATTTCAGGATTCTCGCTTTTCAACTCTTGCAGAAACTGATTCCCTGCTGCCGCGTTGAGATCGGCAATAACGGCGATCCCGCCGTGTCCGGCGACAGTACGCACAAAGGCGCGGCCCAGCAGACCTGCTCCTCCGGTTATGACCACAACTTTATTCTTCAGCATTTCTTTCGATACCCGCTTCGTCAATTTTCCTGATAATTCTGGCTGGATTTCCCACAGCCAACACTCTGGCAGGTAGGCTTTTAACAACCACGCTCCCGGCTCCAACCACTGAATTTTCACCAACCACAACTCCCGACAAAATGATACACCGGGCTCCAATCCAGCATCCTTTTTTTAATAAAATAGGCTTCGAGGCCGCATGCCCCTGGTCGATAATCGGAATTTCCGGATTAAGATAGTTATGATTACCGCAATAGAAATGCACTCCGGATCCCAGCACAACATCATCTTCAATGGTGATACCTGCCCCATTATTTCGCGGATCGGCAAAAAGCATACAACCTGGACGGATGACAACTCTGTGCCCCAGACTGATCTTGGAGCAGCAAACAGCGTATGCACCCGGCCTGAACTCTGCAGTATCGTCAAAGTTTTTAAACTTCCTTTTGCACAACCGCAGCATGGTAGATTTAAAATGCAGCAACCAATGAGTCCACGGAATATCAGGTCCTATTCTATCCGTCTTTTTCCAAAAAGAAATCCTGGCAAAAATTTCGGCTATAAATGAATTACTTTTCATCAGGAATAATTTGATTCCGACTATTTTTTTTCATTATATACTCAACAAAACCAAAATCTATTTCACTATCCACATCAATCGAACGTTCTTCCGGCATCACATATAATAAAGTATCAGCATTAAAGATGCTAGAACTGCTCAATAAAACATCGCGTTTCCATGCATAGATTGATGCATTCATGTCATAGCACATGGGGGAATCCTGCCTTCTTGTGACCGACACGGGAAGAGATTTGGAAAGCCGGACAACGCCGCCTTCATTCAGTTCTACAAGATTGAAATACGGGGAACGTCGCGCTGGCGTGCCGGTGATGACATTGGATACCTGTCGGCTTTCCAGCAGTTCCACAACCCGGATGATGTCCTCGACATTGCGCAGCGGGGACGTGGCATCCAGATCCACAATCGTCTCATAACGGTCGCCGGCAAGCTTTTCCACCGCCTCGACACAATGACGGATGACGGGTAATTTGGGAGCAGTGCGCGTGGCCAGCTCCGCCGGACGTCGGATCAGATAATCCACCCCCGCGCCGGCGGCCACGGAAAGTATTTCCTCGGAATCACTGTCGACGGCGATGGCCGCAAAAAGCCCGGTTTGTCGAGCCTGTTCAATACTGTATACGATCAGCGGTTTGCCCAGCAATGGCCGGATATTCTTCCCCTTGACCCCTTCCGAACCCCCACGGGCGCAGATTGTACATAATCGCTTCATCTCTCGATCCATTTCTTTTGCTCTATGGAAAGTTCCGCAGCTTCAATCATCCGCAGAACTTCGAGGCCTTCCTTAAAAGTACACAAAGCGTTGTTGCCGCCTTCTAAAATCGTTTTGTGCATTTGACGGTACGATACATCCTTTTCCAAATTACATTTTTCCGCGTCGCGGTCTATGGTTATTGTTCCCCTGATTAAATCGGCCTCAATCGTGTGTTTTGCCGTATTAACAACCACGAATCTTCTTGTGGTACGGTCCAAATAATTTAGTTGCACGCTGACAATCGGACAACGCGGGGTTTCCATCATAAGGGCAACCGTATCTTCGCTGTTGATATCCAGGGGACTGTAATGTCCACCCTGGGCGACCAGTCTTTCCCAGCCTCCCAGTATCCAGACGAGATAATCCAGTTCGTGACTCAAATCGCGCAGCACGCCTCCCCCTCTTTCCTTCCGGGCGGAATAGGACAGGCGATAATCTCTTTCCTGACGCCAGTCAGGAAGATACTGACCGACATAAGCCAGGACAGAAATTATTTTCTCTTTGTCCAGAAAAGATTTCAATTGCGAGACGATGGGGTGAAAGCGAAGATTGTAGGCCACATACGTCTGCATATCTTCACCGGACGCCGCTTCCCCGAAGCGGTGAAACAGTGGCTTTTCTATCAGCACAATGCCTTTGTATCCGAGATCGGCCAGCTTCACAAAGGTTCGATAATGCTCATCGGTTGAATTGGCAATAACGACATAGTCGGGCTGATGTTTTTCCAATCCATTCTTAATGTCTGAATAAAGAGGTGAATAATCAATCCGGCGCGTGCTGATCAGGGCAGTTTCACAACCAAGTTCATTGAGCAACTGAATATGACGTCGCCCAATCGAGCCATAACCAATGACCAGAGCTTTCATGAAGCAAATGCCTTTTTTATGAACCTGTTTGCCTTCCTGGCCAATATTCCCGAAACAAAGGATGCGTATTGCAAAGGACGTTTTTTCAGATATTGATGGGTAATCCTGATTTGCAGTTTTCTTTGCTTTTGCGCCAGTTCCCGGTCCGTAAAATTGGTGAGATTTATGCTGCCTGCAGCCAGATTGTATCCAGAATCGAGGTTCAGCAAGTAGGTCTCCTCATCCTTAATAATGCCGCCCGCCACGCAATCTTCGTATAATTTCGAGCCGGGGATCGGCGTGGTCGTTTGCCCGATAAAGGGGATGTCGAGCTCCTTGAAGAACTGAAAGGTCCTTTCGATCGTTTCATCCGTTTCTCCCGGATACCCGTACATATATTGAATGATGGGATTGATGCCTATCTCCCGCGTCAGCTTGATCACGGGAATAATATTTTCCGCCTTGATCTTCTTTTTCATCGCGTCCAGGATGGATTGTGAAACGGATTCCACGCCGTATCCCACGGCAACACATCCGGAATCCTTCATCACGCGCAAGATTTCCCCATCCACCTGGTCGATTCTGCCCTGGCACATCCATTCCAGTTGAAGGTCCTTCAGCCGGGCACAGAGGTCAAGCGTGCGCTTCTTGTTTACCAGCACAAGTTCATCGTTGAATTGAAGATGATTGATGCCAAATTCCTCCTTGAGTTTTTCGGCTTCTTCGGCGATGCGGCCAACGGAACGCAGTCGTATGCCCGAAAAAGTTTTGGAGCAGAAGGTGCATTGATAGGGACAGCCCCGTCCGGCAATGATATCCGCGGTTATATGCCGCTCTTTCCCGTTCTGCTGGAAAACGGCCATTTTATTTTTGATGGTCGCATGGAAATCGAACAATGCACGATTGGGGAACGGTATTGAATCCAGATCCTTGATGTATGGCCGCCGCGGCGTGCAAATGATCTCGCCCTTCTCTTTGTAGGATATGCCGGCCACGCAACGAAGGTCATCCATATTTCTTAAGAGATCGATGAACGTTTCTTCGCCTTCGCTGATCACACAGATATCAACGCTCGTTTTTCCCAGAATAATCTTTGAACTGAATGTCGGCCCCGGACCGCCACAGACAATAGGAATGTCCGGATACCGGGATTTCAGTCTCAGCGAAAATTCCTTGAGATATTTGTATTGCGTTGAATAGGCGCTGATCCCGAAGACGTCATACTTGGAATAGTCAAATGCGCTTATCGCCTGATCAACTGTCATTTCCTGTTCCCAAAGATTGATCCCCTCATGTTCAATGCCGTTCATGGACAAAACCGATGAAATATAGCCTAAACCGATTGGATAATTGGCGGGTGGGCGGCTGTTTTCACCGTAAAAATGAGGGAGTTGGATTAGGGCGATCTTCATAACTTTGGATTATTCCTTTCAAAGACTCTCTGATATTCCGAATTCGCTTTTTCATAGTCATCGAACCGTCCGATATCCAACCAATATTCCCGAACCGGAAAGGCGATTGCTTCATGGTCGAACTTAATCAGATCTTGAAAAAGTTCCGTCATATCATATGCTTTTCCTTTGGGAATGAATCCTAATGCATCCGGGGAAAGGACATAAATACCGGCATTAACAAAGAAATGATGGGTAGGCTTTTCATCTATGCCGCATAACCGATACTGATCGATATTGACAACTCCAAAGGGAACCTGGAAACGGTAATCCCGCACACACATCGTTGCCAACGCCTTGTGTGTATTATGAAAGTCCAGCAGCTGTCTGCAATTAATCTTCGTCAATAAATCGGCGTTCATGACAATTAAAGGTTCTCGCGGGCGCTTGGGCAATAATCCCAAAGCTCCTGCCGTTCCCATAGTCTTTTTTTCTTTAAGGTAGCTGATCTTTACATCCCATTTCGTTCCCTTACCGAAATACTTCTCGATCATTTCGGCTTTGTAATTAACCGATACATAAAATTTCTTAAATCCTTGTTGAATAAGATTTTCTAAAATGATTTCTAAAATAGGCTTATCGTTTAAAGTCAACATCGGTTTCGGACAATCGTTAGTCAGTGGCTTTAACCTGTTGCCGAGGCCGCCGGCCATTAAGACAACTTCATTATCGGTTTTGGGAACATTGATCAAATCGACCAATACTTTCAGGTTAACGACATGTCCCTCTTCATCCAGGAGAGGAAGCTGATTTAATCCCTTTCCCTTCATCAAAGCAATGATCTCTTCCTTGGATGACGTTTCTTGAGCGGATGTGAATTTGCCGGCCATGATCTTTGTCACAGGCTGATCAAGTTGCACACCGTTTAGAATGCCGCGCCTGATATCGCCATCCGTTACAACCCCTAAAAGCTTCGTCTGCTCATCCACCACTAAGGCAATCTGCAGAGCGCTCCGATCAATAATACGCATAGCCTCTACAATAGATTGCGAGGGATTTATAAGAGTTTTTTCCCAGTCTTTCATGTTATTTTTTTATATTCCTCGCGGGAACACCCACCGCCTTGCTGCCGGCAGGGATATTTTTAATAACAACAGCTCCTGCGCCGATGACGGCATTTTCGCCGATTTTTATCCCCTGAATGACAACGGCGGAGGTTCCAACATGGCTCGCCACTCCGACATAAACATCGCCGGAAAGAACAGCTCCCGGCGCAATATGCGTATGCGCTCCGATTATACAGTCGTGATCCAAAATAGCTCCGGTATTAATTATGACATTATCGCCAATGCGGCAACCCGGTTGGATTATCGCGCCTGCCATGATTTGAACGCCTTCGCCTAACTGAACATCGCTCATTACTATTGCCGAAGGATGAACTACCGTTGCGAACGAATAACCGTTATTTTTAAATTTCATGAAGATGTTTTTGCGTTTTTCCGTCGATGATATGGAGCCGATGCCATTGACAAGTTCAATCGAATCAGGTGCGTATTCCAATAGCTTGTCATCGTTTCCAATAACGCGGATCCCAGCGATGGATCGACCGATTAGCGTTGTACCCGGGTGAAAAATCCCGATGATCTCATGCCGCAAGGCGTTGAGAGAATAAATAAGGACTTTGGCATGCCCCCCAGCGCCTATAATTATTACAGGGAGTGTCATCTTTTGATCAATTCGTCTTCAGAATAATCTTTGTCAGATATTTTTTCTAACAGATCCCAATAATGCATGGGAGAAATACCGGTTCCAGGTCTTTTCATCGTAAGGTTTTCTTGCGTGAAAACATCCCCCTTGCAAATAGGTTTGGAGGCAACCAGACTTTTACGGGCGATGTCTCTATTTTTCAATTCTGATGGCGACGGCACTTTCTGCCCGATCCCAAAGGCGTTTTCCACTTGCCTTATGGCCGTGACCATATCCTTAAGCTCATCAGGTTCCAGGGATGCCTTGTGATCCGGTCCAGGCATATTTTTGTCCAGAGTAAAATGCTTTTCGATGACAGCAGCACCCATGGCGACGGCGGCAATGGGCACAGCGATGCCGGGTGTGTGATCGGATAGACCGACGGGCAGGCCGACGGCGTTGCGCATGGTGGCCATTGCTCGCAGGTTGACTTCATCAAACGGAGCAGGGTATTCCGTAGTGCAATGGAGGAGAGTTACCTTTTCCTCTATGATTTTGCGTCCGGCCTGAGAGCAATAAGCATCATGGAATTCTTCCGGAGAAGGCCTTTTCTTGATTAACAAATATCCGAACGCCAATACGCCGAGGGCAGTCTCAATTTCATCGAGGGTGCTCATGCCCGTCGAGAGGATGATCGGTTTTCCCGTCCTGGCGATGTGCAGCAGGTATGGCCCGCTGGTGATTTCTCCGGAGGGGATTTTAAGACGGGGAAGATCCAGTTTGTTGGCGAGGAGATCAATGCTGTCAAAATCGAACGGTGTGGATAGAAATTGGATATTTCTGGCTTGGCAATGTTCGATCAGGAGACGATGGGCATTCTCATCCAATTCCAGTTTTTTGACCATCTCTAATTGGGATTCCGTTTCGGTAGTCGCTTTTTTCTGATATTCGGCCTTGGGTGCATATCTGCTGATGACCTTTTCCGCCTTGAAGGTCTGGAATTTCACGGCATCGGCACCGGCTGCAGCCGCAACATCGATCAGCCTTTTTGCCATTTCAAGGCTGCCGTTATGATTTACGCCGGCCTCGGCGATTATATAGACTGATTTATTAAAATTATTCTGATCGTCAATCATAACGAATGTCATGAAATTGCTTCATTAGAACGTTTTGGAGAGACACATTCTTTAAATATTCCTTAATCTTTAAAGATGCATTACCGTGTCCGTAGGGAGACACGGTTTTTCCCAGAATGCTTTTGAAATCATCAGACAATCCTTTTTTGATGGCCTCAACAATCTCTCGTTCATTTTCCATGCAATCGATTACAGAGTCAGCCCTTAATCGGCCTTGCTGACGATCTCCCATATTCACTGTCGGTTTTTTGAAGACGGGCACTTCGAGAAGTCCGCTTGATGAATTTCCTATAACAATATCCACATGCTTGACAGCGCTCAGGTAGAGCATCCGTCCCATGGATGTAAATACTTTGGCACGTAATGGATTCATTCCAACGTACTCATCGATTCTCTGATTGATGATTCGTCCCGATGTATCTGCATTCGCTTTTGTGAAAATAACCTTTGCATTAGAAAATTGATCAATGGCTTTTAGTAATTCACTTAAAGCTTGTGCCGGACTTTCAGGGCTTAACGTCACGGGATGGTATGTTATCAAAAATGATAAATCCCCAAGATGAAAACCAATGGCCTTTTCGAAAGCATCTTTATCAAGGAGATCTGTCCTGTTCAGATTGTCGAGACCGGGAGCACCATAATTCAGTACCCGCTCCGGCATTTCACCCAACTGGATAACCCTCCTGCGATAAACTTCCGCTGCCGTAAAATGAAAATGGGACATCTTCGTGATGGCATGTCGCATAGCTTCATCCATGGCCCCCACCGTCGATTCTCCACCATGAATGTGGGCGATGGGAATTTTTGCAGTCATGGCTGCCTGGACGGCAGCGAATATCTCGTATCGATCACCAAGAACGACCATGATATCCGGATTCAAACGAGCAAGGGCATCGGCAAATCCGATGACGCCCAAGCCTACGGATTTGGCAATTCCAACGGAGGTATCACTGGAGAGAAGCATTTCGACTCTTTCATCGAGATGGAAGCCATCATCCTCAATCTTTTTGTAAGTCAAACCAAATTCGGGGGAAAGATGCATACCTGTGACGGCAATCTGTATCTCCAGATCCGGATCATCCTGGATCTCTTTCATGAGCCAATACAGCAAGCCGTATTCAGCTCTTGTTCCTGTTACAACGCAAATCTTACGTTTGTGCATTAGCCTTTCCTAAAAACGAGCTGCTGGGGATATTAACGATGCGCTTTACCAAATTTTCCGCACAGGAAAGATCCATGGCAGAACAATCCTGAAACATTGGCAATGTATTCAGGAGATCCCATGCCGGACGGGTTTTGAAACCCTGATCATTTGTCGCCTCAAGTACCTCATCCCGTTTTTTGTAGGAAGCCTCATCTAAAAGGAGAACATTCAACCAATAATTACTGCTGGCAAAAGAAGGTTCTTTAAAAAAGCGGACACCTTGTATTTTCTTGAAGGTATCGCAATAACGCTCTGCAAGATGCCTTTTCCGAACCAGGAATTCAGGAAGCTGCTCCATCTGGGCACAACCCACTGCGGCATTGATGTTGGGAAGACGGTAGTTGTATCCGATATAGTCGTGGCGATATTCCCACCGATGGGGAATCTTGGCAGTTGAGGTCAGGTGCTTGGCCATTTTACCCAGATGCTCATCATTGGTCATGATCGCTCCGCCACCGCCCGTGGTGATCGTTTTGTTTCCATTAAAACTCAGGACAGACAATTTTCCCCAATTCCCCGTATGCTTACCCTTATAGTATGAACCAAGAGACTCTGCCGCATCTTCAATCATTTCTATTTTGTATTCCTTGCAAACTTCAGCAAGGGAATCAAGATCGACAGGGTGCCCGAAAGCGTGCATCGGAATAACGGCCTTTATCCGCCTTCCGGAAAATTTATTCGTACAGCCGCCCACGTCAATCCGAGCAATACTTTTCAGATAGTCTCTCAGTTTATGGGGATCAAGTCCAAGGGTTCTCTCTTCAGAATCCACGAAATGAGGGACTGCTCCGCAATAGGCCACGGCATTGGCCGTTGCAACAAATGTCAATGCCGGCACAAAAACCTCATCGCCCGGTTCAACTCCGGCCAATTTCAGGGCAATATGCAGTGCGGTGGTACCATTAACAACGGCTACCGCTTTTTTGACACCTGTAAATTCGGCCAGCATGGATTCGAACCTGTCCACATATTGGCCCACGTAGGAAACCCATGTCGAATCGAGACAATCCTTTACATAAGCCCATTCATTGCCACGCAAGGTTGGCTCGTGGAGAGAAACCGGTCCCTGATGCCCGCTAGTAATGGTTCTGAGGGCATTAATGATTCCCTCAATATCCAGGTTTCCCATTAAATATTGTATTCTCCCGGTTTATACTGTTTCAAGTTATCCGAATTAATAAACCATGCCACTGTTTCTTTCAAGCCTCGTCTTAAGCCGTCGATTCCCTCACAAGCAGGTATCCATCCGGTCACTTTCCGGGCCTTGCTGTTATCTGCCCACAATCGCTCCACTTCACTTTTTTCCGGTCTGATCCGTTGTGAATCGCATTCAATCTCTATATGTACATTCATGATATCGGCAATGAGCTTGACTGTATCAGCTATAGAAATTTCATAATTGCTTCCTATATTAATCACTTCCCCCAATGCCTGATCCGATTCTGACACGGCAATAAAACCGTTAACGGTGTCTGCCACATAATTGAAATCACGGGTCGGGCTCAGAGATCCCAGTTTTATTGTTCTTCGACCGCTGGCAATCTGCGTGATAATCGTAGGAATAATGGCCCTCGCGGATTGCCTCGGCCCGTAGGTATTAAACGGACGGACAATACTGACGGGAGTATTGAAGGCATGATAAAAAGACATGGCAATATGGTCAGCCCCAATTTTACTTGCGGAATAGGGAGATTGGCCTTGCAAAGGATGCTCTTCCGTAATGGGAACAAAACGGGCTGTGCCATAAACCTCACTTGTAGAGGTGTGAATAACTCTCGATATACCCAGATCCCGCGCCGCCTGTATGATATTCAGTGTGCCTTTTACGTTCGTATCGATGTAGGTGTCAGGCGAATGGTACGAGTATGGGATAGATATCAGCGCAGCCAGATGGAAAACAACATCACACCCTTTCATCGCCTGTCTGACGCCATGAGGATCCCGCACGTCCCCCGCAAAGATTTCAATATTCTTTTTTATTTCCGGATCCGAATGATCCAACCATCCCCAGGAATTAAATGAGTTATACAGGACAAAGGCACGGACATTATAACCGCGCGTAATCAATGCCTCCGTGAGATGAGAACCTATAAAACCGTCGGCGCCGGTAATAAGTAGTTTATTCATTTTTCAATACTTGCAACCCCTTTGATCAAAGATTATTCATACATCCATTCAGCGGGTGGCCAGGGCGAACAGCTGATACCCTCCATACGGCAGAGACAATTGGAAGGAAAGATAAGTTGCGCTGGCAAGAACCTTTTGCTGCCGGGAATAGCCTCTGGATGAAAGAAAAGACTCGCACATCCGCTCCGGTGAAAGATTGATCGCATGTTTGTAGAGATTGAAAAAAGGAAATCCCCAGCGCTGCATTTTTACCGTTTTCATTCCTGCCCGGGACAGCGCCTCGCGCATCTCTTCGGCGCGGAAGTGCTTGACATGCCCAACGCGGCGGTCAATCTCGAAAAGGGGGCCGCAGGGCACCGTGAGGAAAAGCCAGCGTCTGGTCATCTCGGCCAGCCTGACAATGACCTCCTGATAGTCCGTACAGTGCTCAACGACCTCCATGCAGGTCACCGCATCATACCGGACCGGCAAGATATTCCGTCCGATATCCAAAGTTTCGAAATTGAACATCGGCATCCGTAACCGGTTTGAGGAAATAAGCTCCGCCGCAACATCGGCGCCGGTAAATTGTACTCCGGGCAGGGCCTTGTGTGCCTGCAGAAGAAACTCTCCATTGCCACAACCGACATCCAGCAGCGAGCTAACCGGTAGTTTGCTCAACCAGGAGATGATTCTTGTTCTCCGAAATCGCGGCGCCGGCGAATACTTTATCATGTCACCCCATTCCTTCCATTGCGCGTCATAGAAGGAACTGCTATCTACGCTCTGACTCTGCACTGCCGGCTCCAATTCATGAACTGCAGAATTCCCAGAAGAACGAATCCCGCTTCAATTTTGTGTTTTCGATGCTCCTCCCAGATCTGGCCGACCTCTTCCCAGTTCAGATAATCAACAGACGACTTCGCCCGCTGAAGATGATCGGCAAACACGGCATTCATCGGTCCGGTTCCTCTGAACCACTGGTCAACGGGCGGTAAGAATCCCGCTTTGGGACGCGACAAGCTTTTCCCGGGTGCTTTCCGCGCAATCGCCTCCCGCAATACCTGTTTACCTTTATAACCCGTCCTTTTGGCGTCATCAGGAATATTTATACAAAATTCCACCATCTGCCGGCTTAAAAGAGGCACTCTTACTTCCAGGCCGTTGGCCATGCTCATTCTGTCGACTTTGGCTAAAATACTTGGCAAATGAAACGTCAAATCGGCATGCTGGCGTGCCGTCAAATAGGACCTCTCCACCGGAACTTCTTTCATGAGATTCGCATATTCGCCCACGGGATCAAATTTTACCGACTCCCGGAAGAAATCAGGATGATATAAACGTTTCTTCATCCCCGGGGGAAAAATGCGACGGAATGAGGCATGGTCTCTACCTGCCCCCTCTTCGGCCGCATCGAGAAGGCGCTCTGTAACCATTCTGATGCCATAACGGCGATTATCCGAGGGAAGATACCGGGCAAAGGCCCGCAAGTACCCTCGCAGAGTGCGGGGTATCCCTCTGATCAAGGGGGTAATTTCTCCGGCTCTGTAGGTGTCGTATCCGGCCAGGAGTTCATCCCCGCCGTCGCCGGCGAGGACAACGGTAACCCTCTTCCGGGCGTACCTGGACAACTGAAACAGCGGAAAACAGGAAGCGTCGGCCAACAGCTCGTTCATGGCCTCCAGTGCCGCATAAATCTCTTCTTCGCTCCAAATGAAATTGGTGGACTCGTTGGGGATGCCCAGGTGCCGGGCATACTGCCGGGCTTCGGGCACCTCGCTGAAGTTCTTTTCGTCAAAGCCCAGGGTGAAGGCCTCCGGATGACGGCCGGCCTCGACCGCGGAAAGCGCCACGGCATAGGAATCCAATCCCCCTGAAAGAAAAAGACCGAGCGGGGCGTCCGATACCAATTGCGATTTCACCGATGATGAAAGCAAGGCCTGAAAGCGTTCGGTCTGCCCGGATGATCGCGACGGCAGATCTGTTTGATAAACCGGCCGCCAGTAACGCTTAAGCGTTTCACCATGCCTGCTCACCGATAAAAAGCTTCCGGGTGGAAGCTGGCAGACTTTTTTCAAACCTGTCCGCGGCGCAGGAAGATAGTTAAAGGTAAAATAGGAATCAAGGTCTTCCGTGTCCATTTCCGGGCAGGCATTCAGCGGACCAAACAAAGCCATCAGTTCAGAAGCGAAAAATATTTGACCGCGTTGTAACATATAGAATAGCGGCTTAATTCCCAGGTGGTCGCGAACAAGAAAAAGTTCTTTTTCTTTACTGTCGTAAAGGGCAAAGGCAAATATTCCATCAAGTTTATCTAAACACGCTTCCTGCCACTCCTGCCAGGCGTACAGCAATACTTCGGTGTCCGATTGCGAATGGAATCGATAATCTTTCTGCTCGAGTTCATCGCGGATCTGCCGGAAGTTATAAATTTCACCGTTATAACTGATAATGTACCGGCCGTCGGCGGTGATCATTGGCTGATGCCCCGTCGGCGACAAATCGATCACCGCCAGACGGGTATGTCCCAGAAAAAGTCCGTCGGCCACATACATCCCTTTGTCGTCGGGGCCGCGGTGCGACAGACGGTCGAGCATTCGTTCGAGCTCCGGAACGGGCCAGGTCTTTTGTCCGTCGCGGTAAGAAAATATTCCCGTAATTCCACACATAATGAATCAGTTCTCTATTTAATTCTTATTAGTTGATCCGCCGATAAATGATGCTTGTCCAGTCCGAGAACGGTTTCCACGCCGTCTACAATGCGGACAGGTTCGAACACCAGGGAAGAATAAGCCAAACGTAATGTGGGAAAGATACCAATCAGCAGCAGTAGAACAATAACTGTGGTCTTTACTGCTAAGCGATGGGAAAACAAATAAACAAAACTGGCTCCGGCTAAAATATAGATCCAGAATATTAGTGGGGCCATAAAACGATTGAGATTCCAATTGATCATCCCTGTCGAACCCAGAAATAGCGGAATAAATATCATTAAGATAAAAGTCATTGATAGTGCAAATATTAAACGACCATTGTTTTCTCCTTTAATTTCGTTTTTGGACACCATATAGCGTTGAATAATAAAGAGGATAATGAAGATAACCGGATAAGCAAAATCGAGGAGTAAATACCGAATACTGGGCCAGTTGAATGATAGCTTCCCGGCTTCGAAAAGGTATATACCAGCTTCATTAAATGTTTTAATAAAAATCGATCCCTGATTGAGCATATTCAGGGCACCTTTGCTGACGGATAAATAGAAGTACAAAGGAAATCCGATCAGCAGACCAATAAATAATCCTGCAGTGATGCGCAAATTATTAGCATACCGGAAATAAGCTAATAAATAGATCGATATAAACACCAGAAACGTAAATAATAAATACTCTTCACCGCAGCCCATAATTATAATCATAACAAATCCGGCGTAAATAAGGGCCGACCAGTCCTTGTTTCGCCGGCAGACCAGATAAATACAAAGCAATAACGCGGCATAGCTCTTCGCGATATCAATGTATGCTGTCAGCGCCCACGGATGAAAAAGCGGCATCAATCGTGATCGTAAAAAAACAAGGAATGATCGCCATGTTTCCATATTCAGGGGGAAGAAATCGGCCAGATTCCCGTTGTGAAAAAGATGGGAGAAACCGTAAGCATAGAGATGGAGCTCGCCGAGAAAAGCAATGAATATCAATGAACCAAGTGCGTATGAATGTCTTTTAAATAGCATCATGGAAAATATATAAACCGCCATATACAGACCTAAATGGCCTACCAGCAATTCAAAATAAGTGGCGGTGGCAATATCCAAACCAAGCAACGTTGCCCAGACTGGTGGAACAAATAAAGATATCATGTGGGCATTCGCGGCCATATTCCCGGGCAGGTTTCCGATATCGAAAACACCGCCGTAAAACAATATCTTTACAAATTCGAAATAAGATTCTCTATGCCAGTGCGGGTACTGATAATTCAGGAAAAGCGCATTAGCCAGCAAGGCCAGAAGAATCACAGCCAGAAGCTGTCTGTCTTCCATTTGAGGTTTATTTCTATTTAGGAAATGCGTGATAAGCCCTCGTTTTCTACCGGTCAGAACGAACCAGAAAATAATGGCGATGAACGCGACAGCAGCAGAAACAAAGGATCCCATAGCCACTCCGCAACATATAACCATGACAGCGGTTATTACATTGAAGAGCAAATATCCGATTAATAATGCCAACCCCGCAGTTAACACCATTGACGTAGAATTATCAGTCCATTGAACTGCCGGGAAGAACCCCAACGCCCAATAAAAGCAAATGAGAAACATAAATTTATATATCTGATAAAAAGGAGCATTTACATAAATCGACAATAGGAGAATTGAAGCTATGGGAAGAAGAATTGCCGCAGCGCGAAAGCGCTTACCGACCACAGGAATCGTTCCCAGCAGCCCGGCTGCAACGATGAAAACCAAAATCAAAGCAAAAAATATAAATATTGTTACAGAAAAGGAATAAACGGAAAACAGTATCCCCCCAATGATGATGGTACTTAAGAAATAGGCGCACGCAAATGCTTTAATTATTTGATTATCCTTTTTTGCCATGACCTCTCGTCAGCCCAATGTCGCTAACGCCGCCTCAATGTGCCGCTCATCCTAATCATTCTAAGTATGACCACGGAAAGGGATAAAAAATGCTCGCTCTTTACCGGATGATTATTTATCGCCTGTTAATGATGCCGAGTTGGTTTTATCGTCCTTCGAACTTCTTGGAAAAATGAGGAAAAACTCGTTATTTATGACCGTGGAAATGATTTTGCCGGGTGGTGTACTAAACGACCGTGCCCCCCTTGCCTACTTATTTTCCTGTTTTGCAAAAACACCGGAGGCCCAATAAAATATTTTATATTCAATGAGCAGAGCGGTTATACCGTACTTGAAGCGTATTTTCGCAATAGGGCCATACAGAAAGGCCGCCAACCGAGCCACCTTGAACCGGAATGTATTGCCGATATCAACTTTATTAATTTTATCATCTATAAAAAATGACGCGATCTGCATCATGTGAATAATCTTTGCCGTCTTTTTTGAATACCACGGAGGGCAGTAGTCACTTTCGGCCTCGATCTCGATCCAATCCTCTATCCGTCTGGGTTTCGTGTAACCGTGTTTAAGAGCAATATCATATAGCGCCGTTCCGGGCAGCGGCCGATATTTATTCGGGATAAAAATAATGGCCTTCGGGTTATCCCGGAGTATCCTTAAAATCAATTTCCGGGTCAGTTCGAGATCATGCGGTGTTTCTTCGGGCAGGCCGACAATCCAGTTATAAGCGGCGGTAATTTCCGGATGACGCGCCATTTTCCTATTGACTTCAGTGATATCTTCGACCGTGCAATTCTTGTTAATCCTATCTAAAATTGCCTGTGAACCTGATTCGGCGCCGATATGAAAAATATTCGTCCCGGCCTGAGCCAATTTGCCCAGATATTCGTCACTCATTTTCTTGATTTCATTGATCCGTGCTCCCCGAAACCCAAGGTGGACGGAAAGGCCTCTTTGGCGGATTTCATCGATAATATTTTCCACGTGCCTGATATCGACAAATGAGTCGTCATCAATGAAGTAGATATAGGAAGCTCGATACACATTGTGAACATACGCTATGTGATCAACAACTTCTGCAGCGGGAATAGGCTCATATTTTCTTTTAATGTTTTTATATTGCGCGGGAGAAGAACAAAATGCACAATTGTACGGGCAACCCATAGCGCTGTAAATGGAAAATATCCTTTCCCCATTATCTAATTGTCCGTAGAGATCCATATCTTTTTCGATAAGATGATAGGGAATGTCCCGGTAATCGAACATCTCGAATTTTGCTTCCGGCAAATTCTCCCGAACAACGCCTTCTTCTCTGTAAAACAACCCCTTGATTTCCGAAAGCTCAGGCGCTCCCGGTTCGTTAATCAGATTTCTGGCCAGAAGAGATAGTGTAAGCGAGCCATAACCGCTGACGGCGAAATCAATACTCGGATCATCCATTATCTCGCGGCCGTTGAATGTAGCGTGCGGCCCTCCCCAGACAATGCCGATATGAGGATATTTATTTTTAGCCCAGTGGGTAATTTCCAGAGCATTTTTTATCGGCGTTCCCGTGATAACGCTTACACCGATAAGGACGGTATCGGGCGTTACTTTGCCTGAGATGATATCCTCCCAATTCCCGGGATGAAGCCGAACATCCACAATATCAATGGCCAATCCGGCCTTAATGGAGTCGACTGACGCGTAAAGAAGGCTTAGCGGCATATGCTGAACCAAATTACCCGACATCCCCATTTGGGGGTAAACCATCAGTATTCTTTTTTTCGTTTTAGCAGCGATCGGCAATTTTTAGATACTATTCTTTTCTTCCGGTTCCGCGGGCGCTGAACAGCTGTCCGGATTCATTTTTTTTAACACGTGGCAGATTATTTTGCCTTTCCCAAGCAATTTATTCGCAGTGTAGAACAACTCCAGAATGACCCGGAAAGGGAGGCTGTTCGTTAATTTTCCACTGGCTGTATCCGTTACAAGGGATTTGACGATTTCGAGCTCATTGCGGCGATAAAGATCCTCCAGCGATCCGGCGACAAAGTTGTAATTATGGCCTCCCCGCCGGTTAAAGCTGGCCATCAGCAGCGAGTTCATTTTACCAAATGATATTTTGTAGACGGTCTCTGCAAAAAAGGAAATGCAATCATCGTAATTATTGGTCCAAATGATCAGCAAGCCCGAGGGAGACAATTTGTTCTTGACCATTCCCGTTACCTTGTACGGATCAGGCAAATGCTCCAGTACATCCCATAAGGTGATGAGATCGAAATAACCGTCGGGAATTTTCTTCAGGCTGTCTTCCAGATTCCCGATCATGTGGGGTATGCTGTTGGCTGTAAGGTAGGCGCTATACGATTCGCTGATCTCTATGCCCAGAACGTCGTTTTGTTCTTTGACGCTGTTTAGGAAACTCCCGGTGCCGCAGCCGATATCGAGTATTCGCTTGCCCATGACGTTAAAGTAAGGGCTTAGTTCCTTATAGGCTTTTTTATTCAGGGACACCGTATCCAGATACGGTTTTTTTGTATTGATAAAGTTATTGTTATAAACTTCTCCGTTATCCACGAGCGGCCGGACAAATCGCGTCCGACATGATCCGCACGTAAATATGGCATATCCTGGCAGGGGAAAGGTTTCCTCCGGCAAGCGATCAGTGTCGCAAATAGGGCATTTATCAATCATAGGCTGTCAGACGTAGAAGCTTTTTCAGCAACTTTCATTAAGGATATGCGAACAATGTCACAGAGAATGCCCAAAGCGATCAAAAGTGTTACCGTTGTTCCGAAAATTATGTAATACAAAGATAGCGTGTGCATCCGGAAAAGTGCAAGAAACATCGCCGGTATACAGACAAATACAATCATGCCGAGCGCCAGCATCATGAAAAATTTAATCGGATTGAAAAAGGTTATACCCTGCACGATGTATTGTATCGTTCGAATCGTATCGCGAAAATGATTGACTTTACTTTGCCCTTCTCTGGGATGATATTGGATTGGAATATGTTTGACAAAATTAGAATTCCCCATGGCCAGGATGGTCAGGCTGGTTGTGAAGGAAAAGGTACCGCACAAAAAGGGAAGCAACGTCAAGGCCATATCCCGCTTAAAGAGGCGAAAACCGCTGTTGGCATCTTCTATGGTGTCTTTAACAACAAGCTTCAGCATCATCCTATAAATCCACCGGAAGAGTTTTTTCACCGGTTTATCCATTTGACCGGTATTGATTCGCGAACCAATAACCATATCAAAACCGTCCTGCATTTCCTTCACTAACCGAGGAATGTCTTCTATTGGATAACTGCCGTCGGCATCGACGATGCCAATCCACTCATATTTCGCGCTTTTTATACCGGACTTCAGCGCATTGCCGTAGCCGATATTAATGGGATGATTAACAACCTTGACCTGAGAAAATTGTCCCGCAAGTTCCTTTGTTCTATCTCTGGAACCATCATTCACCAGTATTATTTCACAGGGCATTTCCAATTCCGACAATATCCCAGCAAGCCTTTGCAGAGTAGTGATGATGCTTGATTCTTCATTATACGCGGGCACAATATATGAAATACCTCGATCATTCATTACGTTCCTGCTCCCTTTTCTTTATTGATGCCCTTGCACGACTCGGTTCGTCATTTACTCATGATGATGATTCTCTGGGCTCAGCCTGCGTGAGGCTGCCATCACCATAGCTCTCAAAAATTGTGGTCTAAAACCACCTCCTGCCCAAATCGCCCTTGCAAAGGTCTCCGTTTATCGTGGCTTTAAGTATTGGTAAAGTACGTATTCGTTGTTGGAGAATACAGGCCGAAACTTATCCTGCGGTAACACAAAAGAACAATCGGGGGAAGATAACACATGGGTAACCGAGTACTTGTTTAAAATATTAAGCCGCCGGGAGATGTCCGGGTCATTACAAAATTGACCTATATCAGTCCTGACTTCTTTTTCGTTGTCGATAAAAACATAAGCATATGCGCCTCTTTCCAAAACAACATTTCTATAGGCAAAGCCGGAAAAATACGCATAGTAATCTGAGCTTTTCAGATTATGCAATATAACGGAATTCTGCGGCGTATCTTTCTTAACATATAACATTACATCGTAAAGTTTCTTTGGTATGTCCAGTTTCATTTTTGACGTTGCAAACGCAACGGTATTAGAGATTAAAACAGCGGCGGTAAGCATCGCAATTAAACTGATTTTCAGCAGGACAGGAGCTTTCGGAAATCGAATAAATTTTGTCACCAGCAATGTTTCCATGGTCATGAAGGCTATTACTAGCATGGTTACGTTGGGCATGTACATGGCAAGAAAGCTTGGCCGAACCGTTATCTGATAATTAATAAGCAGCACGACGACATAAATTCCAAGCAGAATATTGGCAAAGAAAAACTTGAATCTGCTTTTGGCAAAAAAGAAATAATAAACAGGGATTATAAAGAAGTAACCCGTAAAGCAAAACAATGCATAGAAGCTTCCCACAATGTTTGACGCCGCGGTATTAGAGAAAATGAAGGCGGAAGCACCAGCATAAATCGGCTTCAGCAAAGTCAGGTCATTAAAGTAACGCTGAATATCTGCGACATTGGCGCCAAAGTTATAGATAGAGACGCTTCCATCGCCCAAAACGAGCGGACAATTTTTGAAAACGCTCGCGAATAATAAGATGGAAATTAAAATGCTGCCAGACCATATAGCGACAACATACTTCTTTTGCCGATCATTAAACCGCTGATAGATAAGATATAGGAGAAACGATATGAATAAGATGAATGTATAAACAATGTGGATGATGAACCCCGTCAAAAATAATGCAAATACCAATGCCGTCCTTGTGTGAAAATCGGCATTGATTTCGCCGTTGCGCAATTTTTCCAGAGACAACAATATCTTTACGGCCGCCAGAATGAACATCCAAGCCATGAAGGAGTGAAAAGCGGCTATACTGTATGTCAGTAACGAAATCTGACGAAAATAGGCAAAAATGGCCACGATGATTAGTCCCGAAAAAATTAAATTCCATGAATTCCTCAGATAATAATTTTTCGGGGCATTCGATTTCAGGCAAGGCAGAAAAGCAATACAAAACAAAAGCAGCATCAGGCTTTGCGCAATAATCACACTTTGGAACAATACAATATCCACTCCGGAAAATTTCACAAAGACACTTTCGAAGATCTCGAAGAGAAACCTGTATGCCATCATATTATCTCCGGCATACAGAGTGCTTCCAAAACCATAGATAAAACTTCCGGTATGTTTAGTAAGTGCCGATATTATCGCGTAATAACTTGATCCATCGGATGGATGGCCGAAAATACTGATATGATCCGGGTAAAAGTTATAGATTCTGAAGCTGGTTACGGAAACCAGGGTCGATAGCGCAGTCAGTGCCAGCACAAAAAGCAAGTAGCTCTGCTCACCGCGGCTGCTGATCGTACGCCAACCTGATGCCATCTTCATGATTGGTGCATGCGCCGACAAATTCGCCCTATGGGAGTATAGAATATAAGCATAGGAGAGCAGGAGCATCCCCAAGTTCGAAGCATAAGTGATGCCTAGAAAAAAATTAACGGCCGCGATAACAGGTATCGCCAGCATCATCTGAATGACAGCCTGAAATGATCTCTCCAGCACCAAAGCCTTACGAAACAATAATTTATAAAAGCAGTTCCCTATCGGAAACACAAAAAAGACAAGAAAAGCAAAAAAATACAAGACGGAAAGGAAATCAATACATTGATATCCGATGAGAATGGCAAAATTGAGCCAATATATACTGGAGAAAAATATTAAAGACAACATGGTGATCCGCTATGATCAGTTTGCTGGGATAGGAAATTTATCATCTGTAAAAACAAAATATTTTCTTATATATGTATGACACATTTTATTTTAAATTATTCTCCGGTCAGCTTATCCATCTTTTTTCTCCCAAGAGGTTAAGGAGATATTCACCATATTGATTCTTAGCAAGAGGTTGGGCTAGTATTCTCAATTGTTTGTTTCTTGATTTGCTTTAATTCTTTATCCACCAGTTTCTTCCTTGCCCCGTGATCGTTTATGTTTATTTTATCCGTTCGCCTTGGGAGGTTGGGATATCTTCTTTATTATTGTACTTATTCGGCAAAATGTACAGAAAAAATGTGCTTATTTTCTTTGTTCTGGATCGCAAATGGATATATTCGAGAATTGTTGCTAAGCAGCGTTATGCAAGCTGCTGTTTTTATTGCCTTTTTATGGTAGAACATGAAAATTTAATGAGTCAATTTGTGACCTATGGTCATAGGGACTTTTGGGGAACATATTTCAAATCTTTCCCCCCATTTTCCATTATTCCAGGTTGCCCTCCCTCGGGGGGTTGGTGAAGTTGTCGAGGGCTTCCCTGAGCCTGTTTATGGAATCATTGGCGGCCATGATGTCGTCGTCGGACCATTCGGAGACGTCGGTCTTCTCCACTCTCTCCCGGGACTTGTCGAGGGATTGGCAAAAGATGGCGGACGCAGTCAGTTTCTCTCTCCTCTTAGTGCCGCCTTCATTCTCCTTCTGCAGTTCTTCTCTGTACTTTTCGTAGGCCGTGGTCATGGCGCGTTGCTGTTTCTTCCGCGAAATCTCAACAAGCCTCTTTTTACTCATTTGTCGGTCGCCGCGGCATTCGTTCCGAATCTCCTGAGGCAGGTTCGCCAGGGAAAGGGTTTCGGTAATGGTAGCGCGGGGCTTGCCGATGACCGCCGCTAACTGTTCCTGAGTGTATTTCTCCTCATCCATGAGCCTTTTCAAGGCTTCCGCCTCTTCAATGCAGGTGATGTCCTGCCTTTGTAGATTCTCTACCAAGGCGATTTCCACCGCGTTGCCCTCCACACAGATGCCGGGAATGGTCAGGAGACCGGCCATTTGGGCAGCCTTATGACGGCGTTCACCGGCAACAATGATCAGGTAAGTGTTCTCATCAGTGACCCTGAACAGGATCGGTTGAATAATACCTTTCAGCTTGACCGATGCAGCCAGATCCTCCAGCGCCTGAAGATCCATGGACTTCCTCGGCTGGTTTGGATCAGCTTTCAGATCGATGATAGGGAGATCGTACAATTTTCCTTTTTCATACGTTTGAGTCATGGTAGCCTCCTTTGATTATTCTCGCGCACTTTAATCCGATCAATATATTCAAGAAAAAAAACAGCCAATATGCCGGTGAAAAGGCTTAGAAGACCGGTAATGACGATCCTCTGCTTTATTTGTAAATTTGAAGGTTGCACGCTAATACTGAGTGGGCCAAGTAATCCAAAGTTCGCTCCTATCTTCTGGAGGTTCATAATTTCTAAATATAGATCGGCATCCTTCTTAATTAAGTCAGCTGGATTAACACTAATTAACGATATTTGTCTTTTCTTCATCATATCTGTTATCTGGCCCAAAAAAATAAGATTCTCCTTCTTGGCTTCTATAAGATGCTTCATTTTAAAATTGTTTTCTTCTTTTATTTTTGCATTCTCTTCATTTAATTCCGGCATATTACTTATATAATCAACCATGCCTTTAAAAGCCTGTGGAATAATATCGGCTGTTTTAGCGTCAACAAGTATGGTTACCTTATCGGCGGATCCCTTGGTAAGTGATACC
The DNA here is from genome assembly GCA_025355175.1 of Deltaproteobacteria bacterium. Taxonomy (GTDB): domain Bacteria; phylum Desulfobacterota; class Syntrophia; order Syntrophales; family Smithellaceae; genus UBA8904. The sequence goes on along the minus strand of JANYAF010000246.1, from coordinate 3,366 downwards.
GACACGTTTTTAATTGCATCCGAATTTTTTGTAAATATTTTAACTTTTCGGGCTTCATCAATAACGCCAATAAGTTTAACGATATTTGCGGCAGGTGATGCAGCTAACACAGGTGATGCAGGTGATGTAAGTGATGCAGGATAGCTTATTTCACCTTCACCTCTGTAATAACGAGGCAGGCTCAAACTGATGATAGTTACGGTCACAAATGGAATAAGAAATATGCCCAAAAAAATCTTTTTCCTTTTTACAAAAACTTTCCAATAATCGTAAAGATTGATTTCTTCTTCTGAGTTTATTTCGTACTCCAACTTTGCGTTCATGGTGTATCCCCTCTTTTACTCTTCTTCAATAGTATTGCTGGTGGGATTAAATTCAGGCACAATCTTACGTAGTTCTCGCTTAATGGCTTCTGCATCGTAGGTATCGGCTACAGCAATCAATTCATCGATCTGGGTCCTAAGGATTTTAATATCGCCGTGGTTCCCCTGAATGACCTTGATTTTTTGGTGCGAGGTCGGCATGATGCCCTCGCCGACGGTAATCAGTTCTTCGTAAAGCTTCTCACCGGGGCGCAAGCCAATGTATTCTATGGGGATATCCCTATCCGGCTCAAAGCCGTGGAGGCGTATTACGTCCCTGGCCATATCTGCGATCTTCACGGGTTTACCCATATCCAGGATGAAAACTTCACCACCCTGGCCCATGGCCCCGGCCTGCAATATCAACTGGGCTGCTTCGGGAATACTCATAAAATAGCGGGTCACCTCCGGATGGGTCACCGTCACCGGTTTGCCTTGGCTGATCTGTTGCTGAAATATCGGTATAACCGAACCGGAACTTCCCAGGACATTTCCGAAACGCACTGAAACAAAGCGGGTCTGCGACTGGTCATTCAATGCAGCAAGGATCAACTCGGCAACCCTTTTTGCCGCCCCCATGACGTTGGTTGGTCGCACCGCCTTATCTGTCGATACAAGCACAAAGCGCTCCACCCCTGATTCCGTTGCCGTCAGGGCCAGATTGCGGGTTCCGACAACATTGTTGTAAACCGTTTCCCGAGGGTGGATTTCCTGGAGGGGCACATGCTTATAGGCAGCGGCATGAAAAATTACCTCGGGATTGAAATCGCGAACGGTCTGCTTAACCGCCCGCAGGTCGCGAATATCCGTCAGATAAGTTTTTATCTGAAGATCCGGAAAATGCTGACGACACATCATATCAATCTGGAACAGGTTGAATTCACTGAAATCCAGCAGCCCCAGCACCCCCGGATGATACTGGCAGACCTGCCTGACCAGCTCGCTGCCAATCGAACCGCCCGCCCCGGTAATCAGGATACGTTTGTTATTATATAACCTACGTAGTAATTCCTTCTCCAGATGGACCTCTTCCCGGCCCAAAATATCCTCGATACGGACTTCCCGCAGGGCCTTTACCGACACCTTACCGTCAATGAGTTCCCCGATGCTGGGCATCGTCCGGAAGCGTTTGCCTGTTTCTTCACATAATTTCACGATCCGGCGCATCTGCTCGCCTTTGGCGGTGGGAATCGCAATGAGAATCTCGTCAAATGCCTCGCGTAGCTGTCCGATTTCGTCCACCGATCCCAAAATGAGGACTCCATGAATGGCCTTCCCCTGTTTCTGCGGATCGTCGTCCAGAAAGCCAACGGGCTTTAACTTTAGCACGGGATTTTCAATAATTTCCCGAATCGCCTTTTCTCCGGCGGCGCCGGCGCCGATGATCAGCATTCGCTTATCCATCGGCCCCTTCTTTGCCAGCATCCAGAAAGAGTCAATGTTGTTGGTCAGGAATAGGCGTACGCCAATACGGACACCGCCCACGAAAAGAATGGTCAATAACCAGTCGATGATGAAAGCAGCGCGGGAATATCCCTGAAAATGGTAGATATACAGGACGGCCAAGACCAGGGTCAGGGACGAGACAACTGTCGCCTTGACAACCCTTTTCAGATCTTCCAAACTTGTATATCGCCACATGCCTCGGTAGAGACCAAACAGGAGAAAACATGTGAGCTTCAAGACTAGAAGATATGGCAAGATATGAATAATTCGTTGCCATTCAAAGGCGGGCAATTGCATCTCATAACGGAGCAGATAGGCGCCAATATAGGCAGCAGCCACCAAAACCGAGTCGATAATGAGCATATAATAGAAATGTATGTTATGGATAAGTTTCTTCATGGAATGATCAAATTCGCAACTTTTTCAGCTTTTTACAGGCATCCTCAAGAATGGGGTCATCTTTGGCAAAACAGAAACGGACCAGGGATTCTCCCGCCTCATCATGATAAAAAGCGCTGCCGGGTACTGAGGCAACACCCGTATTGCGCAGCAAATACATGGCCTTATCTTTGCTGTTTTCTCCCGGAAGACGGGAAACATCGGCCAGCACGTAGTAGGCGCCCTGGGGAATAAAGGGGGCCATGCCCGCTTCGGAAAGGGCGCCACAGATCATATCCCGTTTAACCCGATATTGCCGGGCCAGTCCTTCATAATAATCCTCGCCCAACTCCCTGAGCCCTCTCGCTACACCCATCTGTAGTGGCGCCGGGGCGCAGACATAGACCAGGTCATTGAAATGACCGATGGTTTGAGACCAACGGGCGTCGCAAAGGACATAGCCGATCCGCCAGCCGGTGATGCTGAAAGTTTTCGAAAGACCCGAAATGGTGATGGTTCTCTCCCTCATTCCCGGCAAGAGCGCCAACGGGAGATGGCGACATTCATCATATAGGAAATGCTCATAAATCTCATCGGTGAAGACAAACAGGTCTTGGCTGCCGGCAAAATCGGCAATGATCTGCAGCTCTTCTTTGCTGAATACCTTGCCCGAGGGATTAGCCGGCGTATTGACAATGACGGCCCTGGTTTTTGGCGTTAAAGCCTTTTCCAGGGAAGCCCTGGTAAATGACCAGTCCGGAAGTTCCAGGGGAACATAAACAGGTAAAGCCCCCGTGGCGACAAGAGTGCTGATATGATAACCGTAAAAAGGCTCAAATACGATTACTTCATCTCCGGGATTCAGAAGAGCGAGGCAGGTGCAATAAAGTGCCCCTGTAGCCCCGGAACTGACGATGATCTCCCCTTCGGGATCGACTTCCATACCGGTAAATCTTTTCTGTTTATCCGCGATCGCTTTCCGTAGTTCCTCCAGTCCGTCATAGCGGGTGTAGGTGTTAACCCCCTGATCCATCGCCTCCTGCGCCCCCTGCCGGACAACGAGAGGAACCTCTGTATCACAGACGCCCTGGGAAAGATTTATTCCCCCGACGCGGTCACATTCTATGGACATGTTCCGGATTTCCGACTGGAGCACCCATTCGCGACGTTTACTTAAACT
>JANYAF010000172.1 GCA_025355175.1 Deltaproteobacteria bacterium | reverse complement strand
TCTCTTTCCATGATTTCCGCCGGAACACAGCCGGTCAATAATCTCTTAAAACAAGTGAGGAAACATTATAAAAACAGACACTAAAACATTTAAAGAATTGGGCATAGACAAACGAATCTTAAAAGCAATAACGGAAATGGGATCTCTTGTAACACCCATGCCTGTTCAGGAAAAGGTTATCCCTTTTTTATTAGAGGACACAAGAGATCTGGTGGCTCTGGCTCATACAGGAACAGGCAAGACAGCCGCCTTCGGCATACCCATTATTTCACTCAGAGGAACTGGCTTGTAGTAGATACCGGAACGGTTTAAATCAAAAATCTCGCATTGTCGCGTAATAGACAATTTATCCTCCCTGCCCCTGCCGATCATCGCTTGGCGCTCGCACCGTCTATGCGACCGAGCGCGTTTGATAAAAAATCGTTCTCCATCGATAACTGACCGATCTTGGCGTGGAGATCTTTTACATTCGGGGCAAGTTCCGTCGTCTTGCCTTTGTTGAATACCTCTGCGGCATGTTCCAACAGCTGCTTTTTCCACTCTGTAATCTGGTTGGGGTGAATCTGGAACCGCTGGGATAGTTCCACAATGGTCTGCTCTCCCTTCAATGCTTCCAAGGCCACTTTCGCCTTGAATGCCGGGGCATGATTCCTTCTTGGTCTTTTGCTCATATAACGCTTCCTCCTCTTTCTTCTTGCATTATAGAGCAGCTTTTTCCACTTATGTCACTGTCCGATTTTGCCAGACCACCTCTGATCCAGCCATGAAGCAATGTAAAATAACTGGGAAACACACATATCTTTACTGGCATGGCGGGAAGCATTTTTTACGCTACCAGTAGATGTTGACTTAGTTGCAAATTATTTTTAAAAACAAAAAGACATACAAAGTTGACCAAAATTCTTCCGCTTTCGCGAAATCCTAACCGGACAATTATTAATTTTTATTGAATAAGTCTCCAACCATCATCGTATTTTTTAAATACTACAGTACGGTTTAATTGTAGATCATGATTCGCAGGTGCATTTAATACAGACCATTTAACGGATTGAAACAAAGCATGTCTGGGAAAATCGTCTGCTGATACATTACAAGGAAGGAAAAGACAAATGCTTCTGGAGATAAATCTTAATTACCAGCTTGCGGCGAATCTTCGCGTTTAGAATTTTCCATCACATCAACGACAATCTACCCTGCTTTTATACATTTCTATCAATCTGCAATTTCCCAATGCACACGCTTTTTGTGCATCACGGCACCCCAGCATGTTGTTGCCCTGTAAAAAGTAAACATACCCTCTGCCCTCGTAGGCTAAAGCTAAAAATGGTTGACCCGGATTAAATACACGCCCCGTCTTGAACGCCGCTTTAGGTATTTCTAATAAGCTCGGTCGTTTTATATTTTATAATGCTGTGAATTTGCTATAAAGTTTGATCATTTTTTTTAAATAAATGTGAAAACCACTTAGTCATATCCTCGAAAACGGTATAAAATATCGGCACGTAAAGAAGGGTTAAAAAGGTGGATACCATCAGTCCACCGATAGCAACGATAGCCAGGGGAGACAAGCGCTCCAGACCGATCGCCCGTTCCAGAGCAATGGGTAGCATACCTACTGCCGTTGCGAAGGCTGTCATCAGAATCGGTCTGGTCCGAATCCGCACGCTGTCTCGTAGGGCTTCCACGGTAGATGCTCCTTGTTTCTTAGCCATTTCAATAAAGTCGATGAGGAGGATCGAATTTTTTACGACGATGCCTGCAAGTAGTACAATCCCCATGAATGCCGATATGGACTGCTGTTTTCCGGCAATCAGCAGCGCCCACATGGCACCGATCAGGGCCAGGGGAATTGCCGTCATGATCGTCAAGGGGTGGACGAAGGATCGGAATGCCGGGACCAATGAAAAATAAAGCAGGACCATCCCAATGATCAGCGCAGATATCAAGGCATCAAAGGATTCCTTGCCTTGCTTGGCATCTCCTTCCTGAGACAGCTTATATCCAGGGGGTAGCTTGATGCCAGCCAGCGCCTTCTGGACGTTATCCATGATATGTGAAACAGCCGCCTTCTCTCGGTAGCCTAATACATCTATACTGTTTTGAAGATTCTGCCGTGTAAGGAGTGCGGGGACATAGTTTGTGGTGATGCTTCCCAGTGCGGAAAGCGGGACATCTCCACCCGGCGTATGAACATTTAGTGTGCTCATCCCAGCGATGTTATTTCGATAAGCCTCCCGATAGCGAACACGGATCAAGAAGCCATCCTCACCGGGAATCCGGAAAATGGAGGCAACCCCACCCTGAACGGCCGCCTGCACTTGCGCTGCAATCTCTTTGGGAGAAATGCCATAAAGCGCACATTTTTCACGGTCGGCGATAAAGTTAACCTCTTTTTTATCGGCAGTCCAACTCAGGGATACCGACTTTAGACCGCCAACGCCCCCCAAGCGGTGCTCGATATCCCGGCCGATGGTGTAAAGAACTGATGGATCAGGTCCGGTGACCATTACATCCACCGTGGCCCGGATCGTCGAAACGGGTGTGGCACCGTAATCGAAAACATCAACATATTTCAGCCCCGGTATTTTAAGAAATTCATTGCGCAAGTTTGTTTCGATCTCCCACATGGACTCCTTCCGGTTATATCGGTCCACCAGATTGATATTGATATTACCCTGCTGCGGATTCTTGCCGCTGCCAAATGAGACAACTGATGGTTCCGATCCCAACGTGGAACTCAAGGAGACAAGTCCTTTCTGCTTTTTGATGATGGTCTCCATCTGCTTCAGAATGGCATTAGTCTGTGACAAGGAAGAATTGCTGTCCGACTCGAAGTTGATCTTGATGATGCCGGTATCCATGGGGGGCTGGAGGCTTTGACCAACCAATGGCTGGGCGAATTTATTTGTGAGAATTAGGATCACAAAAGCTGCCAGGATAAAATGAAGACGATACCGAAGGGCAAAGTCCAGTATGCTCACAAAGAAATCGCGTATAGCATTGATAAAACGGTCGCTCCCCTTCTTAATCCAGACTTCCAGCCAGTTAGGTTTGTGGGTCTTCTTCAAGATGGCCGGTGCAAGAATTGGAATGATGGTTACCGATACAATATAGGAGGCTACCAGAGCGATACTGAGGGATAAAGACATAGGCCTCAAGACGGTTTGCACATAGCCACCAATAAAAATAACCGGCACGAGGACAACCACGGTGGCATAGGTTCCCGAAAAAATAGCCAGCATGACCTCTTCAGTACCACCGGCGACCACAGCTTCAAGCGCTTTCCCGCTTTCCCGATAGTGTCTTTCAATATTTTCGACGACAACAATGGCATCGTCCAACAACATCCCGACGGCCAAGATCACCCCTGTTAGAGTGACCATGTGAAACTCGAAGCCAAACAGCCACATTAAGGCAAAGGTGATCAAATAGGTGAAGGGGATGGAGATGGCCACCAATGCCATGGTCCGCAGGTTACCCAGAAAAAGAAAGATGACCAGCACGGTAATGATCACGGCGTCCCGGAGTGCATCCAGCATATTATCCACACTCTTTGTGATCAGTTCCTTTTGGGTGAAGCTGATCTCGAAATGAATGAAAGGGTATTTGGCCCGGAGCTGTGGCAGGGCGTTTTCCGCCGCTTGGATTGTATCCAGAATATGTCCGGTCTGACCTCTTAGGATGTTGAGGCCGATTGCCTCGTGGCCATTGCCCCGGTAAGCAGATTGGGGCTCCTGAACGCCCGGTTCAATCACAGCCACATCCCGCAGATGAATGGTTCCTCCTTCTTTCTGGCCGATAACCAAGTTGTTTAGTTCTTCTGGTTTTTTGATTTGTCCTTCCGTTTTGAATAAATACTGTCCTTCTTTACGGATGATTAGCCCCTGAGGAATATTCTGGTTCTGTGCAGCAAGCGCCCCCATAATATCGCTCAGGCTCAGGCTGAAACGCTTTAGCCTGTCAGGATCGATTGTCACTTGAACTTCAGGTTGCCAAGCGCCGAAAACCTCCACGTTGGAGATTCCGGGGACGCGCAGGAGATCCTCTTTGATCTGGTTGTCCGCCAGTTCACGAATCTTGGGCAGGTCGGCAGGATACCCCGGCTCGGGGGAAAGGGCCAGAGTCATGGTCGGCTGTGTGGCTTGGCTGATTTTGAAGATCTGAGGCGGGCGGATATTGGCCGGCAGCCGAGCGCTGATCTTGCTTAGTGCATTGGCTACATCTGTGGCTGCCGTGTCCAAACTCTTCTCATATTGAAATTCAGCCTGCACTACCGATACTTCATCCTTGGAAGTGGAGGTTACCCGGCGCACAAGATCAATAGTGGAGAGCTCCTTTTCAATGGTTCGGGATATGTCGGCCTCTACATCTGCTGCTGCAGCGCCAGGCATGACAGTGATCACACTGATTTGCGGACGATCCACATCGGGAAAGAGGTTGAAGGGCATCTTCTTGTAACCGATGATACCCACGACCGACAGGAGGAGAACAAGGGACAGGATAAGATGCGGTTTTTTGATGTACCGTGCTACAAAATTCATGGTTTGCCCTCGAAAGGATGAATCGTGCTTCCATTTTTTAAACCGAGGAGACGATTTTCCTGTCCGACGGCGACGATGTCACCGACATTAACCTGACCGCTGACAGCTGCTTTCCCACTGCCCCTTCCCAACAGGTTGACCGGTTTTATTCGTACGATATTTTTCTCCAAGACATAAACAAAGGTGCCCTGACCGGTTTTTACCACGGCGTTCTCCGGGAGGATGATTCCCGTAACTTGTTTGACGACCAGATCAACGCTAACTGTTGCCCCGGAGGGGAGATTGAAAGGCCGCGAGTCAAGAATGATTTCTGCGGAGCCAAGCAGGTTCTTTCCCAATGCCGGATAAATACGGTCGATCATAGCGTTTTGTCGCTGATCAACATTAGAGAGGTAAACCTTTGTACCTTTCTTTACACGGTTGATTTCTTCCTGAGGGATCTGGACAACCACCCTACATGGGGTCAACTTTTCGAGTGTCAAAATGGGTTTGCCCGGTACGGCCAGATCTCCTGGATTACTCCACCGTTTGCTGATCATGCCGGCAAAAGGAGCATAAATCTTTGCGTAGTTTGCCTGGGTCCGCGCCGCAGATGCGCTCATTTTCATTCCTTGCAGGCTCTCCTGGAGAGCAGAGAGTGTTGCCTGTGCGCCGTCATAGGCTGTCAGGGAACGCTCCAGAGCTTCCTTGGAAATCGCCCCGGCCCCGTAAAGTTCCATGTCCCGGTCATAGATCGACTTTTGTGTATCATAGGCGCTTTTCGCACCCGTTAACCTTTGCTTCGTTGCCAGGGCTTCGGCGCCGACCGCCTGGGCGCGGTCTGTCAGTTCGCGATCATCAATGACCACCAATAACTCACCCAAACGGATTGAATCCCCTTCACGTTTGTTTATCGTCAGAATATTCCCGAAAATCCTTGCAGAGAGATCACTGCGTATATCGGGTTCCATCGTGCCAAGATAATGGACGATAACTTCCAGATTGCCGTGAGTCACCGCAGCGGTCTGGATCGTTTGCACCTGCGCTTGTGGCTTCGAGAGGGATGCCACATCATGTTGTTTCTTTAAAATCAAAAAGATTGCCCCGGCTATGACAACGATGACCACTCCCAGAATAATAAACTTCTTTTTCATTACAGATAATCCTCCAGTGTGCCTGTCACTTTTCGATAAGCGACAATTGCTGCATTATAATCGAAGAGCGCCTGTGAATAATTGGCCGCCGCCGTCATGTAAGCTGATTGTGCAAAAAGCAGATCCACAATGACTCCGGCTCCGCTTGAGTATTTTTTCTGTTCGATGCGGAAGGATTCCGCCGATTGTTCAACGGCCTTTTGGGCTGTCAAAACACGACTCTTGCTTTCCTTCAGGGAGGAAATAGCTGTTTGCAAATCAAGCCGTAATTGATTTTTTATGACCAGTAAATGTTTTCCGGCCTTCTCCTCAAGGATACGTTCTTTAGCGTGCTCATCATAGAAGGATTTTTCAAAGAGTGGCAGGCTCAGATTGATTCCGGTAAACCAGTTGGCCTCCTGGTATGAAGGATTGAAACCATACTGATTCATGTATCCGGCAACTGCGCTGATGGTCGGAAAAAGCTTACCCCTTGCCAGTTTCCGGTTA
>JANYAF010000161.1 GCA_025355175.1 Deltaproteobacteria bacterium | reverse complement strand
TATGTGGAACGCCGGTTTCGCGAGGGGTTCCCTGCCTTTAAAGAGGCTTTACTGCAAGGCTCACGAGTTGGGCAAGCATCAGGTGGTGATGTGACGGGTAAGATTAATACCTATACCCATCAGGCAGAAAAACGACTGAAGCCAATTTTCAATTTTTTTCTCGATCAGTATGGCCAGGAGCTCTTCGATGCTTTTCGGCAAATGGATCAAAACAGTGATCTGGATACTGCCACTCAGACCAATATGTGCTCAAAAGACGCAGCAAAGGTTATTTTTCAGGATTCTCATCTTTCCGCTTTGAACTTCCTTGACAAAATTACGGCTGAGATTCTTTTCGATGTAGGTCGGATGCTGAGGATAATGCTTGACGAGTTTTCGCCCCTAAAGAATTAACAAAGTTTATTGTGACATCCTTCTGCTTGTCAATTCCGATCACAAGAATATCGAATGTTTCATTCTTGTAGTCATCCATGAAACGTTTCATCATCAATAATCCTAAATGAGACCCAAATTTCAGAAACGAAGTGCACTGAAATTTGATGGTCGAATTATCCCCGAGGCGAAGCCGAGCGGGATTAATGATTGAGTTCTTTAAAAGCGCCTTTGTTATTTTTATATAACGCTTGATACTGCTTATAAAGCTTGTCATACACCGCTTTGTTGTCCGGATTCGGCCTATAGAGGTTCCCTTTTTTCAGCATCCTATCAATCTCACTAAAATTTTTGTAAATTCCGAAGGACACCATCGCGATGGCAGCGGCGCCCTGGGCGGATGCCATTTGAGGATTTATCATCTGCAGGATCGGTTTTTGCAAAACGTCGGCGAAGATCTGACACCATACGTCGCTCTTCGAAGCGCCGCCGATTAATCGGACTTCGTCTGTCGTCGGTTTGCTTTTTTTCAATGACATTTTTTCCACGAAATCCATACCCCATCGGATGTTGAAGGCAACCCCTTCCATTGCCGACCGGCAGAGATCAGCCCGTGTTGTATTCATGCTGATGTTGAATATCTGACCGCGCAGGTATGGATTATTGATGGGTGATCTCTCCCCGAATAGCCATGGCGTCAGAATGACATAGTTCGCTCCTGGGGGTGATTTAGCCGCTTCCTTATCCATCATCTTATATATTTCAGCGGTTGATTTTCCTTGCGCTAACTCTGCGGGAGACAGCATGCCTCTGAGCCAGTCCAAGGCGGCGCCCAGCGTTTCCTGCTTGCTGATCAAAAGGTACCTGCCGGGAATCCCTGACACAATTGCTCCAATATAATGTTTGGTATCGATAGCAGTCCCGGGGTGGTGTGTGGCAACCCATCCGGCCGTGCCGATATTAACATGCATATGCCCCATTTCAATGGCGCCGGAGCCGATTGCCGATGCCAGGAGGTCACCGGAACCCGTCACCACGGGGAGGCCTATCGGTACACCGGTTTTTGCGGAAAAATCCGCCGTGACATTACCTGCAATTGCCGTTGAGTGTTTAAGCTCCGGCATTTTGCGTGAATCAAGCCCATACATTTTATGGATATCTTCCGACCATGTCCACTTCCCCTGGTCCTTATTCCGCGTATCCATTAGCCAGGTGACGTTTGCCATGTCGTATGAAGTCACATAATTGCCGGTGGCAAGAAAAACGGCATAATCCTTTGCGTCCAGAAATTTATGGACGGAATTATACAAGTCGGGCTTGTATTTTTTCATCCAGGCGAGCTTGCATACGGTATCCTTTCCGGTTTTTCCAGGCGCGCCACCGGTTATTCTCATGAATTTGAGAAGCTTCATGATGGGATAGCCTTCAATCTTGATAAGTCCCTTGAACATCTCTTCCTGGGTGAAACAGGCCGCGCGCTCATCCATCCAGGACAGCATGTTCATGAGGGGCTTCCCGTCCTTACCCACCGGAACAGTGTTTTGCATCTGGCTCGTGAACACAAGGCCGGCAAGCCTTCCAACCAGATCAGGATGCGCCGCTATAACATTCCTTGTGGAGTTATAGATTGCATCCGATATTTCCTTTGGAGATTGCTCAACGCACGACTTGTCCGGATACGAAAGGCTGCACGTTGACTGATCGGAATCTATGTATCCGTCAGGGCTTACGAGAACCGCTTTAGTTTCCGTGGTGCCAACATCAACAGCAAGTATGAGATTCTTTTCTTCCATAATCACCTCTCCTTGTCTTGACTATATAGATATGTAACAATTAATATACTTGGTTGGTTTTTTCCGATTCTTGATGCAATCCTACCT
>JANYAF010000137.1 GCA_025355175.1 Deltaproteobacteria bacterium | reverse complement strand
TTTTCAGCAAGTTGTTCTTTTGATTTTTTCCGGTTCTTGAACTTTTCCTGCCAGTCGTCAAAAATATCATAGGCGGATGGAATAACGATCAACGTCAATACTAGTGATGTTAAGAGTCCGCCAATCACCGATATACCCATCGGAGCACGCGTTTCCGCGCCCTCTCCCACCCCCAGAGCAATCGGCAGCATGCCGAAAACCATGGCAAAAGTCGTCATAAGAATCGGACGCATCCGGACAGGTCCCGCCTGGAGTATTGCTTCCCGACGTGACAAACCTCTCTCCCGTAAAACATTGGTATAGTCTACGAGCAAAATGGCGTTTTTCTTCACCAGACCCATGAGCAGAATCAGGCCGATAAAGCTGTAAATATTGAGCGTCTTACCCGTAATAAACAAGGCACCAAACGCTCCGACAAAAGATAGAGGCAGCGAAAGCAATACCGTAATAGGATGAACAAAGCTTTCAAATTGCGCGGCCAGAATCATATAAGCCATGATAACACCCAGCATCAGGGCAAAAAGTAGATAGCCAAAAGATTCCTGCATGGTATCAGCCATTCCCTGATATTTGGGCAAATAATCCGAGGGCAGTATTTTTTCGGCAATGGAATCCAGTTCGTCTTTGGCCTGACCCAGAGGTTTTCCCTCCAGAGAAGCGAATATGGTAATGGCTCTCTGCCGGTCAACACGGTTGATGACACTGGGTCCGGCGCCTTCTTCTACTTTAACCACATTGGCCAGCTCAACAAGTTTTCCATCGCGGGCACGCACGGAAATCCGCTGCAGACCTCCACTACTTTCCCGATCCTCAGGATTCAATCGCACCCTGAGGTCATAACGCTTTCCTTTTTGCTCGTCTTTATAGCGGGCGATATCCAATTCCCCGCTGATCAGCAGATTTATGGCCTCGGCAACGGTTGCCACGTCCACACCCAGATTCGCCGCCCGGTCACGATCAATGTAGACCTTGAATTCCGGCTTGCCGACTTCCAGAGATGTATCCACATCCACGATCCCCGGCAGCCTGGAGAACTCTGCTGTTACCTGCTTTGCGTACTTCTGTAATGCAGCGAGGTCCTGTCCACGAATACTATATTGAATCGGTACCTGCCTCTGACCGCCTCCCACAACCGAAATATCTTCCGCAGATACTTTCAACCCCGGAATCTGCCGCAATTTGATTCGTGCTATTTTTTTAAGTTCTTCCTGATTTCTTTTGCGCTCGGCCTTCGGACGCAGGTTGAGCATCATCAGAGCGCGATTGGCATAACCCCCGTATCCCTGAACATAATAGACAGATTTTATTTCCGGAATTTCCTGCATTATGGCTTCCGTCTTGCCAAAATATTTTTCGATCTGATCCACGGAATAATCAATCGGCGCTTCCATGCGAATCATAAATACGCCTTGATCTTCGGGCGGCGTAAATTCCTTACCGATAAATACCGTAAGACCAAGACTCAAAATAAATATAATCAAGGCAGCCACAAGCACCGTTTTGCGATAGCCCAAGGTAAATTCCAAGACACGACGGTAAAACGATTCCAGTTTTCTATAATAATGCTCCATATAATCGCCGAGTCTAGCCCAAATGGGTTTTTTGCCATTTCCGTTTCCACCGCCACTCATGCCCGTGGCCAGCGGATTGGAGATGGATTTTTTATGAGATTTGAGAAAAATGGATGCCATCATCGGCGTCAAGGTAAAGGAAACGAGCAGCGAAACCAGGATGGCGAAAATAATCGTCAAGGCAAACTGGAGGAAAAACCTGCCGATAATCCCTTTCATAAAGGCGACAGGCAGAAAAATACCCACAATAGCAAACGTCGTGGCCATAACGGCCAGGCCGATTTCCGACGTGCCAAAAGTTGCCGCCTCGCGCGGTTCCATGCCCTCTTCCACGTGACGGTAAATATTTTCAATAACAATGATCGCGTCGTCAATCAGCAAACCCACCGAAAGCGACAGAGCCAGCATCGTCATGTTGTTAAAGGTAAAACCAAAAGCGTTGATCAAAGCAAAAGTCGAGATGACGGAAACAGGCAGAGCGACGGCACTGATTAAAGTCGTGCGTACATTTTTCAAAAAAATAAAAACAGCCAGAATGGCAAAAATACTGCCGATGATTAAATGGAATTGCACTTCATCGATCGAACGGACAATAAAAAGTGACTGATCCACGGCGATATTGACTTTCATTCCGGGAGGCAGTGTTTTGTTGATCTTTGCCAGCTCCTTTTTGACACGGTTGGCCACTTCTACCGTATTGGTTCCCGACTGCTTCTGAATGGCCATACCGACGGCCGGAATACGGTTGAAGCGCGACAGGGATCGTTTTTCTTCCACGCCGTCTTCCGCCTTGCCGATATCCCGGACACGAACTGGCGCGCCTTTGTAGTAACTGATGATCAAGTCATTGAAATCAGGGATTTTGGCAAATTCGCCTTTAATTCGGACCGTGTATTCTTTTGTTTGCGTTTCAATGCGACCACCCGGCAGCTCGATATTTTCACGTTTCAGGGCCAGGACCACGTCGCCCGGAGACACTTGATAGGCTTGCATTTTGGCGGCGTCCAGCCAGATGCGCACCTGTCTGAGCCTGAGACCATAGAAAATGACGTCGCCGACGCCGTTGATACGCTGAAGTTGCTCCTTGAGCACTTCATCAGCATACATTGACAAATCGCGAACCGACCGGTTCCCGGAAAGATTCAGAAACAAAATCGGCGATGCGTCGGGATCCACCTTGGCAATCCTGGGCTCTTCAATATCGGCAGGCAATTTGTTGCGAATTCCGGACACTTTTTCACGCACATCCTGAACGGCCTGATCGATATTCCGCTCCAAAACGAATTCGATGGTCGTCCGCGACATGCTTTCGTAGCTCGTGGACGTAATGCTCTTGACCCCGTTAATGGTATTGACGGCACCTTCAATTCGATCAGTAACGTCGACATCCATAACGTCGGGACTGGCGCCTTTCAATGTCGTCGTAATGGTGACAATGGGAAAATCGATCCTGGGGAAAAGATCAACGCCAATGGACGGATAACTGACAATGCCCAGCACCACCAGGGCCATGATCACCATGGTGGCAAAAACCGGGCGTTTGACGGAAGTATCAGCGAGCCACATTAACCTTCACTCCTTCCGACAAATTGTTCTGACCGACCACGACAATCTGTTCTTTTTCTTTGAGGCCTTCCAGAACTTCCACAACTTCGCCATATTTATTACCTGTTTTGATAATTCTTTCCTGCGCTTTATTCCCGTTGACAACAAAGATACGAACCGTGGCACCGTCGTACAGAAGCGCTGTAATGGGAATAACCACTGCATCCCGCGACGCCTGTGTAAATATCTGTATCCGGGCAAAGTATCCCGGCTTTAAAATATGCTTGGCATTGGGCACCATCGCCTCCACCTGCAGGGTCCGCGTTCTTTCCTCCACATTCGGATAAAGCAAGCTGACATTGCCCTGAAATTGCTGACCGGGAAAAGCGTCGACGGTAAAAACAACCTTCTGACCTGTTTTCAATCCGGCAACATCTTTTTCACTGATCGTAAAACTGAGTTTGAGCGGATCGATTTTAATCAACTGCAGAAGCGGCGTTCCGTTGCGGACATAATCGCCGACGGACACTTTCTTATCTTTTACCGCGCCGACAAGCGGCGAATAAATTTTAGTCCGGACAAGCTTCTCCCGGGAAATCGCCAGGGTCGCTTTTGCCCTTTCCAGTTCGGCTTCCGCCAAGCTTACTCTTGTGGATATATCATCGAACTGCTGCTTGGTAATGAGTTCTTCCTGATACAAGGCATCCTTTCTCTTATATTCAGCCTGCGCATTGTCCAGAGAGGCTTGTGTCTGTTTGAATGCGGCTTCCGATCTTTTCCAGTCCAATTGATAATCGGTTTCGTTGATTTCCATCAGAAGTGTTCTTGCACTGACGGGCATTCCCTCTTTCACATGAATTTTTTTGATAAGGCCGTCCACTTCGGAACTGACCATGACTTCCTCGTCGGCTCTCAGCGTTCCGGTTGTTTCCAGATAGGGTTGAACTTTCTTTATTTCCGCAGGCCAGACACGTACATTCACCAATCTCTCCGGCTCCGCTTTCTTTTCCTTCTGGCAGGCTGTTAAAGAAAAGACGGATAACACCATCAACACCGCTACAAATAAGACCGCAGCAGACGACCACCTAGGCATCGTGCTGCCGGAAAAAGTTATTTTCTGAACCCCCATTGACCTCACCCTCCTCATAACATGTTAGCGAACATCGTTGCGTTAAATCCCTTCTTGAACAAACTTCAACAACGTGCCGCTGGATCGTCTGACCTTCAAATTCGCGAACTGATAACCATACAAAGCTTCCGCCAAATTTTTTTCCGATGATAAAAGCAGGGCATTGGCGTCCATGACATCCAGGCTCGTTGCCAGACCGTTTTCATACTGTCTCAAGACGGCATTGTAATTGTCCTGGGCAAAAACGAGTTGATCTTGCAGAAATTTCAGCGCGCCTTTTTGTGTTTCCAAGTCCAGATAAGCGCCCTCCAGTTCGATCGTGATATTTTTCCTGAAATCTTCATACGCCAGGCGCGCCTGACGCTCTTTGGCCTTTGCTTCGTTAAGTTCAGCTATTCTCAAGCCGCCTTCAAAAAAAGGAAAGGTCAGCGACACGCCGGCTAAAACATTTTCCCGGTTGAATGTTCCGACCATGGGATATTGATCCGCACCGTTATAAATGGCAAACAACCCCACATTAGGCCAGAAGGCGCCTCTGGCATATTTCACCTGTTGCTCGGCCATTTGCGTCTGCATATCATAACTTTTCAAATCAGTTCTTGCGGTCAAGGCCGTCTCGCGTAATTTTTCAAATTGATTAAACTCGGATGAAGGGATTTCTTCATCTTTTACCCGAAAGGTATCTTCAATGCCCGTAATGCGGATCAATGCAACGCGTGCAAGCTTGAGCGCATTAGTCGCTCGAAGGTAATCGGCGCGGGCACCCGATAATTCACCGTCGGCCCGCAAAAGCGCGGTTTTGGTCGCTTCGCCGACCTTCACTCTCTTTTCTGCAAAATGACGGTATTGCGTGAGTCGCTCCACATTGGCCGCCGCGATTTCAAGCGCTTTTTTCGCCTTGAGAACATCATAATAGGAAGACGCAACAGCAAGGACAAAATCCGATTTGGCGGCATCCAGATCAAACTCGCTTTTTGTAATAGACTGCCCGGCAAATTTCAAAGCATCCAGCTCGCGCGCGGAGAGAGAAAAAGCCTGATCCGCACGAACTCCCCACGTTCCGGACTCATTAGGCTGAATGAGGACAGTGCTGTAAGCAGGAGGTGCGCCGTATTTGTTTTCCGTGAAATGGCTATACGTGCCGAACGCCGTTACCCTGGGCATTAAAACCGCCCAGGCCTTATTCTTGCCCATCTGCGCGATATAGAGATTTTCCTGGGCATACTTTATTTTTTCAGAATTTTGCAACGCCTGCTGATACAGATCTTTTAAGGCATATTCCTGCGTCAGTCCGACAGACGTGGACATAAGGACGACGGCAAACAGAATCATCAGGCATGACGATACTTTCTTCATTCTCAAAAATCCTTTCCTTGTCACAAAAACTCTTAACTATCGACTGATGACGCCCATCGCTCTTTGCAGGCGGGCGTAAGAAATATTGTAATCAGCCAAAGCATTCGCATACTCTGATTTGGCCCGGGTAAGAAGCGTTTGAGCATCAAGCACTTCCGTTGAACGCGCCACCCTTTCTTTATAACGGGCTTCGGAAATCCGGAAATTCTCCTCGGCCTGATCGATCACTTTTTGCGAAACGGCGATTTGGCTTTCGGCTTCCTGTAACAGGAGATACGCACTCTTGATCTCCAACGCAATCTGGTCATTTAACTCCTTGGCTTGATCAATGGCCTGATTTTCCATGGCTCTTCCGGCATCAACCCGGAATTTCGTCTTCCCCCATTCCCAAAAATTCCAACTGGCCAACGCCATCACCTGCCAGCTTTCCATGTTTTTATATTCGGTGCCGGAAACGGATGGGGTATCGCCAAATCGCGCATAATTACCGACAAGGCTGACTGAGGGGAAGAATTCACTTTGCGCGGCACGGACCACATGGCCTGCCTGCTCGGCCTTGAGTGCGGAGATCTTGAGTTCCGGTCGATGCTGCCTGGCGATCTCCAGACAGTCCTGAAATGATTGATTGAGCGGTTTATAGTCGAGAACATCAACAACTTCCACGGGCAATAATAATTGCCGTTTCAAAACGGTATTCAAACGTGCTTTCGCCAGTTCCACGGCATTTTGCGCTCTGGCCAGCGCCTGCCTGCCATTGGCCAGTTCCACCTCGGCTTGCAGCAGGTCATTTTTGGGGATTAAACCGACCTGATAGAAATTCTGCGCAACATCACGATGCGCGGCCAGCATCCCTACCGCCTGGCGCGACGTGTCCCGGAGCCTTTGCATCCGTAAAATGTTGTAATAGGTAATTTTAACGTCCTGAACCACATCTTGGGACTTAGCCTCCTCTTCAACAAGAGCGGCATCCTCGGCTATTTTACTGGCCTGATAGTTGGCCAGTATTCCCCCGCCTGCAAAAAGCGGCTGACGGGCTTCGATGACCCAGTTATAATTATTGACCGTTCCGGTGGTCATGTTACTGGCGGGAATCAGAGAAGGAATTCCTGGAAAGTAGAAACTCGGTTCTTCATTGAGGCGCGTATAGCTGTATGACGTGCTTAATCTGGGAAGAAATCCGGTCATTGCCTCACGCTTCCTGGCTTCGGCTCCCCTTGCTCCTTCTTTGGCGATATGAATCACCAAACTGTTCTTGAGCGCGATAGAAATACTCTCTTCAAGCGTTAAAGGCTGGACCGCCCTGATGGGTACAGGAAGAAATAACAAGACGGCAAACGTCACTGCCAATATGCACCGGATTTTAATTGTCATGTTTCCTCACTCCATTCAAAAATATATCTAAGATCATTTCTTTTTTGGAAACAAGCTTCTCATACAGATTTTTGGCTGATTTCACGTCCTGCTCAACAGATGCATACATCATGGTCAATTTTTCAATAGCTATGCTTGTATAAAGATGTTCCTTATTTGTCAAGAATTTCATAGAGAGATGGCCTGCCTAAATTGACTGGTTGAGCAATCGGGGGAATATGCAATAAAGAGCAATAATAAAGATTGTTTAAGCGATCAGAATGGCCGTCCATCTATAAGCATTTTCAAACGGATGATGAGTGACCTGCGGGAAAAATCATCCGAGCATGAAATTAAACTGGAGGTCCTGTGGAGTCTTTTGAATTACAAACACCTATCTGAAGATTTATGCGCCGATGTTTTCAAACAGTACGGTCGAAAGATAACGCTCTCCGGCATCCGGCAGGATCACAACGATTGTCTTTCCGGCGAACTCATCGAGTTTGGCCAGACGAATGGCTGCCGCTGCCGCAGCGCCGCAGGAAATACCCGCAAGAATGCCTTCTTCTTTGGCTAAACGCCGGGCGAATACCACAGCCTCTAAGCTATCTACCTGCAAAACGCGATCGACAACAGACAAATCCAGCGTATCGGGAATGAAACCCGCACCGATTCCCTGAATTTTGTGCGGCCCTGGTTTTAACTCCTCTCCGGCCATCTTCTGGCTGATCACCGGACTTTCTTTGGGTTCCACAGCAACAGAAATAATTTTCCTGCCCATTTTATTTTTAATGTAACGGGAAATGCCGGAAATCGTTCCGCCGGTACCAACACCGGCAACCAGAACATCAATGGCCCCTTCAGTATCATTCCAAATTTCCGGACCGGTCGTCTTTTCATGTATCGCCGGGTTGGCCGGATTCTTGAACTGCTGCGGCAGAAAATATTTCTTCAGGTCGGACGCCGCAATGGCTTCCGCTCTGGCTATCGCTCCTTTCATGCCTTCCGCGCCGGGCGTAAGGATAAGATTG
The DNA here is from genome assembly GCA_025355175.1 of Deltaproteobacteria bacterium. Lineage (GTDB taxonomy): Bacteria > Desulfobacterota > Syntrophia > Syntrophales > Smithellaceae > UBA8904. The sequence goes on along the minus strand of JANYAF010000137.1, from coordinate 27,832 downwards.
GCTCCGAAGGCCGCAAGGACTTTCCGGCGCTCAATGCTCATCGTCTCCGGCATGGTCAGCGTAAGCCGATAGCCACGCGCTGCCGCGACATAGGCCAGAGCGATACCCGTGTTGCCACTGGTCGGTTCGATGATTTCCACACCGGGTTTAAGCAGCCCTTTTTCCTCGGCATCCCAGATCATGGCTGCCCCAATGCGGCACTTCACGGAATAAGCAGGATTGCGGCCTTCGATCTTTGCTAAAACGGTTGCCTTAGCACCGTCCGTCACATGGTTTAATTTAACCAGTGGCGTATTGCCAATGGATTGTGAATTGTCACTGTAAATATTTTTCATTGCCTGCCTCCTTATATGCGTCGTGCCCCTACTTGCAATTATGCTTTATCTAACGCCTGCTCAATATCCGCCAGAATGTCGTCAATATGCTCAATCCCAATCGACAAGCGGATAAAATCAGGCGTAACACCTGTGGCCAGTTGTTCTTCCGACGACAGTTGCTGATGCGTTGTGGATGCCGGATGAATCGCCAGGGTTTTCGCATCGCCGATATTGGCCAGATGCGAAATCAGTTGCAGGGAATTGATAAATTTCTTTCCTGCCTCCATCCCACCCTTCACGCCAAAGCCGAGAATGGCGCCCGCGCCCTTGGGGAGATATTTAGCCACTCTGTCACATTCCGGGCTCAATGCCAGCCCCGGATAATTAATCCAACTCACCTTGGAATGTTTCTCCAGATATTGAGCTACCGCCAGCGCGTTTTCACAATGGCGCGGCATACGCAGATGCAGCGTTTCCAATCCTTGCAAAAAAAGAAAAGCGTTAAATGGGGATAAAGCGGGTCCTAGATCGCGCAAAAGAGTTACACGGGCTTTAAGAATATACGCCAAATTGCCCATGGATTTTAAGGCCTCGACAAAATTCAGACCATGATAACTCGGATCAGGATCGGCAATGAGCGGAAACTTCCCGTTCGTCCAGTCAAACTTCCCGGAATCAACAATAACACCACCCAGCGATGTGCCGTGACCGCCGATAAATTTGGTTGCGGAATAAACAATAATGTCCACACCGAAATCAATGGGACGCAGGATGTAGGGCGACACGGTATTATCCAGAACAAACGGAATACCGTGTTTGTGCGCAATTGCGGCGATGCCCTCCAGATCAGCCACATCCATTTTAGGATTCCCGATGGATTCCGCATAAACAGCTTTTGTCTTCGGCGTGATAGCGGACTCCAGCGCCTTTAAGTCATTGGACTTAACAAAGTTCACTTGGATGCCCAGGCGGGGAAAGGTGTAATGAAATAACGTGTAGGTCCCGCCATAGAGATTATCCGCTGAGACGATTTCATCACCGGCTTTGGCAATATTCAGCAAAGCCAGCGTGATGGCGGACTGGCCGCTCGCCACAGCCAGCGCACCTATGCCGCCGTCCAAAAGCGCGATCCTTTTCTCCAGCACATCGGTTGTCGGGTTCATCAGCCGCGTATAAATATTGCCGAATTCGGTCAGACCGAAGAGCGAGGCGGCATGATCGGTATTCTTAAATTGATAGGACGTTGTCTGATAAATGGGCACAGCCCGCGAGCCGGTTGTCGGGTCCGCTTCCTGTCCCCCATGTAATACAAGTGTTTCTATTTTTAATTGGCTGTCAATTTTACTCATTTCAATGATCCTTTCTCTTTCGATGTCGATGAAACGTTGATTGAGGACATACGGCTAAAATAATCTTTCTTCACCGCTATAGACAAACATCTTCGAGCCCCGCACCAGACCGGCGATTGTCAATTCCGCCTGACGGGCCAGTTTCACGGCCTGATTGGTCGGAGCACCGATGGCCGCAATCACGGGCATTCGACACCGGAGAACCTTGGACAGGATCTCCGAGGATATTCTCCCGCTGGTAAAAAGTATTTTGTCCACAAATTCGATATGCGAATATAAAGCCTCACCAATCACCTTGTCGATGGCGTTGTGCCGGCCAATGTCATCACGAAAGATCATCAGCTTGTCGCGTGACGCCAGAGCGGCACTGTGAATCCCGCGGGTCAATTGATGCTCTTCGGATTGTTTCTGAAACGCCTTCATCATTCCACGAACCGATTCGCTCTTTACTTGAAAGTCGCTGACAATTTTCATCCGGTTCAATAAATCCAGAGGATTATAAAAAATGACGCCCCTGCCGCAGCCGGATGTATAGATTCTTTTAAAAACAAGATCGTCGGCAAAACCTTCTCCTTCCGCAGTGATCTCGGCTTTCCAGCGTTCCTGATCGATGTGGATGTCCTTAACCTGCGCGGCTTCGCGAATAAAACCGGACGTGAATAAAAACCCTGTCACCAGATTTTTCAGATGCTTCGGTGTTGCCAGCAATGTAGCCAGCTCTTTGCCATTGACTTCAAGGGTCAGGGGCACTTCTTCGCTCACCGGCACTTCGACGGTCGTCCTTTTGTCCTGATCAATTAATACAACTGGAAATTTTTCCATAACTCCTCAACGATCTACATCACGGATGACGTCCTCGATGACACCACCGCCCAGCACTTCATCGCTCGCGTAAAAGACAACGGCCTGCCCCGGTGTAATCGACTCCTGGGTTTCTTTAAAAATAACCCTCAATTTCCCGTTTTCTTTTGTCACCATGCAGCGCGCCGGTTTCTTCCTGTAACGGATTTTTGCTTCTACGTCTTCGGGAAAGCGATCGGTCAGAAGATTCAGATCGCCGGCTATTAATCCCGATGCGAATAGGTCTGCTTTATTCCCGACAATAACCGAATTGGTCCGGGCATCAAAACGAAGAACATATAAGGGGTTCTTTGCGCTGATTCCTAAACCGCTGCGCTGGCCGATCGTATAGTAAATAATTCCCTGATGACGCCCCAGAACCTTGCCTTCTTGATCGACAATATTGCCTGCGGCGGCCGACAAATTTCTTTCTTTAAAAAACTGTCCGTACTTTCCCTGCGTGACAAAACAGATATCCTGACTTTCCGCTTTGTGCGCCACATGCAACCCGGCTTGTTTGGCTCGCGCGCGGACGTCCTGTTTGCTGAGACTTCCCAGCGGGAAAAGAATCCATGGCAAATCATCTTTCTTAATTGGATAAAGAAAGTACGTCTGATCCTTATTTTTATCCTCCGGGCGCTTGAGATGCCAGGCCTCACCGGTATGCTCGATCCTGGCATAATGGCCGGTGGCCAAATAATCAAAACCCAGACCACGGGCTTTTTCCAGAAGAGATCCGAATTTCAGATGGCGGTTGCAGTCCACGCAGGGATTCGGCGTTCTTCCGTTTAAGTATTCGGTTGTAAACTTGCTGATCACCAACTCTTCCATCAGGTGAGCGAAGTCAAAAACAAAATGCGGAATTTCCAGTTGACTGCAAACACGCTTGGCGTCTTCTATGGCGTCGCCGCCGCAGCAGCTCGCGCGGTCGCCTTCCTGACGGATACCCAGACACATCGTGACACCGGTTGCCGCATAACCCGCCTCTTTCAACAACAGAGCCGCCAACGATGAATCAACCCCTCCACTCATCGCCACAAGAACTTTTTTCTTTAAAGGACTGTTGGAACCATCCATGTTTTTTCACTCACCTATCATTCAGTAAATTATCACACGCCTTCCGACTGCAAATCCGCATCAAATCGGTCAGTGTGATCGCTTGCAACGTCTCACTGTTCCGCCAAAGTCTATTATCACTATCTTTTTAGTAGTAATTAATCCAACCGTCACCATTTGTCAAGAATATTTTTAAATGAACCACTCCGCAGCAAGCTATAGGGAATAGAACCCGAAGAGATTAAATTTCAACAAGATATGCCATGAAAATCCGGCGCCATCGATTCGCTTTTTTCCAATCTTGCAATTTCAGACTAACCTTGCTATGCAATGACGCTAGAAAATGTTGAAGGCAGCGTTGCAGCGATTTTACGGTTCATTTGAAGATATGACCAGATCGGGATTTCTTAGGCTAAAGGTTTGAAATACGGGAGCCCATAATGCAAGTTCATTTCCTTCTCTTTATTTTGTTACTGGCGACAACGGCTATCGTCAGCTTTGCTTATGCTATCTGGCGGGGCCGCAATGTCGAACAAATACTCCGCAGCATTATCCAGAGTTCTCCAATTCCAATATTCGTTATTTCAACAGATCATAAAATCCTTCACTGGAACAAAGCACTGGAGGAACTCTCCGGCATCAAGGTGGATCAAGTGATCGGCACAGATCAGCAATGGCGTGCCTTTTACGCATCACCCCGGTCCTGTATGGCTGACTTGATTTTAAACGACAAAATAATCAATTCCTCCATCCTTTACTCGGGAGAGGTCGCTAAGTCCAAACTGCTGAAAGAAGCCTATGAAGTAACGGAATTTTTCCCGGAACTGGGTGAAAAGGGGAAATGGTTCCGGATTACCGCGGCAGGCCTTCGCGATTCACGTGGCAATATGTTCGGCGCCATGGAGACCCTGGAAGACATCACGGATCAGAAAACGGCGGAAGAAGAACTCCTCAAAAGAACTAAACTCGAATCGCTGGGGACCTTTGCGGACGGTGTGGCCAAAGACTTTGACAGCCTGCTTTCAGCCATCCTGCGCAATGTTTTCCTGGCCAAAATTTCCGCCAATGAAGAAGATAAGATTCTGGAAAACGGTTTGGCGATAGCGGAACGGGCCGGCCTGCAGGCCAAGGAGCTGGCGCACCGGCTGATCACCTTCGCCCAGGGCGGTTACCCGGTAAAAAAATTAGAGAAAGTTGATCCTTTAATTAAAGAGGCTCTCCAGAAAGTGCTGGCCGGCTCGAATGTGACGTGCCAACCGGTTATCTCCTCCAACCTCTGGCTGGCCGATATCGACGCGATGCAGATTCAACAGGTAATTGAAAACATGGTTACGAACGCGAAAGAAGCGATGCCGGACGGCGGTGTTGTGGAAGTTATTGCGGAAAACACAACAACCGGAACCAACATTCGGACCCTGGGCGAAGGCAATTATGTCCGCATCATTATCAAGGACCGCGGTATCGGCATTCCCCGCGAAAATCTCTCAAAGATATTTGATCCTTATTTCACAACAAAAGAAAAGAAGGAACGCGGCGGCATCGGTCTGGGGCTTGCCATCTGCGATTCCATCATTAAATACCACAATGGTCTGATCAGCGTGGAATCGCTTGCCGACGTCGGCACAACCTTTTCCATTTATCTGGCTGCAACCCCCGACGGCACTTCATCATAACTAGACACATGATTCACGATCTTTTTTAACGCAATCAAGCAAATCCTCGATATTGCGTAGACGCTCCTGGAACGTGGCAATACCCAGAACCGACTCCCGAGGATGAAGATTTTCAATCTCGGTGAGCCGGTTGCGTAGTTGCAAAATAATTTCCTCCGCCAATCCCAGAAGCAGAGCACGTTCATATCGGGTCATCGCGGATCGCCCTCATTGACTAATGTTAGGTCATCCCTGGCTGTTTTCGCGTAAGGCTTTCCATGCCAGAAACGCTTTTTTAACTGATTCCGCCGCGGTTTCAATCCCTACGTTTTCCGTGTTCACCAGTATATCGTAATGATTTGGATCTTTGATATCTTCATTAAAGTACTTCCGGATAAAAGCAATCTGATCTCCATCGTATTTCTTAACATGCTCCAGCGCTTCTTTTTGCGACATTTTGCGATCACGCATCACCTTTTCCACCCGTGTTTCCAGCGGCGCGATAATCCGCACGCGAAACGCCTTGTCCTTCAGGATGAAACTGCCGCCCCGACCAATAATGATGATATTACCGTGCTCGGCGTTGGTGTGCATCACGAGCGACAAATGACGGATGTATTCGTTGGGCCAGATATGACGCGATTCAAAGAAAGAACTAATGAGACTATCGAAAAAAGAAATACTCTTCTCATCAAGCGATTTAATGACCTTGTCGCTCATGTGGGCGCTTTCGGCAACCTTGTGAATCAGCTCGCTGCCGACAATGTTCATCTGCAGCTCCGTAGCCAGAATCCGGGCGACCCAGCCTCCGCCCGCGCCAGCTTCGCTGGAGAGCGTGATGACACTCCCCGGCTTCTCCTTCTTTTCTTTCTGCCAGCGTATCACCTGATCTTCAACCAGCTTATCGACATCCTTTTCCTTGAGTTTGACATCTCTGGTATAGTCGGGACAATTCACATCAAACAAGGCATTGGCCTTGACCCGATAACGTTTCATACAGTTCTCGCGCCATGCGCAGATGACACAAATTCTTTTATCCGAACCTGTTGACATATGCCAGTTCTCCTTTCTGAAATACTTTATGATGCCTCTTCCTGCATCGCCTCAAAACCGGCAACGATATCCAGAAGTTCCTCGGTAATTGTCATCTGCCGCGTGCGGTGAAACTGCATGTGCAGATCCTGCAACTGTTCTTCAATATTTTTCTCGGCATTTTGCATGGACGCCAGACGACTGGCATTTTCACTGGCCAGTGACTCGGCAAACGCGCGATAAAGCGACACAAAAAGATATTCCCGGATTAGCGAGGAAAAAATCTGATCGCCGTCCATCCGGAAAATGGGCAGCGACTTGGAATCCCATTTTTTTCGTGCGATTTCCTTGAGCCACTCCCTGTTGACAGGCAGGAGTTCAACCATGTGGGGATGATAGATCGCTCCGCTGACATATTTATTATAAAACAAAAGGAAATGATCAACGTTTTGACGGAAATGCCACTCATCGATAATCATGATGATTTCCTGAACCAGTGGCGTGATACCCGCCGTGGAAGCAGGCGTACCCATTAACTCGTCCACCGGCTGTCCGGCATCTTCGACATAGTCGGCGACGCGGGCGCCAATGGAAAGTACTTTCCGCTTTTCCTTTTTAACGCCGGTTTTTTTGATGTAATCCAGCGTAAAAACAGATATCTGGTCATTGAGCTGTCCGCATAAGCCCTGATCGGAACCGAAGACAATCACCCCCAAACTTTTCATGGAGGACGCCTTTCTCTTGAGGGTTGCGCCCATTCGTTCCTTGAGCACAATTTGCAGACCCATTTCAACCGTCCGGTTATAATCGGTGAGTGATTCGACCGCCTTCTGGTATTGCCGTATGCTCACCGCCGCGAGTGCCTTCATCGTTTTGACAACTGATAAAAGATCACCAGCGCTCTTCATTCTTCTTTTCAGGGACTCAGTTGTTTGCATTAGCGTCCTCAACCACTTCAAAAGGTTTAATAATCGGTTTGATTTTATTCATAATGCTGTCGCGATCCGCCATTTCCAGTTTTTTCCCCGCTTCAATCCGGCTGCACAATTCCGGCAGTTGTTCATTGACGGCTTGCAACAGGTGTTTTTCCACTTCACGAATCTTGTCCGTCGGGACAAGATCCAGAGCGCCGCCGGTAACAGAAAGTAGAGAGGCAATCTGCTCGGAGGCGCGCAGCGGTTTGTATTGACCCTGCTTCAAAATTTCACGCACGCGCCAGCCGCGTTCCAACGTGCGGCGCGTAGCTTCATCAAGCCTTGTGCCGAAACGGGAGAAGGATTCCAACTCTTCAAACTGCGAGTAGGACAGTCGAAGATCGCCCGCCACGGAACGGTATGCGGGCAATTGCGTCTTGCCGCCCACCCGCGATACGGATTTACCGACATCCACCGCCGGCAGAATGCCCTTGCTGAAAAGAACCGGCGAGAGATAAATCTGCCCGTCCGTAATGGAAATCAGGTTGGTCGGAATGTAAGACGACATATCCTGCGCTTCTGTTTCCGTAATCGGCAATGACGTCAACGACCCGCCGCCCAATTCCGGCTTCATATGCGTGGAGCGCTCAAGCAGTCGGGAATGGATATAAAAAATATCACCAGGAAAAGCTTCACGTCCGGGAGGTCTCCGCAAAAGCAGCGACACTTCACGGTAGGCCCGTGCATGAGATGTCAGATCATCATAGATAATCAAAACGTCCCTGCCACGCTCTACAAAATATTCCCCCATGCTTGTGGCCGCGTAAGGCGCGATAAACTGCAAGCCCGGTGTGTCTTCACCGGTGGCCACCACCACAATGCATGATCCCATCACGCCGTGATCCCGCAAATCGGCAATCACCTTGGCCACATCAGCGCTTTTCTTGCCGGTGGCGCAATAAATAGAAATAATGCCGGTTTCCTTCTGGTTGATAATCGTATCAATGGCAATGGCCGTTTTGCCGGTCATTCTGTCGCCCAAGATTAATTCGCGCTGGCCGCGACCGACGGGAATCAGTGCATCGATCACCTTGATGCCTGTCTGCAGCGGTACGACAACCGGCGCGCGGTCCATAACCGCTGGCGCGGGTCTTTCCACCGGCAGGCGCATGACCGTATTGACTTCGCCCAGGCCATCCAGCGGCCGTCCGAGGGGATCGACCACCCGTCCTAAAAGCCCGTCTCCCACCGGCACATCGAGAACACGCTTGGTACGCTGCACTTCCGACCCGACCTGCAGGTTTTCACTGGGATCCAAAAGAACAACGCCAATTTCCTTCGGGTCGATATTAAAAACCAGTCCCATATAATTTCCTGCAAAGCGAACCAGCTCCTCCGCGCGGATATTCGGCAGACCGCTGACTCTGGCAATATCACGTCCGACAAATTCCACCTGGCCTACCTCATATTGCCGCAGATCAGGATTCTGCCCATCCAGAACCTTATCCATCGTGTCAAACGTGTCGTCTAGAAAGGTCTTTAATTCCTGATTTTCCAGTTTGCTAACCTCTGAATTCATTCTACGCCTCCTGACATCTTTTCCGTTTTGCCTTCAGCCTTCAGCCGATAGCCTTACTTTATGTGGCATGCGCCTCTTTCTGGAGCGTTTCGGTCAGATTTTCCACAAGGGTCTCCAGATACTCATTAAGACTCCAGGCGATCTTATGCCCATTCACCCGCAATTCGATGCCTGATACAATATCCGGCTCACGCAGATAACGGACCTTAAAACCGTTAGTGATCTGCTTTTTCAAGACTTCCTCAATCTGTACCTGCCTCGAGGCGGAAATATCGAAAGCGCTCTGGATAATGACCTGATTGTTGACTCCGCTGATCGCTTTGCGGATCTGAACGCTTTTTTCGGCATCAAGTGTTTTGACACGCCGGAGGAATTCATCGACAATCCGGTCATCCAGATCGGCGTCTGCCAGATCAGCGAGCGCCTTGCGAGCCGTGGCATATAATTGCTTAGCCGCCCGTTGCCGCAGATCATAAAAAAAGGCATCCTTTTCCCGGACCAGCATATCCTGCCAGCGCGCTTTAACCGCATCGACTTCTTCTCGTACTTTCTCCATCAGCTCCTTGCGCTTGGCATCGGCAGCCATTGTTGCCTCGTTGATCATCTGCTCTTTCTTCTGGCCGAGCAACATGTTGCGCTTTTCATAAAGCTCGACTGCCTCGCTGGCTTCTTCTTTCAGCCGTTCGGCTTCGGCAAAACACGCGGCAATTTTTGCTTCCCGGTCATCCATGGCCTTGATAATCCGCCCGTAAAGAAAGCGTTTCAGCAAATACATGAGCAGGAGGAAATTAAAGATTTGCGCTAAAAAAACAAACCAGTCGATATGCATGGATCATCCCCCTCACTTTATAATGAAACCCCAGAAAGGATTGGCGAAAATCAGAATCATGGAAATAACAAAGCAGTAGATGGCAATGGATTCTATCATGGCCAATCCGACAAACAGTGTTCGGGTTAAAGAGTTTCTTTCATCCGGCTGTTGAGCAATCGCTGACAGAGCCTGGGCGATTGCCTGCCCCATACCCAGACCGGGACCGATTGAACCAATCCCCATTGCCAAACCTGCACCGATAATCGAGGCCATCGCGACGAGACTTACACTGTCCATAAATACTCCTCCTTTAATTCAATTTTATCAGGCTGGAGAGCCTTCTTTCTTTACTTCTGTTGGATAATCATCCTCGGCGCTAAGCGCGGAGGCTATATAAACCATGGAAAGGATCGCAAAGATGTAGGCCTGAATCACACCGATTAAAAGCCCCAGGATTTGCATGACGACCGGGAACAGAAAGGGCGTGACCGCCAGCAAAATCCCGATGACTTTTTCATGACTCATAATATTGCCGAAAAGACGAACGGTCAGAGCCAGCGTCCGGGACACTTCGCCCATGACATGGAACGGGAAAAAAATAAACGTGGGTTGAAAATATTCTTTCACATAATGAGAAACGCCATTTCGCGATATTCCATAGAAGGGAACAGCGATAAATACACAGGTAGCCAGCGCCGCAGTGGTCGTCATGGACGACGTTGGCGCAACAAACCCCGGCACAATCACCAACACATTAGACACACAGATAAACAAAAAGAGCGTGCCAACCAGGGGAACATAATGATCCGGACCCTTTTTCGTCATCTCGCTGATTTCGCCCCGAATGATGGAAATAACCACCTCCAGGAAATGCTGCCAGCGCGACGCATGCATTTCCGAAGAAAGATTGCGTGTGATCAGCCAGGAGCCGACGACCAGGATGGCCATCACCAACCATGTATAGAGAATGGTCGCATTGAGGATAATAAACCTCCAACTCCAGATAATCACCTGATCCGGGCTGATTTGGTTGAGAGATACGACTTCCATATGAACTCCTTTAAAGATTGATCTATACCCGCCTTCTATTCATGAACGGCTTCCATCGTCTTTTGCGGCCCAAAATGATAAGTGAAGATTTTGCGCATCACCACAAATCCGATCATGGCCGCCACCAGCCACTCCCAATGACCGTCCCTCAGAAGAAAGTAAAATGCCGTTAAAACAACCGACAGACGCAATACATAACTGATTACCAGCAGTCGCGCGCGGCTTTGGGTCTGTCCCAGCCTTTGTACGGTCTGCCACAGACTGATAAAGTAGAAAGCCCCCAGAGCCAGTCCCACGGCAAACATCAGGACAATGATAAACATCGCGTTCATCTTCATTTCAATCCTCTTCTATAATCTGTCCACGTATTTTTCTGACCCAGTAGGCGGCATTAATGCATCCGACGATAACGCCGAGGACGAGAAACATCAGAGCCCAGGAATACTGACTGGGCCATGTCCGGTCAATCCAGAGTCCCAAGGCGACTCCAATCAACGTGGGAATAGCCACCGCCCATCCAATAATGCCGAACATCCCCAAACCAAACCAGACTGTTTCGTTTTTATGTTTGAGTCCCCTGATTCGCAGAGCCTCTCTTTGGGCGACCTTTTCGGTGAAATGATCCGCCATCTTCCGGCGCCGTGAATCAGATGTTCGTTTTATTTCAACCATATTTGATCCTCTACATTGCTAGCTTTATGGTCAACGCGGCGCGTTCGAAGAACGCGCCCTACTTTAATTCTACCAAACGCCTGACAAGACTTGCCTCCAGTTTTGCCGAAGCAGACCGAACCATTTTTTCCCGTTCATCCAGAACATCATACTGTTCCACCACCACCTGTTTGAGTTTTCCCAGATCAGGCGCCCTCACTGCGTTGCGCGTGGACACCAGAACGTCCGAGCCTTTTTTGACCAGCGTGCCGACATCCATGGCCAGCAATTCCTTTCCGCCCGTGGCCAGCTCATAGGAAAAAATGCCGGGGGACAGCGTAGCCACAAAATCAATGTGGTTGGGCATCATACAGAAAGAGCCGTTTTCCGCTTCTGCGACGATCTTCTTGACTTCCTCCACCATCATGACTTCGGCCGGCAATAATATTTTAAGCAACATGTTCTATCTTCGCCTCTTCAATGGGTCCAATCATATAAAGCGCCCGTTCCGGAATATCGGCGAACTCATCGTTAAGAATTCGCTCGCAGCCATTGAGCGTGTCTTCCCGGGAAACCATCTTGCCCGCAGTGCCTGTGAACTGTTCGGTGACAAAGAAGGGTTGCGTGAAGAAACGCTCCAGACGGCGGGCGCGATATACGGTTCGTTGATCTTCCCGCGATAATTCAGAGATTCCGAGCATGGCAATGATGTCTTTCAGATCTTCATAAACCGCCAATGTTTTGCGAATTTCCTGGGCGATCTTGTAATGACGTTCACCTGCAATATTCGGCATCAGCATTTTGGAACCGGATTGCAGAAGATCGATGGCTGGATATAATCCTTCACTGGCGCGCTTGCGCGACAAAGCGATGGTCGCGGAAAGGTGGCCAAAGGTATGCACGGCTGAAGGATCGGTGAAATCATCCGCAGGCACATAAACCGCCTGGATGGATGTAATAGCGCCCGTCTTGGTATTACAGATGCGCTCCTCAAGTTCAGCCAGTTCCGTAGCCAGCGTCGGCTGGTAACCCAGGCGTGAAGGCAGCTGCCCCAGGAGACCTGACACTTCCATCCCTGCCTGGATAAAACGGAAAATATTATCGATCATCAACAAAACGTCCTGTTTCGCGTCGTCGCGGAAATACTCCGCCATCGTCAACGCTGCGTGTCCCACGCGAAATCTCGCACCGGGCGGTTCGTTCATCTGGCCGAACACCATCACGGTGTTACCAAACACGCCGCTTTCCTCCATCTCACGATAGAGCTCTTCGCCCTCGCGGCAGCGCTCGCCGATTCCGCAGAAAATACTCATGCCTTCATGCCCGCTCACCGTATTGTGAATCATTTCAGTAATCAAAACGGTCTTGCCGACGCCGGCGCCGCCGAACAATCCGGCTTTGCCGCCGCGTTCCAAGGGTGCCAGAACATCAATAGCTTTGATGCCGGTTTCAAAAATTTCGGAGACGGTGGATTGATCGCGAAGCGGAATCGGTTCGCGGTGGATGGATCGAAGTTCGCACCCTTCGACATCGCCCTTCTTGTCGATGGTGTTTCCGAAGACGTTAAACACTCGGCCCAGAAGCGCAGGGCCCACGGGCACCTCGAAAGGTTTGCCGGTGTCGGTGACAATCTGGCCGCGGGCCAGGCCCTGCGTAGGCGTCAGCGCAACGCCCCGGATGGTGTTATTGTCCAGTTGCGTGAATACCTCGATAACATATTCACCATTTTCCCCCGCCGTGAGCACATTGCGGATCGACGGCGCTACGGGAAAGTGGACGTCAACAACACTACTGCGGATGGATAAAACTTTTCCTTGATTCATTTGTTCGGCCACAGTTCATTCACCTCGCTTTATTTTTTCATGGGAGTATTTCCCATTAATGAAGCATAATTTTCCTTCTTTATTACGACTATTAAAAGAAGCGGACAGCCTCTTTATAATGTTTTGTTATAATAGCAACAGCCATGCCAATTGCTTTTTTTTGACACAACCCACCGTTATCATTGGAATCACTTAATCGGATGAAGAAATACAACAGACAACAAAACGACACTGATGTCATAGACGAAGATGGCCCGCATTGTGCACAACTCGCCAAATGCATACAGCGGTGGGCAGAGAAGATGGCGACGCTTTTGTCACGGGGGCACGACCGAAATGTCACCTCTTCAGGAAGGGATTGTTTTCTGCCGGCGAGTGATTTAGCGACCCCAAACCATTTCCTGAACAAAAAGTTTTCCAGTTGGGTCCTTTAAATTGGAATGGTTTTGATCCGACATGCCCGGCGTTTTAGGATTGACTTAATCAACCATCTCGCGAGCTCGCTGCGGATAATTGATGCTCGTCCCGCTTAAGCGGGATTAAAAGCACACTTTGACCTTATGATGTAGATGATATATAAATAGATGAATATTTTCTTGTAGATTTAATCAACCACCTCGCGAGCTCGCTGTCGAGGTATGAAATGAACGTCATTATATCGCGAGCTCGCTACGGAGAATGAACGCTCGTCCCGCTTAAGCGGGATTCAACAAGTTTTCTAAGGGAAATGACTTGCAACGAAAGAAAACGAACCCCCATGACGATTCGCGACATTATTTCCGAGATAATTATTAAACTGGAAGCCGTGGGAATTCCTTCGGCCAGACTGGACGCAGAAGTTCTGTTGGCTTTTTGTCTAAACTGCGACCGGTTGGAATTTATCAAGAATCCCGACAGACCACTAAGCAACGCTCAAATGGCAGCCTTCCAAAAACTTCTCGACAGGCGATTGCGCTTCGAGCCGGTCGCCTATATTACCGGACGCAAGGCCTTCTGGTCCTTCACACTGGAAGTCAATCATGACGTGCTGATTCCTCGGCCCGATACGGAAGTGATTGTCGAAGAAGCCCTCGCCATCTGCCGGACTCAGGCTTTTAACCAGCCACGTATTTTGGATATCGGTACGGGCAGCGGTGCGATTGCACTGGCCCTGGCCAAAGAAATTCCCGAGACACAAATCACGGCCACCGACATTTCGGCGGCGGCGCTGAAACTGGCCCAAAAAAATGCTTGCGCTCTGGGACTGGAAAATTCGATTACCTTTCTTCAGAGTAATTTATTCGAACAGGTTCATGGCGAATTTAATATGATCGTTTCCAATCCACCCTATATCGGAGCCGATGAATATGAGACGCTCGCCGCCGGTGTTAAAGATTATGAGCCACGCGAGGCGCTCCTGTCCGGACAAACAGGTCTGGAATTTTACGAAAAATTAATATATCAGGCACATAGCCACCTTACAGAAAATGGCTGGCTTTTGCTCGAAATCGGCGCTAAACAGGGCAAAAGTGTGCGCACCATCATGGCAAATGCCGGTTTTTATGATCGTATTGATGTGCGCGCTGATTACGCGGGCCTTTCGCGCGTAATCAAAGGAAGGAGAAAATAAGTGGATAAAATAGTCGTTCACGGCGGTAAGCCGCTCCATGGAGATGTTCAGGTCAGCGGCGCGAAAAACGCCGCACTGCCGGTTCTGACGGCGGCGCTGCTGACGGAAGGAACATGTACGTTTCATAATATTCCTGATCTGGTCGATATCAAAACCACCTATAAGCTTTTAAGAAATATGGGTGTGGAAATTGAAGGCGACAGCACCGTGCAAATCAGCGCTGATAAAATCGTAAACAGCGTCGCCCCCTATGATCTCGTCAAAACGATGCGCGCCTCCATATTGGTTTTGGGGCCGCTGGTGGCGCGCATGGGCAAGGCCCGGGTGTCCCTGCCGGGCGGTTGCGCCATCGGCGCAAGGCCTGTTAACCTGCACATTAAAGCGCTCCAGGATATGGGCGCTTCCGTGGAATTGCGCGGCGGTTATATTGAAGCGACGGCGGATAGACTCAAAGGCGCCAATATTTATTTTGATCTGCCGACGGTCACCGGCACGGAAAACATCATGATGGCGGCCACACTGGCGGAAGGCACTACGGTGCTCAACAATGCCGCGCGGGAACCGGAAATCATCAACCTGGCGGATGTTCTTAAAGGTATGGGCGCCAAAATCAGCGGCGCGGGAACGGATGTCATCACGATCACCGGCGTAACATCGCTTACAGGGACTGAAGCGTCCATTATTCCTGATCGCATCGAAGCCGGCACGTTTATGATCGCCGCCGGAATGACGCAGGGTGAAATCAATGTGTTAGGCTGCAACTCCCAGCATCTGGAAGCTCTGATCAACAAATTGCGCGACACCGGTATGAAAATCACATCCATTGACGGAGGACTGAAAGTCGCCGCCGGTCGTAAAATCCATAGTGTTGATGTGAAAACCCTTCCCCACCCCGGCTTTCCCACGGATTTGCAGGCGCAGATCATGGCTTACATGTCCATTGGCAGCGGCCTTTCCGTGATTACGGAAACGGTTTTTGAAAACCGTTTCATGCATGTGAGCGAACTCATGCGCATGGGCGCGGATATCACAATTCAGGGCGGCAGCGCCATTGTCCGGGGCACACCGACGCTCTACGGCGCGCAAACCATGGCCACGGATTTGCGGGCTTCCGCCTCGCTGATTCTGGCGGCGTTAGTTGCCCAAGGAACAACTGAAATTTCGAGGGTTTATCATATTGACCGCGGTTATGAGAATATTGAAAAGAAATTCTCCGCGCTGGGTGCGGACATACAAAGGGTGAAACAATAAGATGAAAATTATTCGAGCAGACGCAACGGAATTTCGGAATTTTTTTCAAAAATTACGGCGGCGAGGCGGTGCGTTTAAGCCGGATCTGCTGGCAAATGTGGCCCAGATTATTCACGATGTTTCCGTGCGCGGCGATGAAGCACTTTTTCATTATACCAAAAAGTTTGACGGCCATGACTTGACCGCAGCGACGCTCGAAGTAACAGACACGGAAAGAAAAGAAGCGCTGGCCAAAGTAAAAACGCAGGACCGGGACATGATCCGACTTGCCGCCCAGCGGATTGAAAAATATCATCGTCACCAAATCGCTTCGGGGTATTCGATTGTTGATGAAGACGGCGTGGAATTGGGTCAGCGGATACTGCCCTTGCAACGGGCAGGTATTTACGCGCCCGGCGGCAAGGCTTTTTATCCTTCCACGCTGCTGATGGCGGCCATTCCGGCGCGCATTGCAGGTGTCCAGGAAATCATCCTGGTAAGCCCCGTGAAAGACGGTCAACTCAGTCCGCTCATTGCCGCAGCGGCCGACGTCGCAGGCGTTGACCGCATCTTCAAGATCGGTGGCGCGCAGGCTATCGCCGCACTGGCCTATGGAACGCAAACTATACCGTGCGTGGATAAAATTGTGGGACCGGGTAATGCCTATGTCGCCGCGGCCAAGAAACTCGTATTCGGACAGGTCGCCATTGATATGATCGCCGGCCCCAGTGAAGTGGTGATCATTGCCGATCTAACCGCCAATCCCGCTTATGCGGCGGCGGATATGCTGGCGCAGGCCGAACATGATGAAATGGCGGCGGCTGTTTTATTCACGCCCTATCCCGATCTGGCCTGCCGCGTGGCGGGAGAGATCGAAAAGCAGTTGCAGAAGCTCCCCAAGAAAGGGATCATTGAAAAATCTCTGGCTCAATATGGCGCGATCATCATCACATCCGGCATCGGTCAGGCCGTGGAGCTGACCAATCTCTTCGCGCCGGAGCATCTGGAACTGATGGTGGAAAATCCGAAGGATATTTTAGAACAAATTCGCAACGCCGGTTCTGTTTTTCTGGGATCCTATACACCAGAAGTCCTGGGCGACTACATCGCCGGGAGCAATCATATTTTGCCCACGGAAGGAACGGCGCGGTTTTCCTCGCCCCTGGGTGTTTATGATTTCTACAAGCGGATGAGCGTGCTATCTTTCACCCAGGCGGCTTTCGAGAAGCTGTCCTTGCAAACACGGCATTTTGCCCAAATGGAAGGGCTGGAGGCACATGCCAATTCGGTTTATGTGCGCAGCCTGACTGGTAAAAATAAATAATTAACACAATAAGGGAACAATTATACAAACGTCCCGGAGGCTCTTTTCTAATACCGTCTGCTCGTTGAATCAATCTTAATCAAACATAAAAGCGCCCGGACTCTATAATCGGCGGATCATCATGCTCTATCGCGTAAACAACATCCTTGTTCAATTCCTCTTTGATGGCGGCAACAATCACCCGTCGTTTATTCTGGAGTTTGGCAAAATTCATGACCTCGTCCATCAACTGATCGATGTGGCAGGCCTTGGTAATGATATGATGATCCTCGCATTCCTGCGCGGTGAGGCGTTTCCCGGTGATAATCATTTCTTCGAGTTTGTAACGCGGGATAGCCTTTCTCATCGCCGTGAGCATGCCCGGCAGAAACGGAATGCCCAGGTCAACTTCCGGAAAGCACATAAAGCCCCGATCCGACCGCATGAAACGAAAATCAAAGTAGCAGGACAGAATCGCGCCGCCGGCGAAGGCATGCCCGGTAAGGGCTACAATCGTGGGCATCGGATAGAGTAGAATTTTTTTAAAAAGACTCATCATTGTTTCAATAAATTTCTTGGCAGTCACTTGGTCACTTTTTTGCATGATCGGCAGCAGCCACTCCAGATCGATCCCGTTGCTGAAGATTTTCTCATGCGCGCCGCGCACAACCAGGACATTGGCGTCCGTTTCTTTTTCCACATGATCCAGGGCGTCCATAAACTTCTCCAGGAAATCCAGATTCAAACGGTTTTCCCCTTCATTCAACGTCACAACGGCCACCTGGCCTTCCATCTTGATTTCAATCGGCATAATTTTTCTTCTTTCTCGATATTTTTAAACTGTTCAGGACAGCTTTTATGGCGCCTTTACCATCCAACTGGACTAACTTTTATCCTTTTAATGAGACATTTTCAATACTATTTTTATAGCTGATTAAGTGGTCATCGTTCCGCCGTCCACATAAATCGTATCACCGGTGATATAGTCGGCGGCGCTGGACGCCAGAAAAAGCACCGCCCCGACAACGTCTTCCGGCTCGGCGATTTTTCCCTTGGGAATGGTGTTACAAATCAGCTTTTCAATGTCGGGATTGGACCAGATGGGTTTGCTGAAATCCGTGCGGGTAAATCCGGGCGCGACGGCATTCACATTGATACCCAGTTGCGCCCATTCGCGGGCCATGCAACGTGTAAGCATCTTGAGCGCCGCCTTGCTGCATCCGTAGGCGGCCATGCCCGCTTCAGCCTTATCCGCTCCGACTGTGGTAATATTGATAATCTTTCCGCTTTTTTGTTCAATCATCTGACGCGCAACCAGACGGCTCAAAAGCCAGACAGCCTTGACGTTGGTGTTGAAACACTTGTCCCATCCGTCCTCGCGCAAATCGAGCAGACCGCGCAGAAAGCTGCGGGCGGCGTTGTTGACTAGAATGTCGATCCGGCCAAATTCCTTAATCGTTGAATTCACAAGATTGTCCAATTGTTCATTGTCCGTCAGATCGGTCACAACGGGCAGAGTTTTGCCGCCTTTTTTGCGGATTTCATCCGCGACGCCGTCAATTTCGGCTTTGGTCCGACTGCACAAAACAACGTTGGCTCCTGCTTCCGCCAATCCTAGAGCAATCACCCGGCCAATGCCTCTGCCCGCACCGGTGACTATCGCTGTTTTACCTGAAAAATTGAAAATATTGCCCATGATTTTTGCCCTCCTAATTTTTTTATATCAAAATAAGACTATTGTTAAGGATTCTGTCAAATAATCGGCGATGGGGAATACGTCTGATTCGTTCCAAGAGTCTGTCCCGAACCATCAGTTCATCGGTCATACGGTGAATCGCCCGAGGTTTCCGGGGTTTTCTGCTGTGTGGCGCACACCGCAAGTAAACATTTTTAATCAAAAAGGCAAGGGTACCTGCAGGAGAGACGCATAACAGCGGCGACAGACGCTCTTCTGATATGACCGCGCTGAACAGGCATCCAGATCGATAAAATAACTGAACTTGTCACACCAGATATTATCCCTGCCGTTTTTTTGCGCTGGCGGAAGCCGGACCGCATCCGCATCGGTTTGACGAACAGTTTTTTTCATAAAAATATACGACTGAATTTAAATGCAGCTGAAAATCGGCGTCAGCAATCAGCAAATGAAAAGCCCCAAGCCCATAAAATCTGGGGCCTGAGACTGCCAGCCATGGCCACAATCATTTGTCCTGATTATCTTTTGGCCGGTTTCTTTTTTGCTGTCGGTTTTTTAGCAGCTGCTTTTTTCGCCACCGGTTTCTTCGCGACAGATTTTTTCACAGCCGGTTTTGCCTTTTTCACAACCGCTTTTTTCTTAGGCGCCGCGACCGCTTTCTTTGGCGGTTTGGGACCTTTGTTGCCCATCGGCTCATCGCAGCAGATCAGTTCGGTGATCATACAGCCGCATTCCTCATCCACAATGACAGCAAGTCCGCATACTTCACAACTCAGAACATCACCAGGCTTTAATTTTGACATTTGCACTCCCTCCTCGTTGTTGGTGGGTACTAACTTTCGCCCTCTGGCAATCTATTTTACTTGATTTTAGTCCAAAAATAATTTTCTTTCAAGCATTGATTGATTTTTTATCCATTTTTTTACGCATCGAGTAAATTCCGTTAAACATCATCGCAGCCGGATCATCGGCAAAAACTTTTATCGGCGAAACAAAGGACAGCTTGACTTTACCCGGCGCTTTGGTATGATTTTCTAACAGGGGAAGCATGCCGTATGAATCAAAAATTGAAAACACTTTTACAGATCACGCCTCTCAAAATAACCATCTTTGTGATTCTGGTTGCGCTCATGCTGTTTTTGTTTGATTTTCAGTTTTTGCGGCTCGTGGAACTTAAAACGCTGGATCTGCGCATGGCGTCACGCGGCAAACTTGCACCTGGCGGTGAAACAGTCATTGCCGCCATCGATGAACAAAGCGTTTCTGAACTGGGACGCTGGCCCTGGCCGCGTACAACGATTGCCCGTCTGGTGGATCAATTAAAAAAGGGAGGCGCCAAAGCGGTCGGCTTTGATATTGTTTTTTCCGAACCGGACGACAACACCAACCTGAAAACCATCAACGCGCTGGCCGCCGAAATGAAAAAAAGCGGCGTTTCCGATTCGAATGTCATCAGCCTGCTGAACAAGAAAAGAACCGCAGCCGACACGGATGCGATTTTGGCCACATCCATTCAGAAAGCCGCAAACATCACGCTAGGCTACTTTTTTCATTTTCCACGCAAGGGGCATGAAAAAGACCTGGCGCATATCACAGCGCATAGAATTGCCGATAATGCCGCGCGCATAGAAAATTCCCGTTATGCAATGATCAACTCCACCGCAGACAAGCCTGATGATTCCTATCTGCCGCGTGCTTACGCACCAGAGGCCAACATTTCAACTCTTGCCGACGCCGCGCAAAACGGCGGCTATTTCAACATGCTGCCGGACAGCGACGGCTCTTACCGCTGGTCGCCTCTGGCCATCGCTTTTGGAAACAATTATTATTCCTCGCTGGCTGTTTCACTGGTTCATGCCTATCTTGATTTTCCGGCTCTGTCCCTGAACTTGGAAACCTATGGCGCAAAGAACGTCGTCATTGGTGATATTCTTATTCCCACGAATGAATCGGGGCAATTGTTGATCAACTATCGGGGGCCTCCCCAGACATTTCCCCACTATTCCGTTGCTGATATTTTAGAAGACAGAATTCCCCCGGAAACCTTCAAAAACAAGATAGTTCTCGTCGGCGCAACCGCCGTCGGCATCTATGACCTGCGCGTGACGCCTTTTTCATCCACTTATCCCGGCGTGGAAATTCACGCCACCGTTATTGATAACATTTTGCACCAGAATTTCCTAACCCATTCCGCGTTTACACACTTTATGGATATTTGCGCGATTATCTTTTTCGGCCTGGCCGTCGGTCTTTTGATTCCACGCCTGCGGCCGATCTCCGGGATGATCGCCGCCTTTCTGATGGTTGCCGCGTTTGTCGCCGTCAATTTTTTTATTTTTTTCAGATTCAACATCTGGCTGAACCTGGTTTATCCGTTTGTAACCATGGCGATGATCTATCTGGGCATCACGATTTATCATTATTTTAAGGAAGAGCGGGAGAAAAAGAAAATTCGCGGCGCGTTTCAATACTATCTGACCGCCTCGGTCATTAACGAAATGCTCAAAGACCCGACCAAGCTCAAACTCGGCGGCGACAAGAAAGATTTAACCGTCTTATTTTCGGATATCCGCGGCTTTACCGCCATTTCTGAAAAACTGACGCCGGAAGCGCTGGTTGCGCTTCTCAACGAATATCTCACGGCCATGACCAATGAGGTGTTCCAGCACGACGGCCTGCTCGACAAATACATGGGCG
Organism: Deltaproteobacteria bacterium; assembly: GCA_025355175.1. Classification (GTDB taxonomy): domain Bacteria; phylum Desulfobacterota; class Syntrophia; order Syntrophales; family Smithellaceae; genus UBA8904. Next base: position 6,223 of record JANYAF010000137.1, on the reverse strand, counting down.
ACGCCATCATGGCCATATTCGGCGCACCGCTTGATCAGCCGGATCATGCCCACCGGGCCTGCCTCACCGCACTGGCGATGATGAAGGCGTTGCGTCAGCTGCAGAAAAAATGGAAAGACGAAGGACGCCCCGTCTTTGACATCGGCATCGGCATTAACACCGGCGACATGGTTGTGGGCAACATGGGCTCAGAGATGCGGTTTGACTATACCGTCATGGGAGACATGGTTAACCTCGGCTCGCGGCTGGAAGGCACCAACAAGGAATACGGCACCAACATTATCATCAGTGAGTTTACTTACGAAAAAGTGAAAGACAGCATCTGCTGCCGCGAACTGGACGGGGTGCGCGTCAAAGGCAAAATCAAACCGGTCAAAATTTATGAACTGCTGGGTGAAAAGAAAGACGAAGCGAATTTTAAAGATTTGACCGATGCTTTTGCCAAAGGCTTGGCGCGCTACCGGGAAGGGAAATGGGATGAGGCCATTGCAGCATTCCAGTGCGTCTTGGACATCCGGCCCGGCGATTTCGTATCGACGATGTACATGGAAAGGTGCAAAAATTTGAAGGAACGCCCGCCGACCGAGCCGTGGGATGGGGTGTTTGTGATGACGAAGAAATAACAGATCGTAGGGAACGGTCGCGACCGTTCCCTACGTGGTTTGTAATAAAAGGATTTGAAATAAAATATGCCCCTGAAAAACGAGCAGAAATACCGCAGCTGGGTGGAAGTGGACCTGGACAATTTTACCGCCAATCTCCGGGAAATTAAACGCCTGCTCGGCGACGCGGTTGATTTCATGCAAACCGTCAAGGCCGATGCTTACGGTCATGGTGCGATTGAAATATCCCATGCCGCTTTGCGCGCGGGCGCACGGATGCTGGGTGTAGCCAATGCCGACGAGGGCATTCAGTTGCGCGTGAGCGGCGTTGAGGCGCCCATTGTCATTTTGGGGCCTTCCACCTTGTCGGAAATACCCGACATGATCAAATACCACCTCACACCGTCTGTTTCCGATGCGGGGTTCGCCCGCGCTCTCGAAGAGCAGTTGGCCCACGCCTCCCGGACATTATCCGTTCACGTGGAAGTCGATACCGGCATGGGACGCGGCGGCACCATGCACAGCGAAGCTATTGATTTGATCCGCCACATTAAAACACTGCCCCATATCACATTGGAGGGCCTGTTCAGCCACTTTGCCGCAAGTGAACTGATGACGCCTTACAACGATGAGCAGTGGCGGTTGTTTTCCGGACTGCTTGGCGAATTGCAACGGTTAGGCATCGACATTCCCATCAAGCATATGGATAACAGCGGCGCGATCCTGAATTCCCCGACGTTGAAACTGGAAATGGCGCGTCCCGGCATCATGACGTACGGCATTTATCCCTCGGAAAAAACCAAGCGTAACGCCACGCTACTGCCTGTAATGTCTTTTAAAACGACGATCGTTCTCGTCAAGGAATTCCCCGCAGGCTACGGCATCGGCTACAACAGAACCTATATCACCAAAGGTAAAACCCGCGTGGCGACTATTCCGGTGGGTTACGGCGACGGCTACCCTTTCATTCTGTCTAACCAGGGCGAAGCACTCATTCGCAGCCGGCGCGCGCCGGTCATCGGGCGGGTGTCCATGGACATGTGCACACTGGACGTCACGCATATTCCCGACTGCGAAGTCGGAGATGAAGTGGTTTTACTGGGCAGACAGCACGACGAATACATCAGCGCCAATGAAATTGCCGACAAGGCCAAAACCATCAGCTACGAGGTCCTTTGTGCACTGGGTAAACGCGCCCCGCGCGTCTTTTTGCAAAAAGGAAAAACCGATGCGGTGGAGCCGAGACTGCGCAGAATTTTTGTGCCCGGCGAAGAAAAATCCATCGCGCGCATCGACAGCATCATCCGGCATTGTCTGCAAACCCGCACACGCGACGAGGAACTGGGCGACGCTATTTACTATGAAATGTTTGAAACCCTGTTTGGCAAGGAAGACCGCCAGCTGGAACTGCGCTCCTGTTTCCGCTACGATATTACTATTTCACAACTGCCGGAAACCGCCGATCATAAAAGGCGCGCGGACGCTTATTTCCAGTTGCGCACCCATGTCGAATACAAGAAAACCATCCGCAGCGACATTTTCATGATCGGTTGCGCCTCAGATAGCGCACAGCTGGCAGCACTCATTGAAGACGAGCATTGCGAATACCGCTGGATACTCGGCGGCGATGATCTGGTGATCGAACGCGATTTTACCGTGGAGAAAATGCGCATCGACGGCGAAGACATTCCGATCATGGAAGCCAAAAAGACCAACCGCGGTTATGAAGTCTGGTGCGGCAGCGATCAGCTTAAACAAAAGATCAACAAGGAAGTGAAGATCGAAATCGAAATCCTCACCAAGAAAGCCAAGGGCAATAGGACATTCCCCGTGTATCTGTTGTATCCAACGCGCGGCCTCGAGATCAATTTTCACTATGAACATGCCGGGCTTAAAAATGTCCGGGCGGAAAGCTTCTTTGCCGGCCGTCATCCCCAGGCCGCTATACAGGCCAGCAAAGGCAAATCAATCAACATTAAAATTTCCAACGAGGAATGGGTTTTCCCGACAAGTGGTGTGATTTTCATTTGGGATGTTTAGGGTAGAAGGCCGAAGGTCAGAAGTCAGGGTTAAAAACAAATAAGGAGAAAAGCATGATCATCGATTCGCATTATCACTACATGACGGCCATGAGTGAAAAAGGAGCCGCGGAGATGGTTCAATTAATCTTCCATGAGGCGAAAAAGATGGGGATGAACCCGGATTATGAAACGCTGTTAAAAACTGCCGCGCAGACTTGGGGAGATCCCCTGGCGGACCAGCTCATCGGCAAGATGGACGAAGCGGGCATTGATATCACCATCGCCATGAACGTGGACAACTCAAATTTTCCGCTGGTTACTCCCGAGAAAATACAAAAGCAGAACCGGATGCTGGGGGAGGCGACCCTCAGGCATCCCGGCCGTATTATCGGCCTTGCGGGCATTGACCCGAGACGACCGGAAGCAGCGGAGATGGCCAGAGTGTGTTTTGAGGAATATGGTCTGCGGGGCATTAAATATCACCCGGATCACGGTTTTGATCCGGCAGGCCCGGAATCGTACAAAGTTCTGGAAATCCTGGCCAGACATAAAGGAGTTCTTCTTACCCACACCGGGCCACTGATGCCCAAAGGGCGCTGCAAATTTGCCGAACCCCTGATGCTGGCCGATATCGCCGTGGACTTTCCGGAAATAAAAGTGATTGCCGCTCACCTGGGCGGGTATATCAACTGGCGGCCCTGGGCATCTCTGGCGGCCTTTCAAGCCAACCTGTACGGGGACCTGGCGGTATGGGACACCTTGGCCTATAAAAATTACGACCTGTTCTGCCTTCAAATGCGCGAAGTCATTGATCTGGTCGGTCCCGTAAAAATTCTGTTCGGTTCTGATGCTCCCGTCCAGACGCTTCTGTATCCGATTAAAACAATGGTCCAGTTTATCCGGGACCTGCCTCAAAAAGCGCCTGCCGGTATCCATTTTACAAAAGAAGAAGTCGAACTGATTCTGGGCGGCAACGCTAAAGCGATTTTCGGCCTGGCAGATGCTTCCAATTAAGACCGGAGATCAAGCCATTTTCCGGAGAGTAATTTTTAATTTTTGTCATAACCTTTCAGGTCACGCGTTCCGGGCAAGCGAAGAGGCAATGTAGTCCGAACCTCGGGTGACCCCGTGTGACCTCGTGTGACCTTCTGGTCATCAGGTCATTAGGGTAAATCCAGGATAATCGATTAATTCTGGATGACGGCACTCGTGACCTTTAGGTTATTCACCGGCATGACGATTTAATAAGGAGATTTATCATGTTCACAAATATTTTTTCATCCATCCGCATTGCTCAACTGGAAATTCCCAACAGGCTGGTCGTGCCGGCCATGGTCATGAACTTTTGCAATACCGACGGCACGGCGACAGAAAGATATACCGCTTATCATGAAGCGAAGGCCCGGGGCGGCTGGGGCCTGATCATTACAGAAGATTATGCGGTGTCCCCCACCGGCAAAGGATTCCCGAACATTCCGGGCCTCTGGAACGACGACCAGATCGCGAGCCACGCCAAATTTACTCAAAGGATTCATGAAAGCGGCGGCCGGATTTTCGCCCAGATCTATCATGCCGGAAGACAGACCTCCCAGTTTCTGATCGGCAGCCAACCGGTAGCGCCCTCGCCTTTGGCCTGCCCGATGATTCAGGAAATTCCCCGCGAACTCACGCGTGATGACATTGCTGAGATTGTCGAACAATTTGGTGATTGCGCGCGAAGGGCAAAGAAAGCGGGTTTTGACGGCATTGAAATCCACGGCGGTCACGGTTACCTGATTGCCCAGTTTATGTCGCTTTATTCAAATAAGCGAACCGACGAGTATGGAGGAAATTTACTAAGCAGGATGCGTTTTCCCCTGGAAATTCTGGCCAACATCCGCGCCAAAGTCGGGAAAGACTTCCCTGTCCTTTTCAGGATATCGGGGGACGAACTGGTTCCCGGAGGACGGAATATTGAAGACACGAAAGCCATCAGCCGCATGCTGGAGGAGGCTTCAATTGATGCTATTCACATTTCCGCCGGCACGTATGGCAGCTTTTACGGCATAGCACCGCCTGCCGCCATCAGCCACGGCTGGATTACCGATTATGCCCGTGAGGTAAAAGGCGTTGTTCAAATTCCGGTCATCACGGTCGGTCGGATCAATGATCCCTATCTTGCCGAAGAAATTCTGGCCTCCGGCAAGGCCGATTTGGTGGCCATGGGCAGGGCTTCGCTTGCTGATCCCGAGTTTCTCAACAAAACCGCGAGGGGTCAAATTGCCGATATCAATTCCTGCATCGGCTGCCTGCAGGGCTGCATCGGCAGAATATCACTCTACCAGCCCGCCACCTGCATGGTCAATCCCACCCTGGGAAAAGAAATGGAGCTTCAGATTCGGCCGGCAGATCTTCGCAAGAAGGTTTTCATTGCGGGGGGAGGACCAGCCGGAATGGAGGCCGCCATGGTTGCAGCCATTCGAGGGCATGAGGTTCATCTTTTTGAAAAGTCCGAAAAGCTTGGCGGGCAATTTTATACCGCCGCCATCCCGCCGCACAAAGGCGAAATAGCAGGATTTATCATCTGGCAGAAAAAGCAACTGGCTGATCACCATGTTTCCATCCATCTTCAGACGGAGCTTACCCAGAGCATCATCAGCGAGCAGAAACCGGATGTTGTTGTGATCGCCACGGGAAGTAAGCCAATGTCTATGACCTTACCCTGTCCCCCAAAGGTCAATATCGTGACTGCCCAGGATGTTCTGGAAGGAAAAGCCAATGTCAAAGGCCGTGTCGCCGTCGTCGGCGGAGGAATGATCGGCACGGAAACAGCCAACCATCTGGCTCATCACGGTAAGAATGTGACGATTGTGGAGATGCAGCCCGAGATCGCAAAGGACGTAACGCTCTCGGCCCGAGAGTTTTTGTTCAAGGACCTGGCGGCGAAAAACGTCCGGATTTACTTAAGCGCCAAGGTCAAAGAGCTTCGACCCGACGGCCTGATCATTGAAAAAGACGGCCGCGAAGAAAACATCGGTTCTTATGACACGATTGTTCTGGCTATGGGTGTAGAGCCTTGCAACGAACTTTCCGGAATACTGGCGGGAAAAGTTCCAGAGCTCTTCAGCATTGGAGACGCCGTAAAAATCCGCAAAGCCCTGGATGCCATTGCAGAAGGGTATGCGATAGGGTTGAGAATATAAAAGGCTGATGGTGAAAACCTGAAGGACAAAGGAGCAGCGGCACAGAGGTGCAAAGAAGAGCGCGAGACGATAGGAATCAGGCGTCGGGCGTGAAACAGAGATCAAAGCCCGATAGCAAGTACGAATCAATGACTCTCGATGTCGAATTGTGTTGAGGATTACCGCTGAAAATCAAACCCCTTCCAGTTTAAACCCTTTTTCCCGGAATAATCTCAGACAGGCGTCTACGACAGCTTCGTCGTAAAAGATACCCCTGTTCTTCTCGATTTCATTCAGAGCCGCATCAATCCCCAAGCCGGCACGATAGGGACGGTGGGAAGCCATCGCCTCCACCACGTCGGCAACAGAAAGAATACGGGCCTCCATGAGAATGTCTTCCCCTTTCAGATTTCTGGGGTAGCCGGACCCATCCATCCGT
>JANYAF010000134.1 GCA_025355175.1 Deltaproteobacteria bacterium | reverse complement strand
GGATGAAATGGACATCATTGAATGCTTTGAGTACCCGGGTTATGACCTGCGCGTAGGTGAAGCAACAAAGAAACAGATCGAGCTTTATGAGGCAATGGGGATCGCCCCGCCGGCCTCGTTACATTGAGCCGGGAATTCAGGATCCATATGAAAAAATAATCCTCCATCGTTGATTTAAATCAATGAACTATTAAACATTCCAGCGTATTTATAGTCCAAAAGCTGGTGGTTTTCTACCACAGACCTAAAAGAGAAACAAAATAAATTACCGATAGGGAGAAGACAAAATGAATTTGGAATTTTTGAAACACACGAATGATCTTATTCTTTCCCCATCTGATGGACATAGGGAAAATAGGTGTTATAATAGCAGGGCGGCATCAAATGACACAAAGCACATGAGAATCAGAGGAACCAACCTATGAAAATGGAACAAGGGATTCGCGCCATTGCCGGTACGTTCATTTTGATTTCTGTCGGTTTGGGCTATTTCCATCACCGATACTGGTTTTTCTTTACCGCCTTTGTTGGAATCAATCTCCTGCAGTCTGCCTTTACCAAATGGTGTTTGATGGAAGATATCCTCGAAAAACTGGGTGTGGCCAAGAAGTCTTAATTAAAACATGAATATCAGAGATCGGCAGCAGAAAGATCATGCCGATTGCCGGATTTAGTTTTTATTTTTGGAGGGTTTCGCGATGCAGTCTCAGGTTTCATTTTTATTCCGATCGAAGATCACAATACCCCTACTGATGACGGGTCTGTTCCTTTTTATGCTGCTGATTCCGTCTGTCCGGGCGCAGGGGCAATCCCAGGAACGGCGGATGACCGTTATCGAGGCGGTGCAGATCGCCCTGGTTGAAAATCATGAAATCAAAGCCCTGCACAATGCTACCCAAGCCCAGGAAAAGGATATCGGCATTGCCCGCAGCTATCTTCTACCCAGAATATCCTTCGAAGAACGTTATCTCCGAACGACTAATCCGGGTTATGCGTTCATGTCCAGGCTCAATCAGGAACGGATCGGTGCATCGGATTTCAATCCAGATCTCCTGAACCGTCCGGATGCTATTAACGACTTTCAGTCTTCCCTGACGGTGGAACAACCCCTGTTCGTAAAAAAGGCCTATATCGGCCTCGGCATGTCCAAGACGGAGTCTCAGGCCAAGGGAGAAGAATTCACCCGGAAGCGTGAGGACATTGCCTTTCAAGTTGTCAAAGCCTGTCTGATGATTTCGAGCGCCAAAGAATATGCCCGTGCGGTTGATCAAGGTGTTGAAGACGCGCGGGAACACAAACGCGTGGCGGACCTTCGTTATAAAAACGGCCTCGGTCAGTATGCCGATTCTCTTCGCGCCGCAACCGCATTCATGGAGGCCCGACAGAAAAAGAACGTTGCAGACAAGTATGTCAGTCTGGCCAAACGCGGTCTGGGACTGCTTTTGGCGACAACGGAACCGATTGATGTGGATGATCCGGCAATCGACCTTTCCTTGAATGATCTTGCAACGTATGTGACGGCCGCCGCATCGCGAAGTGATTTACGGGCGGCACAACTGCGGGGTGAGAACGCCGAACAGAGTATCAAGATGGCCGAGGCAGCCTACTTCCCTAATATTGGCGTGGGAGGAACCTATCAGTTCAATGACCACAACCAGCCCTTGGGTTCCGAAGGGAGAAGCTGGCAGGTCATGGCCTTTCTACGATGGGATCTTTTCGATGGAACGAAGCGGGAATACGAACGGGCAAAGGCGAAACATCTAGCCGTACAAGCCCAGGAACAAGTGTTGGCCATGAAAAAAGGTGTCTCCTACAGGATTTATGAGGCGTACATGAATGTGGATGAGACCCGGAAGAACATAGACCTCACCCGGGAAGCTTTGAAAGCGGCGGAAGAAGGAACAAGGCTGTTTAAGGTACGCTATGAGAACGGTTTTTCGCCCCTGGCGGATCTGCTTTCTGCCCAGTCCGGTCTGGAGCAGGCACGGGCAGGCCTTGTGGAGCGCGAAAATGCCTACAAAGTGGCATTGGCGACACTGAGCTTTGAGGGCGGAACGATTCTGAAGGATCTGAAGATTGATAAAGAAAATCCCAGGATGGAGAAACAACCATGAAAGAATGGAATCATCGCAGGTTTATAGTATCATGTATTTTGACGGCAATGATCACGCTCGCCGCTCTGACAGCCGGCTGTAAAGGGAATACCGAAAAAGAAGCGGTCAAACGGCCCGAGATCGCAGGCGTAAAGGCCACCCCTGTTTCCTTGTCAACGGTGGACGACGTCTATGAGGCCACAGGAACCGTCCGATCCAACCGCACCAGTACGGTTGCCGGTAGGGCTATGGGCGTTGTCACGTCCCTTCTTGTGCGGGAAGGCGACACGGTTAAAGCCGGGCAGATATTGTTGATCATTGATGACCGGGATGCTGCTTCGCGGGTGCATGCTGCCAATATGGCTGTGGAGTCGGCAAAACAGAGCAAATCTTTGGCGGAGAGCACCTGGCAGCGCTATAAAAATCTTTATGATGAAAAAGCCCTTTCCCGCCAGGAGATGGATCAGATTGAAACCCAAAAAAAAGTGGCGGAATCGGAATATGAACGGACAGTGGCCATGGCCCAGGAAGCCAAAACCTATCTGTCGTTTACCCGGGTTACGGCGCCTGTCTCCGGAAGAGTGACGGAGAAGCGTATTGATGCCGGCAGTATGGTCAGCCCCGGTGTGCCCCTCCTGGTTATCGAAGGAGGCGGCGGTTCTTATGTCGAAGCGTCCGTCGATGCCGGTCTCGGGGCAAAAGTCAAAACCGGCATGACTGTGGAAGCAGTGGTCGAAACGATGAACCAGCCCATCGTGGGAACGATTCAGGAAGTATTCCCCTCCGTTGATCCTCTCTCGCGGACTTTTACGATTAAGGTGGGGCTGAAGGACGCAAGGCCCCGAAGCGGATTGTTTGCCCGTATAAGGATTCCTGTCGGTAAACGGGAGGCGATCCTTGTTCACAATCAGGCTATTGTTCGAAAAGGACAACTGACGGGTGTTTATATTGTTGATAATCAAGGCAACGTCATTTATCGCCTGATCCGCACCGGGAGCACCACAGTCCAAGGAACGGAGATCCTGTCCGGCCTTACCGTGAACGACCGTGTCATTATGTCCGGCGTTGAACAGTTAACCGACGGAGATGTATTGGCGGGAGGCAAAACGAAATGACGGGAATCGGGATTTCGGGAAAAATTGCCAGGGCCTTCATCAAGTCGAAGCTGACGCCGCTGCTTGTCATTGCCGCACTTCTCCTCGGTGTCTTTGCCATCATTGTGACGCCCCGGGAGGAAGAGCCGCAGATTGTTGTTCCAATGATTGATGTATTTGTCAGCTATTCCGGCGCATCTCCTAAAGAGGTCGAAGAGCGGGTGACAATCCCGATGGAGAAACTCCTCTGGGAAATCAAAGGAGTTGAGTATGTCTATTCCATCGTCAAGCCTGGTTCCAATATGACCATCGTCCGTTTCTATGTGGGCGAAAAAATGGAAGACAGCCTGGTGAAGCTCTACAACAAACTGATGTCCAATTACGACATCATCCCGCCGGGCGTTTCCCAACCCATGGTGAAGCCCAAATCCATCGATGATGTCCCCGTTCTGGCGCTCACCCTCTGGAGCAAAGAACCGCAATACACTGGCTACGAGCTAAGAAGGATTGCAACCGGATTATGCGGAGAACTCAAAAAAAACGCCAACGTATCGGAGTTCTCCATCATTGGCGGCCAGCGTCGCCAGATCAGAGTCACGATTGATCCCCAGCGCCTGCGGGCCTATCATCTGTCGCCCTTCCAGATTATGGACCGCCTGGAGAAAGCCAATGTGGTCATTCCATCCGGAACCTTTCCTGCCGGCAATCGCGAAACAATCGTGGAAACTGGCCGCTTCCTGAATAATGCACAGGATGTGGGCAATCTGGTTGTCCATGTGTTTAACGGCCGTCCCATTTATCTCAAAGACGTGGCGCAAATAGCCGACCGGCCGGAAGAGGCAGCAAACTACGTCTTCATGGGCATGGGGCCTGCGGCGGCAAAAAAAGGACTATCGGGCGGTACCTATGGGCAGTATGAAGCCGTGACCATTGCCATTTCCAAACAGAAAGGCGCCAATGCCAGCTTTGTTGCCGGTGAAGCTTTAAAAAAAGTGGAAGCGTTGAAGGGACCATTGATCCCGAAGGATGTTGAGGTCACCGTCACCCGCAACTACGGAGAGACGGCCAAGGACAAATCCAATGAGCTCCTGTATCATATGCTTCTGGCCACGATCTCCGTGATCATCCTCGTGGCGGTGTTTCTAGGCTGGAGAGAATCTATCGTCGTAGCCGTCGCCGTCCCGGTTACACTTGCGCTGACGCTTCTGATCAACTATCTCTATGGCTATACCCTGAACCGCGTGACACTGTTTGCTCTGATTTTTTCCATCGGCATACTGGTCGATGACGCGATAGTTGTTGTGGAAAATATCAACCGCCACTTCCGGATGCACAAGATTCAACCGCTCACGGCCGTGTATGCCGTAGACGAGGTGGGCAACCCTACTATCCTGGCTACGTTTACGGTTATTGCGGCGTTGATGCCCATGGCCTTTGTCTCCGGGCTCATGGGACCCTACATGCAGCCCATCCCGGTGGGTGCGTCGGCGGCCATGGTTTTTTCCCTCCTGGTTGCTTTCATCGTCAGCCCCTGGCTGGCCTACATCGTTTTGAAAAACGTCCGCCATGGTCTGGGCCATGAAGAAGGAAAAACCGGACTGGCCCGTCTTTACGAGAAACTGCTGGGCCCTCTGATTGATGTCCGCAAAAAACGTCTGATTGCCTTCGCGGCTATCGGTGTCCTGCTTCTGCTGGCCTTTGTCCTCGTGCCGCTGAAGAAAGTCACCATGAAGATGCTGCCTTTCGACAACAAGAGCGAGTTGCAGGTCATCATCGACATGCCGGAGGGTCGGACGCTGGAAGAAACGGCCGCCCTCACCCGGGAAATGTCCGAGTATCTGAAGACGGTGCCGGAAGTGACGGATTATCAATCCTATGTGGGGACGGCGTCGCCTTATAACTTCAACGGTCTGGTGCGCCATTATTTTTTACGGCAGGGAAGCAATGTTGCCGATATTCAGGTTAATTTTGTCTCCAAAGATGATCGCAAGGATCAGAGTCACGATATTGCCAAACGGATGCGACCGGAGTTGAATCGCATTGCGGATCGCTATGGCGCCCGGATTAAAGTAGCGGAACTTCCGCCGGGGCCTCCGGTTTTGAGCACCCTGGTTGCGGAAATCTACGGCCCGGAAACATCGCGTCAGATTGAAATCGCCAAACAAGTGCGGGATATCTTTGAAAAGACCCCCGGCGTTGTTGATATAGACTGGTTTGTCGAGGCCGATCAGCGCAAGATCCTGTTTGAGGTTGACCAGGAGAAGGCGGCCGACAGCGGGATTACCACCCAGTCGATTGCCGGGACTCTGCGCATTGCCTTGTCGGGAGCCTCTGCGGGCCTTGTGCACATGGACAAAGAGAAGGACCCCGTCGATATTTTCCTACGCCTGCCGCAGGAGCAGCGGGCAAATCCGGCCGCTCTTCAATCTGTGACCATTCCATCTCCATCGGGGAAACTCATCCCTCTGGCCGAGTTGGTCAAGACGCGGCAAGGGATTGAGGAAAAAACAATCTACCACAAGAATTTGAAAAAAGTCACCTACGTGACAGGCGACGTAGCGGGAACCGAAGAGAGCCCCGTTTACGCCATTTTGAAAATAAAGTCGGACATCGCAAAAATGAAACTTGCCGAGGGGTATGAGCTTGCACAGTTCTATACGACGCAGCCTTGGCTGGAAGGCCGCTATTCCATGAAATGGGATGGTGAATGGCACATCACCTACGAGGTTTTCCGCGACCTGGGCATTGCCTTTGCCGCGGTGCTCATCATCATTTATATTCTGGTCGTAGCCTGGTTTAGGAGCTTTGTGACGCCGCTGGTCATTATGGCCCCCATCCCCCTGACCCTCGTGGGGATTTTGCCCGGCCATTGGGTGTTCGGTTCCTTCTTTACGGCGACATCCATGATCGGGTTCATTGCTCTGGCGGGGATTGTTGTGCGTAATTCTATTTTACTGGTGGACTTTATCCAGATGGAGTGGCGCGACAAGGGAGACCTACGTCAGGCGTTGATTCAGGCGGGGGCCGTTCGTTTCCGGCCCATCGTGCTTACGGCTGCCGCCGTCGTCGTCGGGTCCTTCGTGATGCTCTTCGACCCCATCTTCGAGGGGTTGGCCATCGCCATGATGTTCGGGGCCGTCGCCTCAACCATGCTTACGCTAATTGTCGTTCCCTTGCTGTACTTTGAATTCTTCAAGAACAAGACGTGTCCTGTGGAAAAGGAAAAAAAGGTTGCAGATGATGACCTTTAATGCAAATAAAAAAAGAGAAAAAAAGTAGATGATTGACAAAGAGGCGTAATTTGAAAGTTGTAAAACATGCCGGTGACACTAATTTCAGTCTAAAAGGAGGCGAAAGATGAAGATTCGGGAGATGTTGAAGGCAACGGGATTCAAAGGTAAAGCATTAATCACTGTCGGGCCGAATGAATTCGTTTCGGCGGCGATTCAGAAGCTGATTGAGAACAATAAGGGCGCACTTCCGGTCTGCAATGACAAGGATGAATTAGTTGGAATTATCACTGAAAGAGACATCGTGAGAAAGTGCTTCGTGCGCGGTACGGATTTTATAAACAAAAAAATCACGGATATCATGACCAAACAAGTTGTCATAGCAACGCTGGATGACGATTTGGATTACGCCATCGACACAATGAAGAAGGAGAAGATTAGACATATTCCGATAGCGGAGGGCAAAAGGGTGGTAGGCATTATTTCCATGCGGGATGTTCTGGGCTTCCGATATGAAGAGACCCAGTCAGAGATCAAGTATATGCAACTGCTACCCAAAAGACCAATATTTAAGTAAAATTAACCGCGGCGATATTTATATATAAAAAAATTCTCCTCAAGTTGATTTAGATCAATGAAACTTCAGCGATCAGGGTGTAATTATGAAAACGAAAGCTGGTAAATGTTTGCTGTCAGCGTAAGAGAGAACAAAAAACACACCCTTGATAAGGAGAAACTAAAATGAGTAATGTAGAATTTGTGAGAGATATTGTCAAGAGTTGTGTATGAGAAATTTTCACCGTATCCTGA
>JANYAF010000116.1 GCA_025355175.1 Deltaproteobacteria bacterium | reverse complement strand
CCTGTCTTTGCTTTTGGATCTGGGCGGAATTTTTGCAGGAGGCAGTCCTTTTAGTTTCCTGTCCCCTTCCAATCAGAGCCTCTTGAGTTTAGGGGCAAGCGGCGCCATACCTTTCTTTCTATATCATAATTACTGGAGCCTCTTTGCTGCTTCGTTTCTGCACGGCGGGATTTTACATATCGTTTTTAATATGATGGCGCTTTATCAGCTTGGACCGTTTGTTCTGCGCGAATTCGGCCTCCATCGTTTCATGAACATTTACATTCTAACCGGCGTTGTCGGTTTTGCCGTTTCCGTGCTGGCCGGCGTCCGCTTTACGATCGGCGCGTCAGCCTCCATTTGCGGGCTGATCGGCGCAATTATTTATTTCGGAAAAAGCCGCGGCGGATCCTACGGAGAAGCCATCTTCAAACAAGCGCTGGGCTGGGTGGTCGGCCTGATCATCTTCGGATTCCTCTTCAGCGGCATCAATAACTGGGCGCACGGCGGCGGGCTCCTGTCGGGGCTGCTTATGGCATATCTGATGGGTTACAACGACCGGAAGCCGGAAAGCGCCTGGAGTAAAATTCTGGCTTACGCCTGTATATTAATCACCGCCGGCGTTTTAATCTGGGCGATTGGCTCTTCGATCTACACTAAATTCATGGCGTAAATCTTGACAGATCAAAGACCCTGATTTACCAATCCACACGTTCCGTAGGGGCACGCCGCATGTGACCTCGTGTGACCTTCACGAAACCCCATCCGTAGGGGCACGCCGCTGCGTGCCCCTACATTTAAATCTTTCGCACCAGCAATCCTTTAAGATAGCGGCCTTCGGGGTGTCCCAGCCCCAGCGGATGATCCGGCCCGGCCTCAAGCCTTGCCAGCAACTGCAAATCCATTTGCGCATCGCGCGCCGCCCCCTGCACAATTTTGTAAAATAAATCTTCTTCGATAAAATTGGAGCAGGAAAATGTCGCCAGCATCCCGCCTCGGACCAGATGCTTCATCGCCTGCATGTTGATTTCCTTATAGCCACGGGAAGCTTTAGTCACATCGCGTTTGGTTTTCGCAAACGCGGGCGGATCAAGAATGATCAGATCAAAACTCTCCTGCAAATCGCGCAGATACTGAAACACATCTGCGTCGATCACCGGATGATCCGAAACCGAAAAGCCATTGAGGCGAATATGTTCCGAAGCGGCGGTACAGGCGGATTTGGAAATATCCAGAGAAATAACTTTTTTTGCCCCTCCCGCCGCGCAGTAAACTGAAAACGCGCCGGTGTAGCAAAAACAGTTTAAAACGGTTGCGTCCTGAGACAGTGCGCCCAGCTTTTCTCTATTAACGCGCTGATCCAAAAAGAAGCCCGTTTTCTGCCCGCCGATAAAATCCACGTCAAACAAATAACCGTTTTCCAGCACCCGCACGGCGCCTCTCTGGTCTTCGCCGTAAATAAACCCTTTGCGCTCTTCGAGCCCTTCCAGCCCACGCGAACGCCCGGCGCTCTGCTCGTAAATTCTCGCCGGCTTCAAATGGAAAATCAAGGCATCCAGAATATTTTGTTTTTGCTTTTCCATGCCGGCGGTGGTGATGGAAACGGCCAGTGTATCCTTGTAAACATCCACAATCAGGCCGGGACATCCGTCACCTTCGGCATTGATGAGGCGATAGGCGTTGGTCTTTGCATTGATGAGCCTCTGACGCAGCCGGAACGCCTCATGCACGCGCTCGTCCCAGAAAGTCGCGTCAACAGCCTTGTCGCAATCCCGGCTTAAAACACGAAAGGATATGTCCGTCCGGCTATTGAAAAATCCCAACGCCAACACCCGGCCTCTGGAATCTTTTGCCAGCACCACATCACCATCAGACGGTTGACCCTGAATCCCGGCAATTGCCCCGGAAAATACCCACGGATGCCCGCGCAGTAGCGCCGCCTCCCTGCCGCTTTTCAACATTATCTCAGGATAATTTATTTTCATCATGATGGCCTATTTAGCTTTTCGTGCTTGAATTTGCAAGCCGGAATGTACTATGGATGTTCAACCTTGCAAGGGCGAATAACCTAAAAAGGTTACACGGTAATTATTCGCTCCTACTCATCGTATGGAGAAAAATTATGCATGCAGTCATCATGGCCGGCGGAAGAGGAACAAGATTCTGGCCCAGGAGTCGGGAGAAAAAGCCAAAACACCTGCTGGATATTGTCAGCAACCGGACTATTATTCAAGAGACGGTTGACCGGATCAGAGAGCTGATCGAACCCAAAAATATCCTGATCGTCACGGGTAAAAAACACGCGCGCGAACTGATAAAACAACTGCCGGAAATCCCCGCGAAAAACATCATCATTGAACCCGTCGGCCGCAATACAGCCGCCTGCATCGGCTTGGCAGCGCTGCATATTCAAAAGAAAATGAAAGATGATATCATGGTCGTGCTGCCTTCCGATCACGCCATCGGCAACCCTGATAAATATCGATCTGTGATCGCCACGGCGGCCCGGGCGGCTGAAAGCGAAGACGCGCTGGTCACCATCGGCATTCAACCCACCGGCCCGCACACCGGCTTCGGCTATCTCGAAGGGGGCAAAGCGGTCGGAAGCGTTGGAGGCGATAAGGTGCTACGCGTAAAGTCCATCCGGGAAAAGCCGGATCTTGCCCTGGCCCGCAAATTCGTCAAAAGCGGTAGATTTTACTGGAACAGCGGCATGTTTGTCTGGAAGGCGTCAACCATTTTGCGGGAAATCGAACAGTATTTGCCGGATCTGCATTCCGGTTTGATGACGATCAAAGATTCACTGGGTACAGATTCCGAAGCCAAAACCGTATCCAGGGTTTATCTGCAGCAGAAGTCCATCTCCATCGATTACGGCGTGATGGAAAAGTCTAAAAACGTCTTCGTCATTCCGGCCGAGTTCGGCTGGAGCGATGTGGGCAGTTGGGATGCGCTTTGGGATATCTCGGATAAAGACAATAAGAAGAACGCGCGAACTGGAAGCGGCATGGTCTTATTTGAAGACACTGAAGGCTCCCTGGTTTACAGTCCGGGCAAACTGGTGGCGTTGGTGGGTATGAAAGACGTCATCGTGGTCGAAACGAAAGACGCACTTTTGGTCTGCAAGAGAGGACAATCTCAGGACGTCAAGAAAATCGTGGACGCGCTGGAAGCCCTCGGACAGAATCAGTTTCTCTGATCTTCAACCGGAAAGACTTTCAGATATACCGGCTTGCCCTTCACAGGAAAAGTCCCTTCTTCTAACGCTTTAATGATGACGGCAAGGCTCGTTCGTTCATCATCAAAAGCGATAATCAGAATGTTCGGCTGTCTGGTTTGATGTTCTTTGACACCATCGACTTTTTTCAGGATAGCACCTATCCTCTTGCTTGCCCCTCAGGAGAAGCACCCGGGCACGGCCAATTGCACGACGCTTTCCGCCGCCTGGACGCCACCGGCCAAAAACACCAGAAAAATAAACACCAGGAAGATACTCGATATTTTTTTCATAATCTCTCCACTTGGAACCATTGTCCCATCGCTATTCGTTTTTTTAATTACGCCAAGTCGCCATAAGTTGCAACGGCAATTTACAATTGACAGGGCATCTTTTATCTGGAATAAAAACCTCAAGAAAAAAAGAAAGAAAAAAATATGACTATTGCCTTATCGTCCCCCTTTATTTTAGCTTCTGCCTCGCCGCGCCGCAAAGAACTTTTACGTTCCGTGGGATTGAAGTTGAAAATTATTCCGGCTCATGTTGACGAAACACATATTAACGGCGAAAGCCCGCAAACTCACGTTCGAAGGCTTTCGTGTGACAAAGCGACAGTCATCGCCGATCAACATCCGAAAGCCCTGGTGCTGGGCGCGGATACGGTCGTTGTGATCGACGGCCTGATTTTGGGCAAACCCAAAAACAAAAGCCAGGCGCGGGCAATGCTGGAGCGATTGAGTAACCGCCAGCATATCGTCTTCACCGGCTTTACAATTGTCTCAGCCGGTTTTGGGATATCAAAAACAAAAGTTGTCCGATCAGCCGTGCGATTTAAAAAAATCAGTCCCGAGGAAATGGACTGGTATGTGAACTGCGACGAGCCCTACGACAAGGCCGGTGGTTACGCCGTTCAAGGTAAGGGCGCGTATTTCATCAAGGCGATCCACGGCTCCTATACCAATGTCATCGGTTTGCCGCTTTGTGAAGTTTTAGAAGAACTAAAACGAATTGATGCGGTTCATTTCAGGTAAATCATCATGGAAACAGACATCAGCTCCAACATCAGTTTAATCCGGCAAAGAATTGAAGCCGCCTGTGCGCGCTGCGAACGCGATCCCCAAAGTGTCAGGCTGATGGCGGTGAGCAAAACCGTTGCCCTGGAGCGGATCCGGGAGGCTCTGGAAGCGGGCATCACATTACTGGGTGAAAATTACGTTCAGGAAGCCCGGGAAAAGATTCCCGTCATCGGTCGCGCTGCCGAATGGCACATGATCGGTCATCTGCAAACAAACAAGGTCAAATACGTCGTTAACCTCTTTGACTGGATTCATTCCGTTGACCGTTTGGAACTGGCCCGTGAACTGGACAAAAGAGCTGGACAAAACAACCGTAGATTAAATATTCTTATTGAAGTCAATGTCAGCGGAGAGGAATCCAAAAACGGCATGGAGCCCGATGCTGCGTTGGAACTTGTCCGACAGATATCCCTTTTACCCAATATAAGAGTGCGCGGATTGATGACCATGCCTCCCTATTCCGATAATCCGGAAAATTCCCGCCCTTATTTTCAAGCGCTGCGCAAGCTTCGCGACAAAATCGGCGCCGCTGCTATTCCCAGCATCCGCATGGACGAACTTTCCATGGGGATGACCGACGATTTTGAAGTCGCCATCGAAGAAGGGACAACTATCATCCGCGTCGGCCGGGCGATCTTTGGCGAAAGAATGAATAAATAAGACTATAGGCTGAAGGCTGAAGCAGGCTGTATTCTTTCCATAAAAAAGCCCCTTTGAAAAATCAAAGGGGCTTTCATGTTTTAAATCCGGCGGCACCTACTCTCCCACACAGTCGCCCATGCAGTACCATCGGCGCGAAGGAGCTTAACTTCCGTGTTCGAGATGGGAACGGGTGTGACCTCCTCGCGATAGCCACCGAAATTTATCTTATAAATGCATGACAATGCATATCGCTTTGTTGAAAGTTGAGCACGATTTAATAATGAGACCATATATATAAATAATTATTATGGTCAAGCCGCACGACCGATTAGTATCAGTTAGCTGAACGCATCACTGCGCTTACACATCTGACCTATCAACCTCGTAGTCTACAAGGGGTCTTTAGTCTTGATGTCTCCACCAAGAGGGATATCTTATCTTGAGGTGGGCTTCCCGCTTAGATGCTTTCAGCGGTTATCCCTTCCGAA
>JANYAF010000109.1 GCA_025355175.1 Deltaproteobacteria bacterium | reverse complement strand
ATCATGGGAGATATGCCGCTTATCTGTCACCAAAGTACTGTAACTCCGTTGATACTGGATTTCTTCCGGCAAGCGGGTATAGAACCGGCTGCCAACCTTGCCACATTCGAAACCGAAGAGGATGCTGTAGCTGTCGCTCAGGAATATATCAGATGTGGCAAAATACTTGCTTATACTTATCCGCCTCCGCCGGATTTGCACGCGCCAGGCTCGCTTCTGGTGACGCTTTCTTTATACAACTGGCTCAATGACAAAGCCAATCTGGCTGAACTCGTTGATAAAGATTATTTGCCCCCACATCAGGTGGTTCCACCCGATTGTTTAAGTCGTCTATACGATTTTTTGCCTGGGCGGGATGTGTTTATCAAAGCCTGTTACCCGGGCGCCACCGGGGCTGGAAAAGATGTTCTTTACTGCCCGGATCAAATCAGTCGCCAAGTTGCACTTGATTGGCTGGATGCCTGTAAGAATGAGCTTTCCGGTGTCCGTATTGAAGAGGCTATGGAGATCAGCGATTGCTGGTGCCTGAGCCTGGCTGTTTTGGAATCCTGCATTCGATATCTTGGCGCGGCAACTCAGCTCTTCACCGAACCGGCAAAACAATCAGGAAGCCGGATAGATTCGGATCATCTCCCGCCGGATTCAGTTGTAACAATTGCAAAAGCTATTGCAGAAAGAGCGCGCATTATGGGATATCGCGGCGTTGCAGGGTTTGACATTGGGACAACTTTGTCCGGACAAATATTTGTCTTCGATCTCAATTTTCGTCTTGTTTCCAGTACACCACAGATTTTATTGCATGAGGCGTCCGTCAGTCGTGTTGACGCAAGAATTTCGCAGTCTTGGAACAAGCAGTTTACAGGAAGACTTGACACCGCGCTGGAGCGTATAGTGGAATTTTCACAAAGCGGAAAATTTGTACCTGTCCGCCTTTATGAGGCAACGCAAAGAAGCGGTGGAAAAAGTATAATCACCGGCATTGTCGTGGGTCAAACACTTTCCGATATTGAAACAATCAGCGTCGGTATGCAAGCGGCCATTTTCGATATAACCGATCACAAACGACCCTAAATAACTAATGATTCGCCATTACGAATTTACAACATTATCAACAACAATACTTCAACTGGTAATCATCAGTTCACTCGAAAGAAAAGAACATTGACTTTGTGAAATCATCAAATAGGATTTTGTTTACTTTTTGTTTTTCATTTCATTTTCGAAAGCAAGAAGTGCGGAAGGGAAGGGTGCTAGGCTGCGCGAGATTGCGCCCTGCAAAAAAGATATTGCCACGCCATAGTTTGTTACAGGAACGCCTGCTTCCTGCGCTTTGCGCAAACGGTTGAGCATTTCCCGGCGATTAATCATGCAGGCGCCGCAATGTAAAACCAGCTTATACTTTTTTAACTCATCGGGATAATCCCGTCCCGAAGATATGTCTATCTGGAGATCGCCCCCCACGTATTGCCTGAGCCAGCGGGGGATTTTTATTCGCCCGATATCATCTTCCAACGCATGATGCGAACAGGCTTCCGCGATCAAAATCTTATCGCCCGGATGCAAGCTGTCAATGGCTGCCGCTCCCCTTGCCATGATGGTCAGGTCAGACTTTTGCCGCGCAAAAAGAATGGAAAATGTGGTAACCGGAATATCTTTCGGAACATCGGCTGTGACTTTGAGAATGGCCTGAGAATCAGTCACGACAATCGCGGGCGGATTTTTCAGGTTGGCCAGTGCTGCGGCAAGTTCTCTTTCCTTGACGACGAGAGTCATGGCATCATTATCAAGCGCGTCACGAATGGTCTGAACCTGGGGCAGAATCAGTCTGCCTTTGGGAGCCTGCAAATCAATAGGCACAACTAAAACAGCGAGACCTCCCGGCGGCAGTAAATCGCCGATGAGCGATGGATTTCCTACAAAATCTGCGGGAGCAACTTCCAGCAATTGTTGTTTCAAGGTCTCCAGATAATTCTGGCGTTTAGTTTCATCATTGCAGGAAACAGTTATAATCCTCTCTGATTTTTGTTGCAAAAATATCAAATGATCGGGTGAAGGATTGCGCAAATCAATTTTGTTGATGACAATCAACATCGGTATTTTACGGTTTTTCGCTTTAGTCAGAACTGATTCTTCGTAATCAGTCCATTTATCCGGCTCGGTGACGAGGATAATGACATCGGTACGGTCGAAAACTTTGGCCGTTTTTTTCAGCCGGGCACTGGATAATTCCGAAATATCATCCAGACCGGCCGTATCCAGAAAAAGAACTGGTCCTAAGGGCAAAAGCTCCATCGCTTTTTCCACAATGTCAGTTGTAGTTCCGGCAATGGGTGATGTGATGGCAATATCCTGACCAAGCATTAAATTCAGCAAGCTGGATTTGCCGACATTGGTTCGCCCAAGAAGCGCGATGTGCAGCCGGTTTCCCTTCGGTGTGTTATCCATTATTTTTTATCCTTATAGCCGAGGGCCGTTAACTGATAAGGAGAGAATACTTTATCGATTAATTCTTTTCCCATTTTTTCTTCTAAAAACCGCCGCATATTATTTTCACTGCGGGAAGAAAATTCCGTTATGAACTGCGT
>JANYAF010000067.1 GCA_025355175.1 Deltaproteobacteria bacterium | reverse complement strand
CGTGGGCGGATTGATCCTGGTTTCTTTAAAAAGAAAATATAACAAGATGTACACGGCGGAAGTTGTTGGCGCCTTTGCCCTCTACACCCTTTTGATGGCGCTGTTTACCAACCCGGTTATTGATGCAGTGAAGAACATTGTAACCTGATTAGAAGTAGTAAAAAGACGTAGATAGAAAGCCAGAAAGGAGGAAAAAGCTATGATCGCGACACACAAGACACATTATCAGAAGTATCAGGCCTTCAGCGGAGTGTTGATGTTATCGGCCTGGGGTTTGGCGATGGTGGTTGCATCCTTCCTGTTCCTCTACATCGGTCACCTCCTGGATGAGATGCTGGGAACTGCACCGAACTTCATGCTGGGATTATTCATACTGGCAATCTTCATCTGCGTCATGAGACTCTATCAGGAAGCGAAGAATAGAATGAAGGACTTATAGCCGCTGCACCAAAAAACATGATCTGTGTAATATGGCCCCCTCAGGTTCATCAGACTGAGGGGGTTTTTTTGCTTGACAAAAACTAATGTTGTTGTTAAGTCTGTCCCACGCTTGGATCCGAAAGGACTGGGACGTCAGGGAACATTAAAAAGGAATGTTAAGCCTCTCGTCTTGCGACAAGGGGCTTTTTTTATGAAAAAAACGAGAGTCATAGAGTCCATCAAAGAAATGCAGGCTCACTGTGAAAGCTTAAGGCTTTCCGGCAAGAAGATATCTTTTGTCCCAACGATGGGCTATTTTCATGAGGGTCATCTTTCTCTGATGAAGGAAGCCCGCAAGACGGCGGATCATGTTGTTGTCAGTATTTATGTTAATCCCACCCAGTTTGGCCCTAAAGAAGATTTTTCCAAATACCCGCGAGATTTTGAACGGGATACTCAAATGGCGCAGAGTGTAGGCGTCGATGTTATCTTTTTCCCGGCAAATACGGAAATGTATCCAAACGCTTATCAAACCTATGTTGATGTAGAGCAGGTAACGCAAAATCTATGCGGTATGTCCAGGCCGGGGCATTTTCGCGGTGTTACGACGGTCTGCTGCAAATTATTTAATATTGTTAAGCCGCATAGCGCAATCTTTGGCAAGAAAGATTTTCAGCAACTGGCAGCAATTAAACGAATGGTTGCCGATTTGAACCTGGATCTGGAGATCATCGGTTTGCCGACGTTCAGAGAGCCGGATGGCCTGGCTATGAGTTCACGTAATTTTTACCTGAGTCAAGAGGATCGGTCATCTGCCCTGACGCTGATCGGCGTGCTCAGGCTGGCGCAAAAGCTTTACGCCGACGGCGAAAGAAATGCGGCAGTGATGATCAAACAGGCGGAAAAACTTATTAATGGCGCCCAATTTACCGCTATCGATTATATTACAATATGCGATGCGACCACTCTGGAAGATGTAAATGAGATAAAGGGGGAGGCTGTGATGGCCTTGGCCGTAAAAGTAGGAAAAACCAGGCTGATTGACAATTCCGTTTTGGGTGAAGAGCTTAAAGCGTAATATTTTACAGACAGGAGAGGAATGACAACCATGCAAAGATTTATGATGAAGTCAAAAATCCATCGCGCCACTGTCACGGACGCGGATTTACATTATGAAGGCAGTATTTCCATTGATGAAAAACTTTTGGAAGAAGCCAACATGGTGCCTTATGAAAAAGTGGAAATTTACGATATTAATAACGGCGCGCGTTTTTCCACCTATATCATTAAAGGAAAACGTAACTCGGGAACCATTTGTCTTAATGGCGCCGCCGCCCGTATGGTGGCCAAGGGCGATTTAATCATTATTGCCACCTTCGTGACGGTTGATGACGCCGAAGCCAAAAAATGGAAACCCATATGTGTTCTGGTGGATGCTAAAAATAAAGTTAAAAAAGTATCTAAATAGGCTTAACAAAATTAGAACAAAAGCACTCGCTACTTCTTTTCGGGGGTGCTTTTTTTATTTTCCGGAACTTCAGCATAAAGATATTGAACTCACCTTGGGTGTATGCTATCGGTACTGCCAATAATAACTGATCAAGTTTTAAGGATATGGAGGAGGAGACATGGTCTTTCAGGAAATTAATAAAAATCTGAAATATAAAGTCGCGAATTTATCCCTGGCTGCCTGGGGAAGGAAAGAGTTGAAACTGGCGGAGAACGAAATGCCCGGTTTGATGGCGGTGCGCAAAAAATACGGACGCAAGAAACCGCTGAAAGGTTTAAAAATCATGGGCAGTCTGCACATGACCATCCAGACGGCCATGCTGATTGAAACGCTGAAAGAATTGGGCGCTGATCTTCGCTGGGCGTCCTGCAATATTTTTTCAACGCAGGATCACGCGGCGGCGGCCATTGCCAAGGCAGGCAGTGCGGCGGTTTTTGCCTGGAAAGGTGAGACATTGGAAGAATACTGGTGGTGTACGGAACAGGCCTTAACCTGGCCGGACGGATCAGGGCCCGATTTGATCGTGGATGATGGCGGTGATGCTACATTGTTTATTCACCATGGCGTTAAAATTGAAAAAAATCCGCAATTGCTCAAACAAAAAACAGATAATAAGGAATTCGCGATTGTTGTTTCGCGCCTTGAACAATTGTATAAAAAAAATCCTAAACATTGGCAGAAAGTTGCCGCCGGAATCCGGGGCGTGTCGGAAGAGACGACCACCGGTGTCCATCGCCTCTATCAGATGCAGGCGTCAGGCGACCTCTTATTTCCGGCCATCAATGTGAACGATTCCGTCACGAAATCAAAATTTGATAATTTGTACGGCTGCCGGGAATCGCTGGTGGACGGCATTAAAAGGGCAACGGACGTCATGATGGCCGGCAAGATGGTCGTAGTTTGCGGTTATGGCGATGTCGGAAAAGGCAGCGCCCAGTCGATGCGGGGATTCGGCGCCCGTGTGGTGGTGACGGAAATTGATCCCATCTGCGCCCTGCAGGCGGCGATGGAAGGGTATGAAGTGAAAACACTCGATGAGGTGGCGCCAATTGCGGATATATTCGTATCGGCGACCGGCTGCTGCGATGTCATTACGGGCCGTCATATGGAAATGATGAAGGATGAAGCCATTGTCTGCAATATCGGTCATTTCGACAGCGAAATTGATATGCATTACCTCGAAACGAGCAAGTTTTGCCGCAAAGATAACATCAAACCGCAGGTTGATAAATGGACGCTCAAATCGGGTCGTTCGATTATCATTCTGGCCGAGGGACGTCTGGTCAATCTGGGTTGTGCCACAGGACATCCGAGCTTTGTCATGAGCAACAGCTTCACGAATCAGACGCTGGCGCAGATTGAGCTGGCTACTAAGAAATATGATGTCGGCGTTTATACGCTGCCCAAGAAACTGGACGAAGAAGTAGCTCTCTTGCATCTGGCCAGACTGGATGCCAAGATTTCAAAGCTGACGAAAAAGCAGGCTCAATATCTGGGCGTGCCGCTGGATGGACCATTTAAACCCGATTATTACAGATATTAACTTTTCTCTGATCAACGCATCCCCCCAAAGTCAGGGGGGTGCGTTGATCTCAATCAAGTTCGTATGCGATAAAACAGAAAAGCGGCAAGGCTGGTAAAGAGGATATTGGAAGCCCAGGCTGCCAGGAAAATGGGTAATATTCCCGACCTTCCCAGAGACATGCTGAATGCGTGGACAATCCAGTAGGAAAAACCGATAAATATTCCAAGGGCCACGCTCTGCATGACGCCGCCGCTTCGTTCCGAATGTACGGAAAAAGACATGCCGATAAGGACAAGAATCAGGCAAACAAACGGAAAGGCGATTTTACCCTGCAAATCAACAAGATATCTGGAAATATCATATCCTTCCGCCTGTATTTTCTGAACGTATCGCTTTAACTCGAAATAACCCATTTTTTCCGCGTCTTTCTGTATAATTTTGAAGTCGTCCGGTCGCTCCGGAATGGGAATGACTTTCTCTTTAGCCCATTCCAGGGACGGCGTATTGTTTTCATTAAATGTCGTGACCAGCAGGTTAAAAAAAACCCATTGATTGTTTTTCCATTCGGCCCGTTCAGCGTCGATTCGCATCTGCATCGTGAAACCAGGATTCAGCTTGTTAATGGTTATGCCGCGTAAAATGTTTTTTTCGACGTCAAACATTTTAAAATTGTAAATGGCGTTTTGAGCGCGATACCAGATTTCATTCTGCTTGAAAAATCCCAAGGATTTTTGTTTCTGCACATCCATCTTCACAATATATTCCGTCTTCTGGATGGAGTAGGGCGTGACCAGTTCAGTGAAAAAGAATAAAAATACGGCTATTATCGCCGCCACCGCCAAAACGGGAAGAGCAATGCGGTACAGGCTGATACCGTTGGCTTTCATGGCCGTTATTTCGCTGAATTTGGACAAAAAACTATACGTCAGCAGCGTGGATAGAAGAATTGCCGCAGGCAGCGTCAGCGAAATGATCATGGGGATAGAATACAAAAAATAAGACGCCATTTGAACCGTTGTTGCTTTGTTGCTCAAGAACATGCGACTTTTTTCGAAAAAATCAATAATCAGGTAAAGTGCAATAAACGTGACACAAGTGATGATGAAAAACCTTAAGAATTCTCTAAGGATATATTTATCAAGCAGTTTCAATGGTTTATCCTCAACCTTTCAACTTGCTCTTCCAAAAATACGCATAAGCGATTCGGAAAAGAGAAATCTCTTTGTTGGCCATATAAAATAGATAAACACCCAGCAGGGCAAACACAAAATTCGGTGTCCAGACACCGATGACTGGAGCAAGCCGACCGGTTTCCACCAGCGCTTCACCGCCGACACGTAAAAGGTAATAGGCGGCGACAATCATGATGCCGACGGCAAAACCACGGGATTTAACCGCACGGTGGCTGGTGATACCTAACGGCAAGGCCAGCAGGCCAAAAAAAATACAGGATAAGGGGATGGAAAATTTTTTATGCACTTCGATGGCCAGTTCACGAACGGCCGCGCCATCCAACCCCGGTTTTTTCATTCGCTCCAGGAGTTCGGTCATGGTCATTTCAGTACTGGACTTGGATGCATCGGTTAAAGCAGCCAGCGCTGTGGATAGATCAAGATTGACATCGTAGCTTTTAAAATCAACTTTCCGATAGTTTTTGAGATCAGAACTCACGGTATGAATCGAGCCGTCTTCCATTCGTAGTTTTATGATCATCAATTTCGGGTCCGCAACCAGAAAAGCTTTTTTTGCCAGAATGGTATTTTGTTTGCCGATGATGCGGTTGTCGGAAATGATGACACCTTCCATGTATTCACTGTCCGCCGGAACTTTATCGGCGTACAAAAGCAGGTCCTTAAAATCCGAGTTAAATACTTTTTCCTTGATGCCAATACTGGCATTTTGTGAGGCCAGTTTAAAAAGGAGTTTCTTGGTTGCAAAATTGCTTTGAGGCACAAGGAAATATCCGATGACTATGGCACAAACAAAAGCCAGTAAAGAGGCGATGGCTACGGGATAATAAAGCTGAATTAAACTGACGCCGGATGCTTTGAGGGCCGTAATTTCATTATCGGCGGAAAATCTGCCCATAGCAATGAGGATAGAGATTAAAAGCGCTATGGGGATTGTAAATAACATAAAATTGGGCATGATCAGGATAATCAGATGGCCGATGTCCAAAACACGGATGCCTTTATTGACCATCAGATCCATGATTTGAAGGATTTTCCCCATCAACAGGACAAAGGTCAAGACGAAAAGGATAATGAGAAAAGGGACGGCAATTTCCCGAAATATGTAACGGCTGATAATTTTATTCATATTGTCATCAAAAGTTTTTTAAAAACTATCATGTATCGATGATTTTGCACAAGTAAAACATCACGAATTCGCGAAATAGGTTTTGCCGGCCGGATTGTATTGTTTTGTTGACAGTCGAATGCATTTTGCCTATATTCCATTCACATTTTAAATAACTTGCCTGTTGAAAGGGACTTTAGCACATCATGAAAGTTGATACCATGCGCCGGATAGATTATTATGTTGGCGTTCCCCTTTGTTTTATCGGCACCGTTCTCTGTAAATTATGCCGTCTATTCTGCAAACCTGATCGAAAGGCGCCTCATAATGTTTTATTTGTCGAATTATCGGAAATGGGCAGCGCCATCCTTGTTGATCCCGCCATGAGAAAGTTGCGGCGGGAAACAGCGGCTACGATTCATTTTGCAATATTCAAGAAGAATAAACCAAGTCTGGAACTGCTTAAGACCGTGCCGGCCGAAAACATTTACACCATCCGGGAAGACAGCATGCTGTTCTTTGTCTTCGATACGTTGAAATTATTTTTATGGACACGAAACAGAAAGATCGATGCCGTAATCGATCTGGAGCTTTTTTCTCGTTTTACGGCACTGCTTACCGGGTTTTCCGGTGCGGCGACAAAAGTCGGTTTTCATGCTTACTATAATGAAGGCCTTTACCGCGGGGATTTTTTAACGCATAAAGTTGCCTATAATCCTCACATGCATATTGCGGCAAACTTCATTGCCCTTGTCAATGCCCTGAACTCGGACAGAGAAGAAATTCCTTATTCCAAAACAAAGGTTTCCGACGAAGATCTCATCCTGGCCAAAGTTTCGATATCGCCTATTGAACAAAACGTTATTTTAAATATTATCCGGGATTGTTTTACAGGTTTTGATCCACAAAAAAATAAGATAGTCCTGATCAATCCCAATGCCAGCGAACTGCTGATTCAAAGACGCTGGCCGCAACCGTATTATGTCCGGTTGATCAAAATGATTCTGGACAAATGCCCGCGGGCGCTTGTTTTGATCACCGGCGATCCCCGTGAACGAGAGGAGGCGCGACAGCTCAAAGAAGAGGTGGCCAATGACCGGTGCGTTAATTTTGCAGGAAAGGTCAGCTTCGCGCAGTTGCCCCCTCTGTACAGCGTTTGTGAGTTTATGGTGACGAACGATTCGGGGCCGGGGCATTTTGCGGCCGTGACGGATATGCCGACGTTTGTTATTTTTGGTCCAGAAACTCCTGCGCTCTATGGATCGCTGGGAAAATCAACCCCGATTTTTGCAGGATTGGCCTGTTCTCCCTGC
>JANYAF010000064.1 GCA_025355175.1 Deltaproteobacteria bacterium | reverse complement strand
GCGCTTGCACCCGAAGGCATCATTTTATCCGGCGGTCCGGCCAGCATCTACTCCAAAGGCGCACCGCGCGTGAACAAAGATATCTTTAAACTCGGTATTCCTGTGCTGGGGATCTGTTATGGTCTGCAATACATGGTCGATTCGCTGGGCGGTAAAGTGATCGGCTCGACCAAGCGCGAATACGGATTTGCCGAACTCAGCGTCAAAAAACAAAAAGGCATGTTCGCAGGCGTTGATAAGAAAACGCAGTGCTGGATGAGCCACGGCGACTCCATCGGCACATTACCCGATGGTTTTACGATAACCGCATCCACCTCGAATACGCAGGTGGCGGCAGCCGAAGATGTCCGTCGTCATTTTTACGGCCTGCAATTCCATCCCGAAGTCATCCATACGCAAGCCGGTAAAAAAATACTGGCCAATTTCCTGTTTGCTGTCTGCCACTGTAAAAAATCCTGGTCGATGAAATCCTTTGTCACGCATGCGATAGAGGAAATCCGCGAACAGGTCGGATCAGAAAAAGTCATTCTGGGGCTTTCCGGCGGCGTGGATTCATCGGTTGCGGCTGTGCTTTTGCACAAAGCCATAGGCCGTCAACTCACCTGCGTGTTTGTGGACAACGGCGTGTTGCGGGCGGGTGAAGCCGAGCGCGTCATTGAAATGTTTAAAAAACATCTGCAGATCAACTTACATTTTTCCCGTTCCGGGAAACTATTTCTTGATAAATTAAAAGATGTGACCGATCCGGAAAAAAAGCGCAAGATCATCGGCCGCACCTTTATTGAAGTGTTTGATCGGGAAGCGCATAAAATAAAAAATGTAAAATTTCTGGCACAGGGGACGCTTTATCCCGATCTGATCGAGTCGCGCTCAGCCTTCGGCGGTCCCAGTGCGGTGATCAAGTCGCATCATAACGTCGGGGGCCTGCCCAAAAAAATGAATTTAAAACTGGTAGAGCCGCTCAAACACTTATTTAAGGATGAAGTGCGGCTGTTGGGAAAAGAGTTGGGACTGGCCGATGATGTCGTCTGGCGTCAGCCTTTTCCCGGACCGGGTCTCGCGATCCGCATTATCGGCGAAGTGACCGCACAGCGCCTGTCGGTCTTGCGTAAGGCCGACACAATTCTGCTTGAGGAAATCCGCGCCGCCAATCTCTATTACAAGCTTTGGCAATCGTTTACCGTACTGCTGCCGCTTAAAAGCGTCGGCATCATGGGCGATCAGCGCACGTATGAGAACATTGTGGCGATCCGTGCGGTTACCAGCGACGATGCCATGACCGCCGACTGGGCAAGACTTCCACAGGATGTGCTGGCGCACATTTCTACACGTATCATTAATGAAGTGCGCGGCATCAACCGCGTGGTTTACGACATCAGCTCCAAACCACCCAGCACGATTGAGTGGGAGTAAGTAAAATTAGTGCCTAAACGTACAGACATCAAAAAAATACTGCTTATCGGGTCCGGACCGAGTATTATCAGTCAGGCCTGCGAGTTCGACTATTCCGGAACACAGGCCTGCAAGGCGCTGCGCGAGGAAGGTTATGAAGTTGTTCTGATTAACAGCAATCCCGCAACGATCATGACCGATCCTGAAATGGCCGACCGCACCTATATCGAACCGATTACCCCGGAAGCCGTGGAGAAAATCATTGCCCGGGAACGTCCCGACGCGCTCTTGCCAACACTGGGCGGCCAGACAGGACTCAACATAGCGGTGGCACTGGCCGAAAGCGGCGTGCTGGAAAAATACGGCGTGGAAATGATCGGCGCGTCGCTTCCGGTGATTCATAAAGCTGAAGACCGTGAAAAATTCCGTCATGCCATAGAAAAGATTGGCCTGAGAATGCCCAATAGCGGTTTTGCCCGCAACATGAACGACGTACTCAAAATTGCTGAAGCCATCGGCTTTCCGATTATTATCCGGGCTTCTTTCACGTTGGGCGGTACCGGCAGCGGCGTGGCATACAACCGCGAAGAGTTGATGGATATCGCCAAGACCGGTCTCGATGCGAGCATGATAACAGAGGTTATGATTGAAGAATCCGTGCTGGGCTGGAAAGAATACGAGCTGGAAGTGATGCGCGACAAGGCGGACAACGTCGTCATCATCTGCTCCATTGAAAACTTCGATGCGATGGGCGTGCATACCGGCGATTCCATCACGGTTGCACCCGCACAGACGCTGACGGATCGCGAATATCAGGTCATGCGGGATGCCGCCATCGCCATCATGCGGGAAATCGGCGTCGAAACAGGCGGCTCCAATGTGCAGTTTGCCATCCATCCCCAAACCGGCGAAATGATTGTTGTAGAAATGAATCCACGCGTATCGCGATCGTCGGCGCTGGCTTCCAAGGCTACCGGGTTTCCGATTGCGAAAATCGCCGCCAAGCTCGCCGTCGGCTACACGCTGGATGAAATTCCCAACGATATCACCCGCGAGACGATGGCGTCGTTTGAACCGACCATCGATTATTGCGTCGTGAAAATACCACGTTGGACGTTTGAAAAATTCCCCGAGACTGAGGATTTTCTCACGACGTCGATGAAGTCGGTCGGTGAAACGATGGCTATCGGCCGTACTTTTAAGGAAGCTCTGCAAAAAGCCATCCGTTCGCTGGAAATCGGCCGTTTCGGTTTTGGTCAGGATTTGCCTGCCGATCCCCAGGAAAGAAAAACGCTCCTCAAAAGCAAACTTGTCAAACCCAACTCCCTTCGGCTTTTTTATATCGGAGCGGCGCTCGCCAACGGCATGCCGGTGGAAGAAGTCTATGAACTCACCAAAGTCGATCCCTGGTTTTTGCACCAGATTAAAGATATCCTTGATGCGGAAGATGAACTGAAAAGTTCGGAACCTTCGACGGAACTCCTGCGCGCCGCCAAGCAGATGGGTTTTTCGGACAGAACTTTGGGCGCGCTCTGGAATAAAACAGAGTTGGAGATTCGCCAGTGGCGCGAACGGGAAAAGATTGTTCCGGTCTATAAGCTGGTGGATACCTGCGCGGCTGAGTTTGAAGCCTACACGCCTTATTATTATTCCACCTATGAGACTGAAAATGAATCGAGGCCGTCGGCCAAAAAGAAGGTGGCCATCATCGGCGGCGGACCCAACCGCATCGGCCAGGGAATTGAATTTGATTATTGCTGCGTCCATGCATCATTTGCGCTGCGCGAAGAAGACATCGAGAGCATCATGATCAACTCGAATCCCGAAACGGTGAGCACGGACTACGACACATCCGACAAACTGTTTTTCGAGCCGGTGACACTCGAAGATGTTTTGCATATCATCCAGACGGAAAAACCAGACGGGGTGATTGTCCAGTTCGGCGGTCAAACGCCGCTCAATCTGGCGCGAGGGCTGGAAGCGGCGGGCGTGCCGATTATCGGAACCTCGCCTACTGCCATTGATCGGGCGGAGAACCGCGACCGGTTTCAGGAAATTGTTCATAAACTAAATCTCAATCAACCGGATAACGACACGGCGATGGATGTGGAAAAGGCGCTCGTGGCCGCCCGCCGTATCGGTTACCCGGTGCTCGTGCGCCCCTCCTACGTGCTGGGCGGACGCTCCATGGAAATTGTCTATGACCCCGAAACGTTACGCACCTTCATGGGCAAGGCGCTTCTTGTTTCACCCGGCCACCCGATTTTAATCGATAAATTTCTGGAAGATGCGGTGGAAGTGGATGTGGATGCGATCAGCGACGGTGCGACAACCGTTGTGGCCGGTATCATGGAACACATTGAGGAAGCAGGTATTCATTCCGGCGACAGCGCCTGTATTTTACCGCCGCTCACCCTTTCCGCCCCTTTATTGGAGTTGATTGAAAAACAGACCAGGATGCTGGCCGCTGAGCTTAAAGTTATCGGCCTCATGAATATTCAGTATGCCATCAAGGATGGGACATTATATGTGCTGGAGGTCAATCCCCGCGCATCACGTACCGTGCCGTTTGTCAGCAAGGCCATCGGCGTGCCACTGGCAAAACTGGCCACCAAAGTCATGCTGGGCAAGACACTTACGGAACTTGGCTTCACTCGAACGATCAAACCCAAACACGTATCCGTCAAGGAAGCGGTATTTCCGTTCAACCGCTTTCCGGAAGTGGATATTCTGCTGGGACCCGAAATGAAATCGACCGGCGAAGTGATGGGAATCGATTATTCTTTTGGCCTGGCGTTTGCCAAATCGCAGATGGCGGCGGGTTTTAAAATGCCGACGTCCGGCTCTATCTTTATCAGTGTTCATGGTTATCACAAGGACAGGATCGTGGAAGTTGCCCGGTCGTTTGCGAACATGGGATTTAAGATTCTGGCGACCAGTGGCACAGCCAGACATTTGCAGAAGTTTGGCGTGGATGCAACTGTGATTGCCAAGGTCAGCGAAGGCCGGCCTCATATCGTCGATTATATTAAAAATGGTGATATTGCGATGGTGATCAACACCAGCGTCGGGCGAAAATCATCGCGGGACTCTTACCATATCCGGCGCGGCGCGCTGAAGTATAACATTCTTTACACGACCACTCTGGCGGGCGCGCGGGCGCTCTCCGAAGCGACGAAGGCCATGATTGAAGAAGACTGGGGGGTCTGTCCCTTGCAGGAATATTATAAAAAATAGCACCACCCCCTATTAGTTCCTCCCACGGGAGGAGGGGAAGTTTGGAGAAGCACAATGTCAACCTTTGTTGAAGACACACAAAATGAATCCGGTCGTCCCCGCGAGGAGTGCGGTGTTTTTGGAATATACGGGCATGAAGAAGCGGCCCGCGTTGCCTTCTTCGGCCTTTTCGCCCTGCAGCATCGCGGCCAGGAATCAGCCGGCATTGTCACCTCCGACGGCTGTCAGGTCATGGAACACAAAGGCATGGGCCTGGCCTCTACCGTTTTTAAAGAATCGATTTTACAAAAGCTGGTAGGCTCGCTGGCCATTGGCCATGTCCGTTATTCCACAACCGGCTCTTCCACGATTTCCAACGCCCAGCCATTCCTGGTGCATGTCGGCGAAGAGTATTACGCGCTGGGGCACAACGGCAACATCGTCAACGCCCAAAAATTGAGAACCGAACTGGAAAACAGCGGTTCGATTTTTCAATCAACGATGGACAGCGAAGTCATCATTCATTTGATGGCGCCGCATCTGAAGAAAGGGTTGGAAGAAGCTCTTTCGATCGCGCTCGCCAGAGTCGAAGGCGCTTACAGCCTGGTGATGCTGACGCGTGACAAAATTATCGCTGCCCGCGATCCACGCGGTTTTCGACCGCTGGCGTTAGGTAAACTGAACGGCGGCTGGGTGGTCGCGTCTGAAACCTGCGCATTTGATCTGGTGGGCGCCGAATACATCCGTGATGTCGAACCGGGCGAGATTATCATCATCGATGCCCATGGTTATAAGAGCCTGAAACCTTTCGCGCCGATGAAGCATTGCCACTGCATTTTCGAGCTGATTTATTTTGCCCGCCCCGACAGCCAGATTTTCGGCCAGAATGTCTATCTGTGCCGCAAGCGTCTCGGACATGAACTGGCGCGGGAATATTGTCCGGATGTGGATCTCGTGATGCCTTTCCCGGATTCCGGCAATTACGCCGCTCTGGGCTATGCGGAAGAAAGCGGCATCCCCTTTGAGATGGGCATGATCCGCAATCATTATGTCGGCCGTACTTTTATTCAGCCCACGCAGCCGATGCGCGATTTCGCCGTACGCGTCAAACTCAACCCGGTTAAGCCGCTTTTAGAAGGCAAGAAAGTCATGATTGTCGAGGATTCCATCATCCGCGGCACCACCAGCCGCAACCGTGTGAAACATCTGCAGGGGATCGGCATCAAAGAACTCCACATGGTCATCAGTTGTCCGCCCACGCTGTTTCCCTGTCCCTACGGCATTGACTTTTCATCTAAAGGCGAGTTGATCGCCACCAAAAAGGAAAACGAAAAAGCCATCGCCGAATTCATCGGCCTGGATTCACTCCACTACCTGACCGTGGACGGCATGGTCAAAGCCACCGGCATGCCCAAAGAGTGCTTCTGCCTGGCCTGCTACACCGGCGACTATCCCATCGATCCTCCTGAAAAAATTGATAAATTTTGTATGGAAATCAAGTAGGGAACGGCCGCGATAACCTGTAGGTGGCGCGAGGTCACAAGACCGTTCCCTACCAATAATAGAATTATTTTCCCTTAAAATCGGCAGGCCGTCTTTCCAGGAAAGACATCATTGCCTCTTTCAAATCATCTGTCATCAGTAGTGTTGCGTTTTTTTGAATCGCCATCGCCATGCCTTCGTAAACATTTACGTAACGGCTGAAATTGAGTACTTCCTTGGTGCTTTTAATGCCGAGCGGGGCGTTGGCGGCAATCTGCGCGGCCAGTTTTTGCGCGGCGGCCATGAGTCCTGCATGATCGGCATACACATGATTGACCAGCCGCATCTTTTCCACATCGCGCGCGGAATAGTTGGCCGCGGTGTAGGCCATCTCGCGGGCAAAACCCTGGCCGACGATCATCGGCAAACGCTGGAGTACGCCCATATCGGCGACGATGCCGATCGCGGCTTCTTTCAGGCAAAAGATGGCGTCTTCCGTACATAGACGGATATCGCAGGCGGAGATCATGTCGAGTCCGCCGCCGATGCATTTGCCGTGAACCGCCGCAATCACCGGTTTGGGACACTCTTCGATAAAGTTGCAGCAGTCAAACAAGGGCTGAGAATGCCGAATCGTGTCGAGGATTCCCTTGGCTGTGCCGCTTGCGCCGGCGGCCGCTTCTTTTAAATCAAGTCCGGCACAGAAAATCCGCGCCTTGCTGCAGAAGATGATCGCGCGGACGTCTTCGTTTGCGCCTAGTTCGCGAAAGACACCCGCAATTTCCGAAGCGAACTCAAGACTCAGCGCGTTGAGTGCTTCCACTCTTGCCATGGCTACGGTGGCCACATGATTTTCAATTTTCAAATCAATGTATTTATACGACATATATCCTCCTTGGGGATTATTTCTGAGTTACGGGCGGCAAGATACGCCAAATGAATCAATTTGTCTATGGTATTTCATTTCTGATCCGGAACGCTTTCTAATCATTACTTTTTCTTTTTCAGGTACCGCTCCAAGCGATTTAAACCGTTTTGAATATTTTCCAGAGAAGTGGCGTAGGAGAAACGCAAAAATCCTTCGCCGCCGCTGCCGAAATCAATGCCGGGGGCCACGCCTACTTTCGCTTCTTCGGTGATCCGGAAAGCCTCTTTGTAGGAATCGGTGAAAAATTTACGCCCGTCGGCAAATACATAAAACGCTCCGGTCGGCTCGACATGGATGGTAAAGCCCATATCGGTCAGGCGGGCCAACATGTAGCGGCGGCGTTCATCATAGATATTGATCATTTTGGCAACATCGTCTTGCGCTTTCGTCAGAGCGGCAATTCCCGCCCATTGGATAAAGCCGTTGGCCGATATCATAAAATTTTGATGGATACGCTGCATAACGGCGCTGAATGCTTTGGGAAAAATCAGGTAGCCCAAACGCCAGCCCGTCATCGCGTACAGTTTGGAAAAACCGTTGATGACAAACGCCTTATCCGTAAATTCCAGGATGGAGTGCGCCCGGTCCTGATAGATCAGCCCGTGATAGATCTCATCGGAAATGATGTATTGTGAATCGAACTGGGCGATATCCCGCAGCTGTTCTTCGGTCATGACAATGCCGGTCGGATTGCATGGGGAATTGATAATGATGCTTTTTGTCCGTCGTGAAAGTTTCTTTTTAATGTCCTTATGGCGATATTGAAATCCTTCTTCAGGGTAAGTTTGAATCTCTTTGAGCTTTCCACCCGCCGCCAAAATAAAATTCTGATAGCAGGGATAGCGGGGGTTGGAAATAATCACTTCGTCGCCGTGATCCAGCATGGCCAGCATGGCAAACAGCAAAACGGGTGACGTGCCGGTGGAGACCAGCACCTGATCGGGTGAAATCGTGACGCCGTACTCTTTCAAATAGTAATTGCAGATGGCCTGGCGTAGCTCCAGAAGCCCCAGGGCATGCGTGTAGCGGGTTTTGTTGTTTTGCAGAGCTTCGATGGCCGTGTCGGTAATCACTTTAGGCGTCGGGAAATCCGGCTCACCCACTTCCATGTGAATGATGTGCTCGCCCTTGCGCTCCAGCTCCTCGGCTTTGGCCATGACATCCATAACGATAAAAGATGTAAATTCAGATGCGCGTTTTGAAATCATGAATATTCCTTTAAGGTGATTATGTGAATTTTTCAACTACCTTTTTTACTCTCGCCCGAAGATAATTTTATGGTTCATCCGGTTGATGCGTACTTACCCCTGATAATGCCTTCTTGTCATTATTTCATTGACACGCAAGTCCGTTTTTCCTATATTTCCCTCCACAAACGCTGATCTGATCAGATAGAAATCCTTTCATACATTGCGAGTATTTATGAAAAAACCGTTCTCTCCTCATTATCGCTGGTATATTTTCACCCTTTGCGCCGCAATATTTATTATCTCCCAATTCTGGCGTGTTTCCAACGCTGTCGTCGCCAATGACCTGAGCCATGACCTGGGCCTTTCCCCTGAGAATCTTGGACTGCTGGGTGGCGCCTTTTTCTACAGCTTTTGCTTGGTGCAACTGCCAATGGGACCATTGCTCGACCGCTTTGGGTCCCGCGTTGTCATGAGCTCACTCGCCTGCATCGGGGCGGCAAGCGCGATAGTCTTTGCTCTCTCAAGCAGTGGCGCCATGGCGATATTGGCCCGGGCAGGAATCGGTATCGGTATGGCTGCCGCGCTGATGGGCTCCTATAAAATATTTACCACTTGGTTTTCCCCTCATGAGTTTGCCACCTTGTCCGGCATCATGATCGCGCTTGGGAACATGGGAGCCATTGGCGCCACCACCCCACTGGCCTTGCTGAGCGAAACATTGGGCTGGCGCGGTGCTTTCCTCTGCATGGCAACAATAACGTTGCTTCTGGCTGTCACAATTTTCCTGGTGGTACGCGATCATCCGCATCAACGGACTGGCACGCTGCCTCATGCCTCACCCTCTATGAGTAATATTTTTTCCGGATTCCGTTTGGTTTTCGGCAGTAGTCGTTTCTGGTGCCTTGCACCGCTTGCATTCGCTGCCTATGGCGCCATGATAACTGTTATCGGCTTATGGGGTGGTCCTTACCTTATGCACACCTGCGGCCTGAGTAAAACGACGGCCAGTGTTATTTTGTTAGCCACTCCCATCGGGGCCATTTGCGGTGCACCTTTTTGGGGTCGTCTGTCCGACAAATTGAGGCGACGAAAATTATTGATTCTGTTGGTGCAGGGGGTTTCGCTGCTGGTCTTTTTCAGTCTGGCCATGGACCTGCAATTACCTCGCTGGGGCTTGTTGCTACAATTCTGGCTATTCGGTTTTACCGGTGTTTCTTCTACTCTTCTTTATGTCCAGGTAAAAGAGACCTTCCCTCTCTTCATTGCCGGAACCGCTCTTACTGCCCTGAATTTCTTTCTCATGCTAGGCGGAGCCGTATTCCAACACATGATGGGGATTATCATGGGTAACTGGACACCATCGATAACGGGAGCCTTACCCGTTGTGGCCTACCAGTGGGGATTCGCCGTCTCTGCCGCCTTGCTGGCCCTGGCGCTAATAGTGTACATCAGCAGTCATGACACCACGCCGGAATCTGCTTCGTCTTGATCCCTGTGGAGACTCGTCTATCCTCACATGCGGACAAATATCACCAGTGTCAGTCGGCAAACAGGGCTTCAAAATTTCTCGGATTAATGATGACAATATCCTTATATTTCTTGAGGACCAGCAGGTCTTCATCACCGGTAACAATATAATCAGCTTGCGCATCGACAGCACAGGCGATAAAGAGAGCAGAGGGACGCTGTTAGCTTAATACCTGAATCTTGCGCCACTATTAAATTGACTCTCCTGGACCACTTCCGTTATACTTTTGCCCGCACCACATCCCTCAAAACAAGGCAAAGGAGTAAAACCATGATTAGACCGTCAAAGAAAAAATCCCGGAATAAGTCAGAAAATCTCCCGTTCAGCAGGTATTTCCTGGACCTTGTCGCCTGCGCCTTGCTTACATTGCTTTTCGCCGGATGCGCGACAACGGGACTCAACCGGATGATCTTCCATGGTGGCGACATCGTCACGATGAGCGATAAGCCTTCCGGTGCCGTGGAAGCCGTATTTGTCGAAAACGGCAAAATCGTCTCGGCGGGCACAAAAGACGAGATTTTGAAATACAGAACGGATGACACGCGGATCATCGATCTTCGGGGCAAAACCCTGATGCCGGGATTTATCGCCGTTCACACGCACCCGGATCTCAGCGCGTATCTGCACGGGTATGTCGATCTCAGCGGCTTTACGTACTGGACGAAAGAAGAGGTATGGGCAAAGCTTCGTCAAACAGTCGCCCAAACTCCGAAAGGACAGTGGATTTTCTGCCGGGGGTTCGATCCGATGCTCGTTGCCGGACTTACGGCGCCGGACATCGGCTTTCTGGATGCCATGGCACCGGATCATCCGGTGCTTATCCTGGCCCAGAGCATCCACTCGGCCTGGGCCAATTCCCTGGCCTTCAAGAAAATGGGCGTTACGGCCGCAACACCTGACCCGGCCCCCGGAAGCTACTTTGAAAAAGACGACAAGGGAAACCTGACCGGCTTTATTGCAGAAACCGCAGCCGTGAAGGTGATGTCCGAAGACGTGCTCAAGGTATTCGACGTTAAGGACAACATTCTGAAAGTCAACGAAGAATACCTGGGCAACGGGTTCACCAGCATCACCACCTTGGGGCTTATGAACGGCAAGGCTCTGATCCTTTATGAATATCTCTCCACCGGTCACCCGAAACTGATTTCCCGGGCGTTGGATGCCGCAGGCCTCCTACCCCGCAAAAAGCCCACCGTGCGGCATTTCATGTATCTTCTGCATTCAACGCCCGACCTTTTCCCGAAACAAATTGAAAACGGCGATGACTTTTTTAAAATCTGCGGCATGAAAATCTGGTACGACGGCTCTCCCTATACCGGGTCCATGTACATCAGCGAACCTTACCTGAATTCCGAACTGATGATCAAAGGGCTTAAAATCCCCGCCAACCACCGCGGGCAAACCGTCATCGGCAAACAGGATTTTTTCAATGCGGTCAAAAAGTATCATGAACTCGGTTGGCAGGTCAGCGTCCACTCCCAGGGCGACCGGTCCACCGAAGAAGTGCTGGAGGTTTTTGACAGGATACTGTCGGAATCGCCGGCGAATAATTTGCGGCACCGTATCGAACATGGCGTTCTCCTGCCCCCGGAACTTCTGGGAAAAATGAAACAGCTTGAAATCACCCCCAGCTTCCATATTAATCACCTGTACTATTACGGCAAAGCCCTGCGAGACGATATCTTGGGCGCTAAACGTGCTTCAAAAATGCTGCCGGTCGGGAGTACAGGGAAAGCGGGGCTGTATTATTCCCTGCATGCCGACGCCCCCATGTATCCGGAAGAGCCCTTAAGCCTGCTTCAGACGGCGGTGACGCGAAAAACCCGCGAGGGCGAAATCATCGGGCCGTATGAAGCAATCTCCGTTGCGGATGGATTGAAAGCGCTGACCATTTATGCCGCCTGGCAGATCAACATGGAGAGAAAAATAGGCAGCATCGAACCCGGCAAATATGCCGATCTGATCATTCTCGACCGCAACCCGCTCAAAGTGAATCCCGACTCGCTTCGGGAAATCCGGGTGCTCAATACCTTTATCAACGGCAACGAAGTCTGGCCGAAATAAGGGGACGCTGTTAACTTATTAACTTATTCCTTGACAACGGTTCAAATAACATCTAATAAAATAACCATGCCTAGAGGATCACGTATAGATGCTGTCGGTGCCGTACACCATATTATGGTTCGCGGGATTGAGCGCAGAAAGATATTCGACAGTGATGCCGATCGGGATCATTTTCTTCACCGGATGGGCGAGATTCTTCTGGATACAGGGACCACTTGCTTTGCCTGGTCCTTGATGCCCAATCACTTTCATCTGCTTTTGCGCACCGGGAATGTGCCTGTTTCGACCGTTATGAGACGCCTGTTGACGGGATATGCCATTTGCTTTAACCGCAGCCGACGCCGCCACGGCCACCTGTTTCAGAACCGTTTTAAATCCATTCTCTGCCAGGAAGATTCCTACCTTCTGGAACTCGTGCGCTATATCCATCTCAATCCGCTACGGACTGGATTGGTTAAGAGCATTCAGGAATTGGACGCCTATCCCTATTCGGGTCATGGCACCCTGATGGGCGGATTTAGAAAATCCTGGCAGGAAACAGACGACATCCTCAAGCTTTTTGGCAGTAAACCGGTTTTAGCCCGCCGGACATACAGGCAGTTTGTGGAACAGGGGATCGAGCAGGGGCGAAGAAATGATCTCGCAGGCGGCGGCTTGATCCGGAGCGCGGGTGGATGGGAAGGTTTGAAGCAGAAGAGGGAGGAAGGGCAATACCAGCGCAGTGACGAACGGATACTGGGCGATAGTGATTTTGTAAGCGAGGTTTTGGAAAAGACCAAGGAGGACCTGACAAAGAGTCAAAAGCTGAAATCCAAAGGGATGGATGTGGATAAAATCGCCTTACACGTATCCAGGTTAATGGGGCTTGCGGTTGAAGATGTTTGGGTGGCAGGCAAACAGCAGCACATCGTGAACGCCCGGAGCCTTTTATGTTATTGGGCGGTTCGGGAACTGGGTGTTTCCATGTCCAGTTTAAGCCGGAGGCTGGGAATATCCCTCCCGGCAATCAGTAAATCCGTTGTCCGCGGCAAGCAGCTTGCCGAAGACAACGAGTTCAAATTGGCCTGAAGTTAAAAAGTTAACAGCGTCCCTCTATTCCCAACACAATCTTGCCGATATGCCCGGAGGATTCCATGAGTTCATGGGCTTTTGCGGCTTCGGCCAGAGGAAAGACGGCGGAAATCAGCACACTTAATTTTTTTGCGGCAAAGAGCGGCCAGACATTTTCCAGCAAGGCTTTTGCGATAGCGGCTTTTTCTTCGACGGAACGGGGACGCAGCATTGAGCCGGTGAAGGTCAGATTTTTGATCAGGATCGGCAGGCAATCCAGTTCGATCCTGGAGCCCTGCAGAAAAGCGATTTGCACCAGCCGTCCGTTTCTGGCCAGAAGCTTCAGGTTCTTCTGAATGTATGGCCCGCCCACAAAATCCAGGATGCAGTTAATGCCTTTTGCGCCCGCCAGAGCGGCGACCTCCTGTGCCCAGTCTTGTGTTGAATAATCCAGCACGACATCCGCACCCAGTTTTTGAACGGCTTTGATCTGGTCATCCCCGGAAACGGTTGTAAAGACTTTCGCGCCGAAGGCCTTGGCCAGTTGAATGGCCGTATAACCGATGCCGCCCGCGCCGCCGTGTGCCAAAAAATTTTCTCCCGCTTTCAGGCCGCTTCGTTCAAAGACATTCGACCAGACGGTAAAGTAGTTTTCCGGCAGCGCCGCCGCGCAGGCCAGCGATAAGCCCTGCGGAATTGGAAGGCACTGAGCTGCGGGCACGGCACAGTATTCGGCATAGCCGCCGCCCTGCGTGAGAGCACACACAACGTCTCCAATCTGCCATTGGGTTACGTCATCGGATTTGGCCACGATCAGTCCTGCGACTTCCAATCCCAAAACGGGTGAGGCGCCGGGCGGAGGCGGATATGCCCCCATGCGCTGGAAGACATCCGGCCTGTTGACGCCCGCGTAGGCGACTTCAATTAAAACTTCGCCTGCTTTCGGTTGCGGTAGAGGCGCTTGTTTGATCTGCATGCAGGAGGCAGGACCTCCCTGTCCGTGATCG
Organism: Deltaproteobacteria bacterium; assembly: GCA_025355175.1. Classification (GTDB taxonomy): domain Bacteria; phylum Desulfobacterota; class Syntrophia; order Syntrophales; family Smithellaceae; genus UBA8904. The sequence goes on along the minus strand of JANYAF010000064.1, from coordinate 15,901 downwards.
ATATACTTCATGGTGTCTTTCATTTCATTACTCCAGCACCGCTTCAATTAAATAAGGCCCCGGTTCTTTCAATGCCGTTTGAAATTCCCTGATAAATGCTTCCGCCGTGTTAACGGATGCGGCGGGAACGCCCATGCCGCGGCTTAGGCTCACCCAATCCAAAGTCGGTTGATCCAGTTTCATCAGAGAGCTTGCTTCTTTGCCCAGAGTTTTATACCCGGCCCGCAGGCATTCCAGCTCAATGGTGAAGTATTTGCGATTGGAGCATATTACGGTAATTACCTTTGTCTTTTCATGCGCCTGCGACCAGAGCGCCTGCAGTGTGTACATGGCGCTGCCGTCGGCCTGAATATCGATGACTTGACGATCCGGCGCGGCAAGCGCAGCACCCAACGCCAGGGGCATGCCCATACCGATTGCGCCGCCGGTGAGCGTCATATGGCTGTAAGGTTTTAAATAAGGCGAGTACGTGTAATAGAACGCGCCTGATGATACGCCTTCTTCGACCACAATGCAATGCTCCGGCTGGAGGGCGGCAATCACCTCGCACATTTTCTGGGCATTCAAAGGGCCTGCAGGCAAGGCCGGTATCGCGTACTGAGCCAGCAACGGGCGAAGCTCGTTTTGTCCAACGGCAGGTCCAAGAGCCGCAGCAAGCGCTTCGAGGACAAGCCCTGCATCTTGCTTTAGGGTGTCGATACGGATACGAGGAGACTTTTCCGGTAAAAAGGAGGTTACACCTCCCGCATAGCCGAAGAAAGCATTAGGTTCGGAAGCGCCCACCATGACAAAGGCGTCGTAACGGGCAAGAAATTTTTGTGCCTGTCCGGGAAAGTAGGGAACACGCTTCAAGACGGGCAAGCCAACACCTGCATCAAAATACGAGGGGAAGGTGATCATCAAAAGATCGCAGCCGGTTTTCGCTTTAATTTGCGCCGCCGCCGCCAGTCCCTGTTGGCGCAGAGCTCTGTCCCCAAGAATTAAGGCGGGATTTTGGGCTTCTTGGATCATTGAGACGGCATGTGGAATCATCTCCTCATCCACAGCATCAAATGAAAATTGAACTCGCGCGATCTCTTCTGTTTTGCAGGTTGCGGATTGGTGATCGGCGGGAACGATCATGGTGGCGATCTGACCATAGAGAGAAGCGGCAATGGCTTCGGCTGTGTCATACGATAACTGATCGGCCGAGATGCTTTCTTTTTGCCAGCCCGATACCGTGCGGGCCAGCGGCGTGATGTCCATATTCAACGGCGGATCGTAAGGCCGAATCCACGTGGTATGTTCGCCGATGATATTCAGAACCGGCGACCGGGCGCGCCGCGCGTTATGGAGATTGGCAATGCCGTTGGCGAATCCCGGGCCCAAATGTAAAACCGTCATGGCCGGTTTTTGTTTGATCCGGCCATAGCCGTCAGCCGCGCCCGTACAGACCCCTTCAAAAAGTCCCAGCACGGGCCGGATATTTTTGACTGTATCAAAAGCCGCAACCAGCGGCAGTTCCGTGGTTCCCGGATTGGCAAAACAAATTTCCACCCCCGCATCCGCCGCCGTCTTTAAAATCATTTCCGCACCAGTCATATAGTTCTCCTTGTATAATCTAAGGGGCGGCAAGACCCCGCCCCTACAAAATAGACCTATAGCCTCGCGCCCCCTCGTGTGACCTTTAGGTCATTAGGGGGTCGGTCTAAAAGCCTTTTTTACTTCCCAACCCACTCCCAGATGGCGGCTGCGCCCTGGCCGTGGCCGATGCACATGCTTTCAACCGCGTATTTGACGCCGTAGAAAGGCATTTCGTGCATGATGGTTGTAGCAATTCTCGCGCCGGTGCAGCCCAACGGGTGCCCAAGCGATATGCCGCTCCCTTTGGGATTGAGCAGTTTGTGATTGCGGATGCCCAGCTCTTTCGTACAATAAACAGCCTGCGCGGCGAAGGCTTCATTCACTTCCCAAAGACCGATGTCTTCTTTTTTCAGACCCGCTTTTTTCAACGCTTTGGGGATGGCGAGCGCCGGACCAATGCCCATATACACCGGATCAACACCGACGACGGCGAATTCCACCAGCCTCATTTTTGGCTTCAGACCGAGCTGTTCGCACTTCTCCTTGCTGGCTACCACAACGCAGGCGGCGGCATCGTTGGTCTGGCTGGAGTTGCCGGCCGTGACCGTGCCTTTTTCGTCTTTGATGAAAACCGGTTCGAGCTTGGCGAGTGATTCCATGGTAGTGGTCGGCCGAATGCCTTGATCGCGATCCACGATCATCTTTTTGGTCGAGCCGTCTTCCTGCGGCACGTCCGCTTCTATCGGCAGAATTTCTTCTTTAAACAATCCTTTCTGCGTCGCCTCATGCGCTTTGGCATGGCTTTCCACAGCCATCTCGTCCTGCTCCTTACGGGTAATGCCGTATTTACGCGCAACCATTTCCGCCGTATAGCCCATCGAGACCATCTGCGGATCGGTAAATTCTTTCAGGCGCGGATTCGGGTCAGACATTGTGCCCATGGGGATATGCGTCATATGTTGCACGCCGCCCGCCAGGATCAGATCCGCCCAGCCCATATTGATCGAGGCGACAGCGAAAGCTATTGCTTGCAGTCCTGATGAGCAAAATCGGTCCACCGTGCACCCCGGCACGCTATAAGGCAGTCCCGCCATGATGCCCGCTAAGCGGCCGATGTTGGAGCCCATATCTTTCATCAGAGCGGTTCCACCCCAGATGACATCGTCAATCTGATCTTTCGCGCCTTCAATCCCGGCGCGGCGGATGGCTTCATTCATCACCAGCGCGGACAGGTCATCAGCGCGCAGATGGGTAAACCACGAACTTTTCCCGGCCTTGGCAATACCTGTGCGCACGCTTTCCACCATGTAAATTTCTTTCATATGTTTTATTCTCCTGAAATTGTATTTTTTGCATACTATACTGGATATTTCTGGCATCGCAAAATGTCCCGTAGACAAGGCGCGCGAAGCACGAGGAGTGAGGCGTACCTTTGGCGTACGCCGCAACAACGAGGGCTGAAGCGCAACGCCGTATTCGGGCATTTTCCGATGTCAGACCACCAACGCCTCTTCCGGACACGTGAGCACTGAATCTTCTTCGCTCTTGATCAAAGCGGCGGCGGTGGATGTACCGGGCAGAACGTTGTTCAGATAATATCTGGCCGATGCGATTTTTCCATGGTAGTAATTGTAATCCGCATCGCCTGCTTTTAACCCCGCGACTTTCTTCGCAGCAATCAACGTCTGATCCATCAGACACATCGCGACGTACACCTGAGAGAAAACAAACAAGGCCCGGATGGCAAAAAGCGGAATGAGCTGGCGTTTTGTTTCCATATTGGCGTACCATGAATCATACGTCGCCTTGACGTCGGCAGCCGCCTGATAGGCTTTGGCCAGATTATTCATTTCTTTTTCAAAGCCCGCCGTTTTCATGTTGGCATCGATGAAATCTTTAATATCCTTCATCCAGGCGGCGAAAGGAGCTCCATCTTTCATGCGCATCTTTCGCCCGATCAGGTCGTTGGCATGAATGAAAGACGTTCCTTCCCAAATGGTCAGAATTTTAGAGTCGCGCAGATACTGTTCCACCGGATATTCCATCGTGTAGCCGACACCACCCAGTACCTGGATCGCCTGGGCGATAACGCCGAGACTCGCTTCCGAACCGTAGCATTTCACCAGTGGCGTGAGGATCTCGGCAAAGGATGAATACTTTTTAGCTTTATCTTTATCGGAGGAGTTATTTTCAATATCCAGATAATAAAATCCCCTGAAGATCATGGCACGAATGCCTTCCACATGCGCTTTCATATCCAGCAGCATACGGCGAATGTCTTCGTGCTTGATGATGGCCACGCGCCCGGCCCCTTTGACACCGAACGGCCTTCCCTGAATACGTTCCGTGGCAAACTGCGAGGCGAAATAGTAAGCGGCCGCGCCCTGTGTATTGGCATTATGTCCGGTACCGATCCGAGATTCGTTCATCATATGGAACATCATGGACAAGCCCTGAGAAAATCCTTTAGCGTCCGGAGCGGGTCCCAGCAGAATTCCGCGGCAGTTTTCTTCGTCGCCGAAATTAAGCAGCGCGGTTGCCTGCGCGTGCAGTCCCATTTTGTGTTCCACACCAGCGGTGATCACGTCGTTGAATGCGCCCATCGAACCATCGTCGTTCACCCAATATTTGGGAACAATATAAAGCCCGATGCCGGGAGAACCTGCTGCGGCGCCTTCCGGACGTGCCAGCACCAGATGGATTGTATTTTCGCAGGTGCCCTGATCGCCTGCGGTGATGAACATCTTAGTGCCCTTGATTTTCCAGATGCGGGGATCGTCAGTGGGGTAAGAACGGGTAATGATATCGCCGGTATCCGAACCGAAGTTGGGTTCGGTCAGGCACATGGTCCCCTGCCAATAGCCGTCCAGCATTTTGGGGATGAACATTTGCTCATCTTTGGGAGTGCCGAAGCGTAGAATCAGGTTGGCCGCGCCCGAGGTCAGCTTCACGCAGGACGTCAGTGCCGGACAGGCAGCGGTGTTGATTTCCGCATTGGCTTTATAAAGTATCAGCGGCATGCCGGTTTCCACCTTGATGCACTCGCTCGACGAGCCCCAGCCGTTTTGCTGTAGAAACTGGTAAGCTTCCTTAAAGCCGGGCACGGGCGTGACTTCGCCTTTTTCAAATTTCACGCCGATCTTGTCGCCCGGCGCGTTGATAGGATTGATGATTTCTTTGGAAACCTTGTAGCCCTCGTTGAGCAGCATATCCACATCGTCGAGCGTGAAATTGCCCTTGAAGCGTTCGCAGGCCAGAACTTCTTCGGTCGGCAGCCATTCCTTCAAAATAAATTTCAAATCCCTGATGTCATACTTGAATTCCATCTTAGCTGTTCCCCCCCAATATATTTTTTTTACTTCATAAAATTATAGAGTCCGGAGCATAAACCGCCGGCTATTCATACATCGTCGTCAGCAATTCTAATATCTTGGATTGGCTGGGTGATGTCGGATCCGTCGCCATATTCACGGCGTCGCGCGACGTGTAAAAAGCGATTTCTTTGAGCGCGTCTTTTGTAATACCGTGGGATTTCAGCCTCTGATCAATGCCCAGTTCACTATAAAGCCAGCGCAGGCTTATCTCCAGATCGCTGGACCGGTTGATTAGATAGGCCATATCCATGAAGGCTTCCTTGCAGGTTTCTTTGTTGGCCATAACAAAACCCAGCAGACCGAAGATGGCCGCCCGCCCATGCGGCAGGTGATAGTGAGCGCCCAGTGTATGAGTGAGGGCATGTCCCAACCCTAATCCTTTGAGGAAGGCCAAACCGCCACAAATGGCCGCCATGCACATATCCGTGCGCGCCCGGATATTGTCCGGCTGTTTGTAAGCGGTAACCAGACTGCGGCCGATGAGCTTGACGCCATAAAGCGCCATGGACTCGAAATAGGGATGATAAGGCGTGGCGAGCGACACGCTGCCTTCTATACAGTGAGCCAGCGCGTCAATGCCGGATTCAATCGTGAGATTGGGCGGCATGGTTTTGGTGAAAAGCGGATCGACGACTGCCAGCTTGGGAATGAAGTGATTGCTCATCAGGACGAATTTCAAGTCGCGGGCCTTGTCGGTGAGCACCGCGCAGGGATTGACTTCACTGCCCGTCCCGGAGGTGGTAGGCACGCAGATAATCGGCGGGAAGATCGGTTTAATCTTGCCGCCGCCGCCGACGAGGCCTTCATATTCGCGCATGTCGCCGCCGTGGGTGACCCGTAGTCCCAGTGTTTTTGCCGTATCCATCGAACTGCCGCCGCCCAGCCCTAAAATGCTGTCGCAGCCTGTTTCCTTATAGAGTTTTCCCGCCCGCTCAATGAGTTCAATAGGCGGATCCGGTTCCACTTCTGCGAAAATCTCCGTTTCGAGGCCGCTTTTCTCGAGAATTTTTCGCACGTCTTCCGCGCGCCCGCTTTTCAACATAAAAGGATCGGTGACCAGAAAAACTTTTTTAACTTTCATCGCTTTGATTTTCTTGCCCATGGCCTGCGCTACGCCTTCGCCCATCAGAATATCCGGCATAGGCGGGATGCGGATCTCCCAGGTTTTTTCCTTTTCGGCGAAAGCATCCAAACCCGTCCACAGATTTTTAACTTCCTTTTCATCCACATCAAAAACAGAACTGGTGGGGGCAATGAGTTCCTCTCGGAAAAAAGCCGGAATGACGGTGTCGATTTTACTGAATTGGGCCTTTTCATTGAAAACCAGTTGATCGCGCAGCGTTTGCTTGGCGATGTCCATGACATCGGCAGGCGACATACTCAGACCATAGCGCGCATTCATCAGATCGGCAAAAAAAGGATAAATCGAAGCGCCGGGAACGGCATTTAAGCAGTAACCGAAAGCATCGCAGGCTGCTGCTTTAATCTGAGTTTTGAGAGAATTTTCTATCTGTTCATTTTTGTCCTTGGGCAGGCGGTAGGTGAGACCGGCTGTGTGATCCGCGCCCATAGGAGAGGAAAAATACGTCACGCCTGTGCCTTTCACCGCGCGAGGATCATGCGCGGGAAGGGCCTGGCCCTTAAAAGCTGGAATTCGTTCGATGTGAAGGAAGCGGGCTGTCGTCACAACACCATTCGCCAACGCAAAACCCAGCGGTGTTTCTTTTTCGATTTCTTCAAGTAAAGCTGCCGCACCATTTGCGTCGCCCCATTTCATTTTCCCCGCTTCGGCGGCCACGCCTAACGCGCTACCGGTTTCTATGGCGTCGAGACCCAAATCATCGCACGTAAACTTCAGCCGGGCGATGTCGTCGTTGTCGGTAATGCCCAGATTCGTGCCCAGAAGCGCGATGGTTTCATACTCATAGGCCGCGCAGATTTTTTTGCCGTCCTTGTCTGGATAGATAATCGAACATTGCACCAAACAGCCGGGCATGCAGCCGTGCATTTTGCCACCGCGCTCAAAAAGGATTTTCTGGATATTATTGCCACTGACCGCCACGAAATTTTCCGGGCGACCGGATCGATAGTTCATCGCCGGCAGTGAGCCGTGACCGGCGGAGTTATTGATGGCGAATGGTGTTCCGAATCTGGAATACAGGCTGATGTTGACATCATGCTTGAGAACGTCCGCCCAGTCCCGAATGGTTTTGCGAAAAGCTTCCGGATTGGCGATGACCACCTGATCCGTTCCCGTTGGATCCAGGATAATCGCCTTGAGTCCCTTGGAGCCCATGACGGCGCCCAGGCCGCCGCGTGCGGCGTTGCGCGACGGATCACCGAAAATGTCGGTGAGTGATACGGACGCGCCCTTGTACTGTCGCTCACCGGCCAGCCCCGTGGAGATCACGGCCACTTTGTCCGAGTATTTCTTGTGAAGAGCGGAAACCAACTCATAATTTTTCATGCCGCGGTATTCGTCGGCAGGCACGAGCTCGGTCTTATCCCTAGAAATGAAAAGACAGTAAAGCTTCCCGGGTTCAGGGATTTGCTCAACGATAATCGCGCGCAGGCCCAGTCGATCGAGAAATTGTCCGGCCGGCCCTCCGGAATTTGCTTCCTTAATTCCCTGGGTTAGAGGACTTTTGGCGCCGACGGAAACGCGTCCCATTTGCGGCGCCCGGGTGCCGGCCAGTGGCCCGCAGGCGACAATCAATTTATTTTCTGGTCCCAGCGGATCACAAAGTGGTTTAATTTCTTTGTTCAGAATTTTAGCAACCAAGGCGCTGCCGCCCAAATAATTCCACTGTGCAGGAAGATTTTCGGTGGAGATTGTTTCATTGTTCATGGAAACGCGAAGGATTTTCATTGAAGCCCCCTTGTGGTTGATGTGCCGCGCATGCGACGGGCGAGTATAATGAATAAATCAGGCGCAAGTCAACTTAATATTCAATGGGTAAATCGTGACGAGTAACAAGGGATGAATGACTAACGATATAAGGGGGAAACAATGGTTAACCCTCCTGACCGATTGCAATCGGCCAGGAGGGTTAAGGGGATATCTATTTCTTATCTTCTTTAACACCGGCGATCTTCTTGGCCAGTTTCTTCTTCTGTTCGAGGTTGCCCTGACGGGCAATCATGATGCGTTGGGCCTGGGGTGAACCCGCGCCGTGCATCGATTCGGTGCGGTAGCCGACGGCTGCCGTCCCCAGCGTGAGGTTTTCGACCAAACGCATGATCCGCGCGCGGTCCTCACAGGAAACATTGACGTTCCCTTTCATGTATTTCTCCAGAACCTTGCCGATCTCGGGATTGGCGAAATCCTGTTCGGAAGGCATGGTCACCATCATGCCACCAGCGATATCTTCGGCCAGACGGCAAATTTCGTAAGGAAAACGAGTGACGTTCTGTTTGCAGACATTGGCCAGTAAAAGATCGATCAGATATGTGCCGGAGGCCGTTTTATGGCCCTGCGCGGAGCAGGCGATGCCGCAGGAAAACAATGTTTCGTTCAGATGCGTCATCTCGATCAACTTATCTTTAATATGAGAAGCCTTGGCCGCGCCGTTGTAATCCGCCGCCGTGGCCGCCGCTCCGATCAGAACATCGCCCACACCGACTTTGCAGCCACCATAGCTCTGGCGGTGATAGCCGGCAAAGCGTTCAACCAGCATGCCGCTGAATTCAGTTTCACCGCACATCAAAACGTTTTCCCAGGGAATGAAAACATTATCAAAAACCATTAAAGCTTCATGACCGCCAAACTGGGCATTACCCACATCAATGGTACCGCCTTCGAGCTTGCGGGTGTCGCAGGACTGGCGTCCGTAAATATAATAGATGCCTTTTTCGTCCGCCGGACAGACAAACGACACGGCATAATCTGCGTCTTCCTTGCTCATGGCAATGGTTGGCATGGCTAAAATCCAATGGGAATTCACCGCGCCGGTCTGATGCGCTTTCGCGCCGCGTACAAAGATGCCTTTATCATTTTTTTCCACAACATGGACAAACATGTCCGGATCGGCCTGCTGATGAGGGGCCAGACCGCGGTCTCCCTTGACGTCTGTCATCGCGCCGTCTACGGTCAGGTCTTCTTCCTGAACCATTTTCAAGAATTTGATAAACCGTTCGTGATATTTGGTGCCAAGTTCCTGATCCATTTCATAGGTGGTGCTGTCCACGGCGTTCATGGCATCCATACCCACGCAGCGCTGAAAGCAGGACGCCGTCTGCTGGCCTAAAAGACGCTGCATTTTGACCTTTTTCATCAGGTCATCCGTGCTCTGATGCAAATGCGTAAAACGGTTTACTTTCTGGCCGGTCAAATGAGACTTGGCCGTCATCAGCTCTTCATATTCCGGCTTTTGCGCCAGCTCATAGGTCTTTTTGACGGAATTCATCGAGGGGCGAATGATGGGATTGTCCACCCAGTTTTTCACCAACTCTCCCATCAGATAGATCTTAAAATTCATCTTACGCAAACTTTCTTCGTACTGCTCGGGCGTTTTAAGGGCCATGTTGTTTCCTCCTGACATCGCAACCAGCTGGTTTCACAATGTTCTTAATGTATTATTATATAATTTGTTTACTTTTCCCCTGCTGTCAACAGAGACGCGGGGAAAACGTTCCCCACAGATATTATTTCTAAAGGGCTTCCACAATAAATGCGTGACCGGGACCACCACTGGCACACAGAGATGCGCAGCCAAATTTTTTGCCGCGACGTTTGAGCTCATTAATCATGGTGATGATCAATCTGGCACCGGTCGCGCCGACCGGATGGCCCATGCTGATGCCGGAACCGACGGCGTTGATTTTGTCCAGACTAATCTTCAACTCACGATTGCAGCCGATGACTTGTGCGGCAAATGCTTCGTTAAATTCAAAATAGTCAATGTCTTCCAGTTTCATTTTTGCGAATTTCAATGCGTTATGCACAGCCGGAACAACGCCCATACCCATGATGCGGGGCTCGACGGAACCGGGGGCGGAAGAGACTACGCGGGCAATGGGTTTCACGCCCATTCTTTTTGCCGTTTCAGCGGCCATCATGATCATACAGGAACCGGCATCGTTCAAACCGGAGGCGTTTCCTGCCGTGACCGTGCCATCTTTTTTGAAAGCCGGTTTCAGTTTTCCGAGGGCCTCCATGTTGGTGTCGGCTCTGGGATGTTCATCTCTGTCGATTATGGCCGGACCTTTTTTGGTTTTGACTTCCACCGGTACGATCTCATCTTTGAACCAGCCCTTTTCAATGGCGGCGCAGGCGCGCTGATGGCTCATCAGCGCCCATTCATCCTGCTCCTGGCGGGAAATTTTATAAAGGTCTGCAATATTATCCGCCGTAATACCCATGTGATAACCCAGAAGCGCATCCACCAGACCGCCGATCATCAGACTGTCCTGAATCTTTTCACCATCGCTCAACCGGTAACCTTTGCGGGCGCCGAAGAGCAGATAGGGGGCGTTGCTCATGCTTTCAATGCCGACCACAGCACCGATGTTAATCTTGCCCAACATAATCTCCTGTGAAAGTAATTCGGAAGCGCGCATGGAAGAGGGGCACTGCTGATGAACCGTAAAAGCGAAAGACTCCACCGGCAGTTCCGCACCCAGAGCAATGTGACGGGCGCTATTTCCCGGCGCGCCGGCCTGGTTGCACTGGCCGGCAATTACTTCCTGTACCAGGTTTTTGTCAATACCGGCCTTGGCGATGGCGGCCTTTAAAACCGTCACGCCCAGTTGAACAGGAGTCAAGCCCGAAAGCGACCCCATATAATCTCCAATTGCCGTTCTGACTCCACTAACAATGACAACTTCTTGCATAACTTTACCTCTCTTATTTTTTATTTACATATATTTTGAGCTTTTTGGATAAGCATCAACTATAGCCGCCCTTGTTATCCAAATGTGCTTCATGACCGTGCGCCAGGACGATAGAGTCATGGCCCGTTTCTCAAATACAGGTCGCCCAACTTGTGCAACAGGGCATGAAATTCTTCATGTTTTCCCGCGCCGATCCTTGACTCTTCAATTTTCTCAAAGCCATCAAACAATTCCTCTTGAGCTTTTTCCGATAAACGATCATCGGCCATGGCAAAAAGAATGTTATTTTCCTTATCAATGTGATCGGTAAGAAGCGTTATATAATCCTGCGCGTTTTGCGCGATAGCTGATGCTGCCGATGCGTCCTTCAATTTATGGCGCTCAAAAGCGTCGGTCATCACTCGAATGTATTTTCGGCCCATTTCATGTTCAAAAAGCATAACGGCAATCGGGCCGTCCTGGGGAATGCCGACTTTCGTGAGTGCCGGAAACAAAAGCTCTTCCTCTTTTCCGTGATGGCATTTATCGACAAAAACTTTCAAAAACTCGAGTATGCCTTCAAAGTGTTCATTGGGAACAGTGCCTTCGAAATCCAATCGCCAGCTGACTTCACCCAAAATACGAAGCATCACCCTGACGCCTTCATGCTCGTCTTTCAGTTGCTGCGTTGCTTTCATAATGATGATCTCCTATAAACTCACATAGGTTGTCGGCTCTAAGTTGGCTTCCATTGTCCAGACCGCAGCCTTGCAATTGGTTATCCGAAGTACAACCAGCGCGTCTTCGCCTTTCTGCCCCATCAAAGGCTTCAACCACGGACGGGCTTCGAGGATTTCTTTTTTCAGGGTCGCATCATATAAAATTTCAACCACACCCGCGACTCTAACTTGTGTATCAGGACTGTTAAAGCAAATTTCGACTTTTTTATTTCCTCGCAATTGCGAATAAAGAGATTTGAAAGCACCCGTGTGGAAAATAATACTCTGCGCATCGGCCCTGTACATGAACATCCCGCGCACACGGGGCTGATCACCTTCCACCGTAGCCATGTGGCAGCCGGGATTTGCATTTAAAAATGCCAGAATGGCTTCTCTATTCATTGTTTACCCTCATTTCTTTTGTTCTATCGCTATATTCGCTTCCACTTTCATAATGTTTTCCTCTCTAATATCATTTCATTAATGATGTTAATACGCTTGAGAAAACATCCGATTTGATACTGATCGTTCCCGTAAATGGATAATCCAGCGCAACGATTGTAAATATGGTAATGGCAATCATTGCTGCCAAAAGAATTGTCATTGTTAAATGCGGGATCAGGTTTTCCGTTCCAAACAGCATTGCAAATGCAAGAGTAATTAAACTGCCAACAATGAGGACAAAATAGAGGATTGGATGAACACCTGAACTGGCAAAAAGAATTCGTTGCCTTCTCAGCTCACTTGCTTGATTCATTTTTTTAACTGACTCTATCAGAAAAATTTTTTGAGTTTCATTTTCTGGTTGAAAACCCGCATAGAACAACCATAATTTTTCCTGACTGCTCTGCACTTTAGCGCTTCTTTGACCAATCGTCATAGTAGGCCACTCATCATCAACAATAGCCTTGGCATAATTAATCAATTCGTTTTTAAGTTCAGCGCGCAATGTAGGCGGGAAAGGCGACGAATCGCGGTAAAGCGAGGCCAGACAATTGGCTTCATTACTCGTTACTTCATTTGCCCTATCAAAATCCTGCCAGGTAATTACGACGGTAAAGGCAAGGAGGACTGCATAAATAACGCCCAGAGTGGCAAAAATAAATCCGGCGATATCATTGTGCAGTTTAGCTTTATGATGGGGATAAATTTTCCGGATAATGAGCAGGCCGGCTGTAGCCACAGCTGCATAAATGACTGTGATAAGAAAACAAAGTAACGTGGCGGGTATATGAGAAACCAATACTTGAACAAAAGGCATGATATCCTCCTGAAAGTTTAAATTTACGAAATAACAAGACAGAGAATACTGAATCACTACTTCTTTATTAGATCCAGCCTTTCCTTGATGGCAGCCGCTTTTGCCGCATCCCCATGGTCGGAATAATACGTCTGCAATTGAGTCAAGTATGCCCAGAGCGGCCTGCGCCAACCGTTAGTCGATGCGGTGAAAATGCCGATTTGCAGAATAGTCTCATCGAAGGGTAAATACTGCACCCAGACACCACAGGCAACCAGACGGGAAAGCGGATCGTCAATGACGGCAATCTCGCGGGTTGCCATCGTTAAATCTTTAGCTAAAGCAGCCTTCAGAACACCACCATAACGGACCGGCAGTGCCTTAGAATCAACTGCGCTGAAATTGCCCTTTAAAAAATGGCAGTAAGCCATATCGGACACATTAGGTTCCAACCGGTAAAGTTTTGCAAACTCGCTTGAGTCAAAACTTTCCAGTGATGCTGTATGCAGGGCATATTTAGCCAAATAGGCAATGGTTAAAAGACTCAAGTCATTACCGGCGGCGATTTCTCTTCTGGCTTTAACAAAATGAGGCTCGGTGGATTCTTCCTTGCCGGTCAAGAAACTGATTTTGTAATCGTCCAGTTGCCGGTAGGCGTTGTCCTTCCAGTCGGGAACCGGCGTGGCCGATCCGCAGGCACAAATCAATAAGGCAAATAGTAAAGATAGTATCTTTTTCATGGGACTTTAAACTCCGGGGCTTTTTTCAGCCCTATAATAGCGTCCAGCTTTCTCACGGCGTCAGAAACCGTTTTCAAGGTGTCGTCAATGTCGGAACGAAGAATATGCAAATCTTTCGTTCCTTCCGCCGTATCCGCACTTATTTTATTAATATTATCAATGGTTTTATCCAGTTTTTGCAGTTTACCGACAATATCCTTGAGGACGACGTTGACTTGGGGCAGAGCGCCGTCCTTTCCATAGATCTCACTATCCGTCTTGTCCGCCATTTTATCCACTTTCGTAAGGATGCGGTCGACATTGGTTGTAATGTCTTTGAGTTTTTTTAGTGATTCATTGAGGGCTTTGACGCTTTCCTCATCGGAGACGACCATTTCCACGAGAGATTTCTTAGTGGCAAGGTTTGACGTGATTTTCTCAGCATTTCCCAAGACCCGATTTAAATCACCTTTGGGGTCTGAGAGGCTCAGGGTCAGACGTTCGACATTTTCGGCAATCCGCCCAACTCTTTCCAGCACGGGCTCAATCTTAGCAATGGTGTCATTAATATCATTGATAATGATAACTTCCGGAATCTTTTTTTCGTCCAACGGCGGGCTGTTCAAGTTAGTGGTGTTCACAACAATACGGGCTGAGCCGATCAACGGCCGATATAAAATAAACGCACTGTCGGATCTGATCCATTTAACATGGCGATCGGGGATTTTGATTTTGATCAAAACGATCCCCTTGTCATTGAGTTCCAGGGCTTGAACTTTGCCGATATTGAATCCGGAAAAAACAACAGGCATACCTTCCGTAAAACCATCGCCGGACTTGGACGAAACGGTGAATGCGTGCATGTTTTCAAAAACACCCTTTCCCGCGGCCAAGTATAGCAAGGCCAGCACAATAATGATTGCCGTGCAACCAATGAAAAGACCGACTTTAAATTCGCGGTTCAATATCATAACTCACCATACTTTTCTTCCATCCATTGATAATCATATATATGACAGTTTAAGTATAAATCGTCAATTTTTTTCAAAGCGGTCGTGATAAATTGAATATCTTTCAGATGGGGAATAATTTTAAAGGGCTGATCAATCAGGATCATTGCATCTTTCACCATTGCCGCTCTCAACAGCATTCCACAGAATCTCTCTTCAGGATTTAATGCCGGATTGCGTTTGTAGGCTATATGTTCAAGATCAACGCGCTCTAAATATTCAACCGCCAGCCGTTGAGCCTGGCGCCTGGGCATATCTTCATGATATTCCTTAATTAGCGCTATGTTCATGTAAATGTCCTGATTGGAAATCAGAGGCACATCCACGGAAACCGGCGCCGCCTGCAAAGAATAATCATGCAGAAACTGCTGCAGCGACTGATTGAGCGCCTGTTCGCTATCAAATAAATTTAGAGTAATTTTGTGAATAATGACAGCACCTCGATAATCAGTATGGCCGCAAAAACGTTAACCATGCCCTGAGATACGACAATGGGAATACTGGTAAGCTCATGTGACGCCCTCAGACCGAAACGGATGGGTATCAACGTGATGAAGAATCCATAAATGGCGCACTTGAACAGGGCGATTAGTATATCAGAAAAATTGGTCGCATTTAATAAAATATTTCTATAAACATCGATACTCATCCCAAAAATCAACCAGGAAAAAAGGGCACCGCTGACCAGTAAAACAATAGAGCAAAGACTGCTCAGCAATACGATGGATATGATCCCGTTGATGACTCGCGGGACGAGCAGGTAATCGATGACGTCAATGCGGAACATTTCCAGGGTTTTTATCTCTCTGTTTACTTTCATGACCGCCATTTCCGTATTAATCGCGGCAGCGGATCGCAGCGTAATCAGCAATACCGTTAAAAGCGGCGACAATTCCGTAACGATCAATCCCATTAAAACATGGCCGAAGAATCCGGTAAGTCCGAATTCTTTTAACAACTGAAAAACAATACCGATCAGCAGCGAACCAAAGATGATGGAGACCATGAGAAAAACAGGTAAAATTTGTACGGAGGTAAAGTATATCTGGTTGAGCAAAACTTCGCGCATGGCGCTGCTGTAGGTTTTACGTCGAAAAATGCGGATAAAAACCTTGCCGGCAAATACAATGGTATCGGCAAATGCCGTTAGCATCTGGATGACTCGCCGCCCCAAGTTTTCCCAAAAAGACATCATTTCTTGCTCCACGAATTGATATCTATCCTAGCACAGGATGGTCAAGACTTCAAACTACCATTAATCAACAACCTCACCGTAAGTCACACCGAATAAACGATTGTCCCGCGAGAGCGGGATTAAAACGTTTTAATGTTAGGAACACGTGATATGTCCGGTATTGTAGCACATAACCTGTCCGGTTTAAGATGTCACCGAGAGGTGACAGATGAGACGTACAGAATGGCTACAGGAGACCCGGAAGATGCGATTTGAGGAAGCATATGAAAA
>JANYAF010000062.1 GCA_025355175.1 Deltaproteobacteria bacterium | reverse complement strand
CAATGGAATTTGGATTGTCCCGCGCCGTTTGCTCGAGTGCTTCATACATGGTAACATGGGGATAATCGATGGTATGTGGAACATGCTGATAGAATTTTAACCAGGGCTTCTGTTCGTACATCTTTGCACCTCCCCATTGTAGGGGCACGCCGCTGCGTGCCCCTACATCATTTAATCCCTACAAACCACTTTTCTTCCACACCGGCCGTCGGTGACGCATGAACCTGGACAGCAAATCCGGCTGTGGCCATAAAACCAGCAATTTCTTTTTCCTGACGGAAACGTTCTTGCATGCCCGTGATTTTTAAGCGGGTCGCTTCAATCCATCTCTTCCAGGGAACCTTTCTTGCCGACGGAACGGTTGCACGGATAAGCAGCGTGCCGCCTGTTTCCAACTTATCGTAAATCCGCCGCAAAACAAGTTGTAATTCTTCATCGGATATTAAATGCAGCATGTCCAGCATCATCACATAATCCACAGGGCCGTCGACTTCCGGCAGATCAGGCGCAAGACCCACCTGCACTTGGCCGCGCTCACCGATAGCACGGTTGGCGATCAGCACCCTTTCTTCATCCGGTTCCAGGCCGAACACCTGCGCCTCAGGATAAATTTCCAGAAGCCAGGTGGCCGGAACACCATAGCCGCAGCCGATATCAATGATCCGGCGGGGATTCTGAATATATCGATTCAATTCCTGAAACATCGGATCCATCATTATTTTAAACCGGGCAAAAATCCGCGGATATCCCGGCAGATGACGGTAGCGCAAGACCGTCCGGCGCAGGTGTTCTTGCGAACCAACCACCAATTCGACCGTGGGAAACACAAACGGAGTAAAGATGTTTTTCATCAATGACGGCAGGATAAAATAAGTGCCGATCACGGAATAGCCAATACCCAAAAGAGAGACAAAACCAATACTGCGCAACAGCGAATGACTGGCAAAAGCCAGCACGCCAAAGCCGAGGAAGGTGGTTGCCGCAGACAGAAAAATCGACAACCTGATCGTATCCATCGCCGGATGATGCTCGTCGGGATAACGCTGATACATGCAGACATAATAAATGGCATAGTCAACGCCCATGCCCATAATGACAATCCACAGCATGATGCCAGGAATATCCAGCGGATGGCCGATCATTTTGAGCGTGCCCAGCGTGGCGCAAAGCGCAAAGACAACCGGGGCTAAAACCGCAAAAGACAAACGCCAGTCCAGAAAAAAAAGAAATATCACCAGAACCAGACCGATGCTGACAATCAGGGCAATTTCGATGAATAAATCTTTCAGGAATTCGCCCAGTCTTTTATTGAATAAATCAGCGTCAAAGAGCTGGGCCAATCCTGTGGCAGAAAGCTCGCTAAAGAATTCTTCGGCATTATAATTTTTCCCGGCAGAAAACAGACTCAATTGCGTGTGTCCCCGGGTGGTTTTGGTGATGCCCAGCATTTCAAAATATTGTTCAGGTATCGCGAAAACGCCCGGATTGCCCTCGTGAATGATTTTCCAGAAGGGTTCAAAAGCATCGGGCACAAAACCATTTTCCCGCGCCGACGCATCAAGGTTGCGTTTCAAGGCCGCCACGCGGTCTTGGTTCCAGAAATTCCGCCAAGCCGCAAAATTGCTTTGCGCCGATGGCGAAGACGGGAATAAAACGGAAGGCAGAAATACAGGGGCAAGTTTTTCCTTCTCCACATCAGCGGCCAGCATCGTCATCAACCGCTCATTTTTTTTCTGCAATTCTCCAATGCTTGACGATTCTAATAAAACGTAACATTTGCCGGATAGATTTCCCCAGGTTTCCTGCATTATTTTTTCAGCATTCATCGTATCCTTGCTTAAGGAATTTATCGCCTGAAGATCGACATTAAAAATCGGCTTGGCAAAAAACAGCATGATCAAAGCAAAGATAACGGCGGCGGCTATCTTCCATTTTGCCGGGCCCGCAATTTTATTCACTGCAGTCTGCAAAAAACGGTTGGTCCGACGTTTGGAAGGGGGCATGGCCGGAAATATTTTTGGAAAAACAAAATGGACAAAAAGCAGGGCAAAGGTCACGCCCAGCGCTGAAAAAACGCCGATTTCAGCCAGAATTCTAAAGTCGCTGATTAAAAGTAGCAGGAACGCGCCAACGGTTGTCAGCACCGCCAGCAATTCCGCCGACCAAACTTCTCGCGCCACCTGTTTTCCATGGGTAGCATGGGGCTGATCCAGAAACAGAAGATAGGTCAGACCCAGATCAACGGTGAAAGCCATGATCGCGCCGCCGAAACCCACTGCCAGCATGGATATGGACGTAAACAAAAAAGAGCAGACAAACAAAGCGGCAATCGTCCCCACGGTGGAAGGCAACAGCGCCAGCAGGCCGATAAGCGGACGGGGGAAAGCAAAAATAAGCAGTAAAGCAATCCCCAGTGTCGTCAGAATAATCGCCAATCTTGTGTCGCGTTTGGCAATGGTTTCGTTATCCAGCGCCGCGCGATAAGCGCCCACCGATGTCAGGACATATTGATCTTTCAAATCCGCATTGGTCTTTAAATCCTGCCGGCAATCTTCCAGAAGTTTTTCAATTTGAGCAGCCCTTGACGTGTCCGTTCCCGAACCGGCAATGCGGGCTATGATGAGCGCGTGCTTGCCGTCGGCGGAAAGCAGCTGCCCCGAATGGAACTGCGCTTTATTGGCCGGTAGAAGAGCAGACATTTGCCCCAGAATAACGCCTGCAAAACCCAGCGGGTCTTTGGACATCATGTCGGCCCGGCCAATGCCTTCGAGTTGTTCCAGACTCTGCCGGTTTTGCGCCATGGCCGCCCGGATTTTCTCCGGTGTGAGAAGCGGTTGAATTTTCTGCTCCAGATCAGACGCACTCAAAAGCGACGGCAGATTGTTGTTGACATGCCCGATCAGTTCCGGAAAATTATTCGCTTCATCACTGATGCCGACCTTTGTAAACAAACCACTCTTGTTCAATTTATCCGTAACAGCAGACGCTGCTCTAACCAATTTATCCCGATCACTTCCTGCCTGCTCCAGATCAATAAATATCTTGTCCTGGATGGGCAGATGGCTGATGACCTGACGGGCGGAATTCAGCACCGGATCATTGTGCGGCATGGATGCCAGAATATCGGTTTCAATTTTTAAGTGGCTGGTTTCCCAGAAAAAAAGCAGTCCCACAATCAAAGCGACAACAATTACAATCGACCATTTTATGGAGTGTTTTCCTGATGACATGCAAGCCCTTAAATTAACACCATTATAAATACAACCTGCAACTTTAAGCTCAGTGTCTGCAGAATATCCGGGTAAAAATCAGACGGGTAAACGTTTTGGAGTTGCGTATAAAATCAACAAACGGACGGAAATGGGAAATTCTTGATCCGTCGAGATTATAAAACACGCGTATCGGCGCTTCCAGCACCTGTATGCCTTTTCTTTTGGCCTGCACCAGAATTTCCACCTCGAATTGAAAACGCCGCGCCCGCGTATTGAGGTTCAAGGCTTCCGGCAGCGGATAAATTCTCATACCGCTTTGGGAATCCGAAAGCTTTGGTCCGCCGGATATCCAAACCCAGAAATTAGAAAATTTCCGGCCAAACCGGCTGGTCCATGGAATATGAGCGCCGAGGCTCGCGGTCATGCCTTCGCGCGCCCCGACAACGATGGGACGCTTTTTTGCGGGGATAGCGTCAATCAACGTCAACGCGTCTTCGGGATAGTGCTGTCCGTCCGCATCGAGCGTAATGACATAATCAGCCACATGGGACGCGGCCATAAAACCGGTCAAAATCGCCGCGCCCTTGCCTTCATTTTTTGAATGATGCAAGAGAGTGATTCCTTTGATTTGGGCCAGACGCTGAGGCGTTTCATCGGTCGATCCGTCATCCACAACAAAGACGGGATAGTTCAAAGCCAGCGCCTGCCTGGCCACCTGCGCCACAGTCGCGGCATGATTGTAAACCGGAATAATAAAAGCAAAGCGGCTGACATTTCTCGTCGTTCGTATCTCATCGTTCGTATCTCGTATTTCCATACCCGTGCTCACTGTTCTTGAAAGGTTTTGCCAAGGGTTTAGGCTGAAGACTGAAGACCGAAGGCTATTTTGTAAGCTGCCTCGCAGCCCATCTTGTCATCATTTTCGGCAGCACAACATCATCACTGATTTATGTTTTATCCCATGGCCGATTGCTTGTGCTTCGCGCAACCGTCACTGTTATTTCCCTACCTCCGGCAGAAAGGCCACACCCCACGTCCCCGGGCCGAAATGCGCGCCGGATGTCAAAGAAATGGGCTGCAAAATAATTTCCGCCTGCGGATAGAGGCCGCAAACCTTTTCTCGAATTTCAGACACCTGCTCAATATTGTCCGAATATTCCAGCATGATCAGCGCGCGAGATTCTTTGTTGAGCGTCGCCGCCAGCTTTTCTTGCGCCATCTTGATCTGGTCTTTGCGATTTCTCACCACACCAACTTTCTTGGCGCCTTCCGGCTGCGGCGAAATCACCGGTTTCATTTTCAGCATATCGCCGAAGAAAGCGCTGGTTTTGGAAAGCCTGCCGCCGGCGGCCAGATATTGCAGCTTTTCCAGAAAAACATACTCTTCACAGGTTTCTACGGCTTTTTGAGCAAATGCATAAGCTTTTTCCATATCGCCTGTTTTCGCCAGATAGCGGACTGTGGACAGAACAATCGTTCCCAGCCTGCCCGATGCGGCGCCCGTATCGATCACCAGCAAACGGTTTTGCGGATCATGCTCCTTTTTCCAATCGAGGGCCACATGATAGTTACCGGTATAAATGGAACCGACGCACAAATACAGAACTTTCTCAAACCGCGCCAGCGAGGCTTCATAATACTGATGTCTTTCAAAAACGGAGGATTGCGACGTGGAAACCTTCACCCCCGCGCACATGGCGCTGTAGAGCTCATCGGGATGAAAAAAGGTCTCCGGCAAAGATTTTTCACCGATATTGAGATAACTATTTAAAAGGGTAAAGCCGTATTTTTTGGCATCCTGACGTGTTAGCGAACCGGCGGCATCAGTCATGACATGCAGCCTGGAATCGGCGGGCGCGTTCATAAATTCATTCATCTGTGCCGCCAGATTATCTTCTTCCCAATGGACCACGCTGCCCAGCGCCGCCATTTGAGCTTTAATTTTTTCCTTGTCTCCCGTATGCAGATGAATTTTATAAAGATCGCCTTCGTTGATAATAACAGCGCTTTCCTGCTGGCGTGCAATTTTTGTCAGATCATCGGGGAACTGAGCATTTGCTTTAACCACAAAGTCAACACAGTAGCCGGCTTCTGAAATCTCCTTAAAGGCCGATGAAATCATGAGACGGTCTTGAAATACGTCCGTCACGGGACGATAATGATGGGTATAGCCGGCCAGCGTATAGAAAAAGCCCTCAAAAAAAACATACATACCCAGGGCCCCTGCATCAACAACACCTGCTTCCTTTAATTTCGGTAATAGGTCGTGCGTCTCGTGCACGGCCTGCTCCAGGTGTAAAATGATCCGATCCGCGCTTTTTTGATCGGGTGTAAAACCCTGCCGGCAGAGGATTTCCTCCAGAGCATCAAAGACGGAAAGCATCGTTCCCCGACGCGGATCACTCACCGCCCTCCAGGCCCTGGCGTTTCCCTCCTGTGCGGCCGTTGCCAAATTGGATAAGGAATCAACGGCATAAAATGCCGAAAAATAACGAGACGCGATATTACCAGAATTGCCGCGTGCCGAAAAAAGAAGTTTTTTCACCACAGAGCCTGTGTCCCGATCAGGCGCATGCAGCGGAGAAAGACTGATGGCCAGATTCCTGCCTGTATCGCCATCGGCTATAGGAAACACATTAATCGCGTCGAGCAGATCCGACCAGGCCGCGACACGTTCCACACCGGCCACAAAAGATTTTTTCAGAAGATCATCCATCATTAAACTCCCAACCCATTACGAATAGCCTGCGGAATGCTGAACAAGGTTTCCATTCCCGGCGTTTTCACCGCCACTTGCTCCGTGCGGCCGCGCGCGCAAACGCTGCCGTCCGCCGCTTTGCGAATTTCAAAATCCACCACCAGCTTAATATTGACATCCACGAGTGTCGCCTTAATGATCACCTCATCGCGGTGGCGCAGCGGGAAAATGTGCTTGGTCGACGTCCGAATGATGGGGAAAATAATTTGTTCCTTTTCATAATAAGAATAAAGATCGACGCAATAATGTTCAAAAAGCGCTGCGCGAGCGAGTTCAAAGTAATTCAGGTAATTGCCGTGCCAGACGATCTGCATGGGATCCAGATCAAAAAAAGGCACGCTCATTTTCACTTCAAATGTTTTCTTTTCCATCCCCATTATTTCATCCTGTAGAAATCTGTATATCGGATTACCAAACACATCTTTTCGATATCCTCATCCAGCGGCCGGTCTTCAATGACCGGATCGCTGACCAATCGAATTTTTTGCAGCGCTTTAGCCAGAAGCGGCCGGACGTTGACATTTTGCCGGATATCACAGGCCTGCGCCGCCGACAGCAGATGAATGGCGACGACCCGTTCGGTGAGCGTGCAAACCCGTTCGGCGTCACGCGCCGCGATAGTGCCCATGCTGACCTTGTCCTGGTTATGGGATTCCGTCGAACGCGAAAAAGACGCGGCAGGCATGGTGGCTTTCAGGGCTTCGGCGGCCAGAGCCGATGAAGAAATCGACATGGCCTTAAAGCCGTGATGCAGGCCGGTTTGGCCGCCGTTGAGACGAACCAGATCGCCCGGCAAGCCCCGGTTGAGATTCGGATTCACCAGCAGCATGATCTGACGGTCGCACATATCCGCAGCCGACGCCAGTGCGGCTTTGAGCCCGTCCATTGCAAAGGCGATATGGCCGCCGTAAAAATTACCGCCCATTAAAATCTGTCCCGTGGCGGGATCAAAAATCGGATTGTCGTTGGAGCTGTTGGCTTCGACTTCCACCCATTGTTTAATCCAGGAAAGCGCGTCGGACAACACACCCAGAACCTGTGGTGCGCAGCGCAGCGAGTAGGGATCCTGCAGCGTTTCGAGCGCGTCATCTTCCAGTTGACGCGCCGACACTCTGGTCTGTAGAAGCTGGGCGATTTTTTGCGCGACAAACATCTGACCGGGAAACGGTTTGGCCTCTGAAATAACCGGATGATAATGATGGGCATTGCCCTTCATCGCGTGAACGCTGAGGGCTGTCGCATAGATCACAGCGGACAAAATGCGTTCGGCCCGATCCACATTCAGCGCGGCAATCCCCGTCATTGTCGTTGTGCCGTTCACCATCGACAGCGGTTCTTTCGGCAGATATTTGTAGGGCTTTAATCCGGCTTTCTTCATCGCCCGGGCCGCAAGCCAAATATCACCCTGATAAAACACGTCGCGGTCGCCCGCCAGAGCCGCGCCAATATAGGACATCGGCGTCAGGTCGCCGGACGCGCCGACCGAACCTTCACAAGGCACCACGGGCGTAATACCGCAGTTTAAAAAATCAGCCATCTGTTGAAGCAGCGCGATCGAAACCCCGGAATAGCCGCGCGCCAGACAGATGATCCGGCATAACATGGCGGCTCTTGTCTCCTCAATGCCGATGGGTTCTCCGGTGCCGCAGCCGTGAAAACGAAAAATATTTTCGCCGTTTTTCAGGGCAATATTCATGCTGATCCGGCTGCCGCAGGATTTGCCGTAACCGGTATTCACGCCGTAAACTGCAACACCCTTTTTCATCGAATCCATGAGCATTTTTTGCGTCAGCGCCATCCGCTTCACAAAACGCGTCGATTTGCTGATGGAAACCTGCGCCCCGTCGCGTGCGACGGCAATCATATCCTCAAAACTGACACGGTCTCCATCGATGACGACGGCGGCCCCCTTGCCAATTTTCTTCATGACCTTAACCTCTCTTTCCACCCTTTTCACTTTTACCGACGGACACGCTGCTTGTAAGTGCCGTCTTGTTTTTCTTTATCAATAACCCTCTTGAGCATCTTGAACATTTTATAATTCTGCGGCTCTTCTTCATAAAACTTATCCCATGCGTAATAATAAAGAGATTGCAATTGTTCCGGCGTCAGCAATTTGGGCTGGAACACCACTTTACCGCAGGTGTAATCGTTCCAGTCATAGGAGAAAATTCTGCCGGCATTATGCAGATCGTCAAAAGTCCGGGTGTGCGGAAACGGCGTGAGCACTGTAAACTCTGCCATATCCAGTTCGATTTCCAGTAAAAACTCAACCAGCTTTTTGATATAATCTTCGGTATGATAATCCAGACCCAGTAAAATGCTGCCTTCCACGCCGATGCCGTAATCGTGATAGCGCTTGACGCGCTCGCGGATAAAATCGGATGAATCAAAAATCGCCTGATAGACAAACCACGCCCCGGCCTGCGCCGCCAGATCCAGCACCTTGTCGTCGTTTTCAATCGGATGACAACACCATTTCTTTTTCAAAGGGATCATTTCCTTGAACAGACCCATTTCCCATTCCTTATCCTGCGCCAGAGAATTATCAACAAGGAAAAGGCGGTTGTTGTTAATGGTGGCCATTTCTTCAACAACTTTGTCGTAAGGCCTGGGACGGAAACTCCGGCCGCCTAAGAAGCTGACGCAGCAGGGATAGCAATTGAAGCGGCAGCCGCGGGAGGCATGCACCAGATCGACCATCTGCACGCCCTTGTAATTATACATCTCGCGGTTTAGAATACCACGCCTTGCCGTCCCAACGCTTTCAATCAACGGAAAATTCTGCATGTAGTCATAGACTTTTTGCAGATTATTGTTTTTGAAATCGGTAAAAACCTGCTCCATCCGGCCTTCGGCCTCCCCCAGGAAAACAGCATCCGCATGCTCCTGGCTTTCTTCGGCATGCAGCATCGTGGCAATCCCGCCGCAAATCACCTTGATTCCTCTGGCGCGAAAGGCATCGGCGATTTCCCAGCCACGCTTCACCTGCGCGCTCAGCATCATCGATATCCCGACAAAATCGGCTCCCGCGTCAAAATCAATCGGCTGAATATTCTCATCGATAAATTCCACGTCCACATCAGCAGGCAGTGCGGCGGCCATCACCACCGGTCCGTGCGGCGGCAGCGTAAAGCGTGTCTGACGCTCCAGCTTTTCCCATTGGGGATAAATTAATTTAAATTTCATAAGTCCTCTTTACAATTATTCAATTCGTTTTTTAAAATTCTTTTCAGTACCTTTCCACTTTGACTGCGCGGAAAATCTTTGACAAAGTAAATCCGTTTGGGAATTTTGTAATGCGCGATCTTTCCGGCCAGGTCTCCCAGGATGTCCGTTTCCGACAGAATCATGTTCTTTTTAAGGATAACAAACGCGCCGACCACCTCGCCGCGCTTTTTATCGGGTATGCCGACAACAGCGGCTTCTTGTATGCCGGGCAGCGCCTGCAGCGCCCGCTCTACTTCCACCGGATAAATATTTTCACCGGACGAAATGACCATCTCCACTTTTCGTCCTACAATATAAACAAAGCCGTCCTCGTCGCGTCGTCCCATGTCGCCGGTGCAAAACCAGCCGTCCTTGAACGCGGACCGAGTCGCCTCTTCCTTATGCCAGTACCCGGCAAACACATTCGGTCCCTGCACCAGAATTTCGCCCGGCTCCGTCGTGCGGATATCGCCGCCATGATCGTCGACGATGCGCAAATGAACGTGAAACACTTCCTTGCCGACCGAACCCGCCTTGCTGATCGAGTCATCCAGATCCAGCGACGTGAGTCGCCCGGTTTCAGTCAGCGCGTATCCCTGCACAAATCTCACGCCTTTTTCATCCTGATATTTACGAATGATCGGCAAAGGAATTGGCGCGCCGCCGGAAATAAAAAAATGCACATGCGATAAGTCCGCGTCTTTCCATTCGGGCACGTCCGCCATCAGCTGATACATGACCGGCACGGCAAACATATAGTTGATCTTCTCACGGCAGATAGTCTTGAGCGTTTCCGAGGCGTTGTGAAAGCTGCTCACCTGCAGGCTCCCGCCCGCGTAAACAATCGGCGTCACGGAAGCCGCGAGCGCCCCGATATGAAACAGCGGCGCGACAATGAGCGATTTGTAAGATCGGTCGATCCCATAACCCAGAAGGGAATGAATCGCGCCGAACAGAATATTCGAATGCGTCAGCACCGCGCCCTTGGGATCGCCCGTGGTGCCGGACGTATACATGATAAACAGCGGATCGGTCAGATCGACGCCCATGGTCTCCAATGGTTCAATTGGCTCAAAACCTTCGACATAATCTGAAAATGCCGGATCACTCTGTCCGTCCTGATTTGTCAGGCAATAATAATGCCTGATGTCCAAGCCGGCGGCTTTGATTTCGCCGACCTTTCCTGCGAACTCGGAAGAATAAATGAGGATTTCCGGCGCGCTGTCGCGGATAATATATAACAGTTCCGGAACAGCCAGGCGAAAATTCAGAGGCACTGTAATAATGCCGGTTTTGGCGCAGGCGAAGAAGATTTCCAGAAACTCGCTGGAATTGGACATCAAAAGCGCGAGCCGCATACCTTTGATGATGCCCAGATTTCCCAGCGCGTGCGCCGTTTGATTCACCCGCCGGTTGAACTGCCGGTTATTGTAAGTTTTATTTTTTTCCGTCAAAAACGGTTTATCCGGCGCGATAATCGCCCGCTTGCTGATCCATTCCCCGATATTCAAATTTTCCCCTCTTTAGCTTTCACAATGACTCATAACAAGATAAGCATAAGTTCCGCCAAACGAAATGCCGGCCAAAACCGCCTGTTTTATCGCAGCTTCTTTTTTCTCTCCCATCACAAAATTTATCGGGGCTAGCGGCAGGTCAAGTCCGATTGTCTGCGTTATCCATCCCTTTTCCACGGATAACGCCAGAGCGCAAGCCCGAATCCCGCCTCCGGAAAAACTCTCGCCGATCGCGCCTTTGATGGACGTAACGAACGGCTTTTGCTTACACGAGGCAAACAATTCATCATAGGCCAAGGCTTCCACCTGATCCAAAACCTTGCCGCCATTGGCCGCCGCCATCACCGCCGATACATCCGTGAGCGCAACACCCGCGTTATCCAACGCCCGCTTGCAGGTCCGCACGATGCCCTCCGTATTTTCCGGCCAGGCGACAGGCGTTGTGGGCGACGATCCCAAACCGGCGCCGGTTATTTCGCAATAAACCCTTGCGCCGCGCTCGCGAGCCGCAGTCAGAGACTCCAGGCAGAGAATACCGCAGCCTTCCCCGGCCACATAACCATTACGCTTTACGTCAAAAGGACGAGCGCCTTCTTGCTGTCCGTTATCCGGCGACAGGCCGCGAAACTTCGTCAGGGACTCATAATAAAATTTTGACAGAATGTCCACCCCGCCGGTCAGGATCACATCCGCCGCGCCGCGACGAATTTCCGAGACGGCATAAGCGATGGCGGTTTCGGCGGAAACAGCAAAATGCGTAATGGTCGTATTGACGCCACGAAATCCGAGTTCAATGGAGGTATGTCCCGCCGGCGCATTCATCACCGTGTTGGGCACCAGGATCGGATTGACTGAAGACGGTCCTGCGGAAAACAACGCGCCGGCAAACGAGACAGTAACGTCCGTCGCGCCGAACGCCGTACCCAAAAGGATACCAATGCGGTCACGGTTGTACAAGTTCACGCTGATGCCCGCATCATCGAGCGCCAGACGCGCCGAAGCAGCAGTCATGAGCGACGTTTTATCCATCCGCCGCAGATTTTTTACCGAGATAAAATCGCGCGGCGTGAAGTCACGAACTTCCGCGGCGAGATGCGACGTCACCGCTTGCGTATCAAACGCCTGCACCATGTCAATACCGCAATCGCCTTCAAATAGCCTTCGATAAAATTCGTCTTTACCCACACCCAGAGGCGTCACCATTCCCAGGCCGGTCACGACAATGCGTTGATTGTCCGGCCTGTCGCGATAGTTATCCATGGACCGCACCCTGCCCTTCATATTTGCCGAAAATAACCGTGGTATTGTTTCCGCCAAAAGCGAAAGAATTGGAAAGAACTACGCGCAGGTCAGCCGGTCGCGACCCTTCTATAACGTAATCCAGATCGCAGTCGGGATCGGGCGTAACACAATGGATGGTCGGTGGAATAAACCCATGCGTCAGAGCCAGCAGACTGACAATCCCTTCGAGCGCCCCTGCCGCGCCCAGCGTGTGAGCATGCATGGATTTTGTTGAACTCACCGGAATCGAATAGGCGCGTTTACCGAAAACGTCCCGAATGGCTTTGGTCTCCGTCACGTCATTAACCGGCGTGGCAGTCCCGTGGGCGTTGATGTAATCAATATCGGAAGCGGCAAGTCCGCTGTCTTTCAGGGCGGCCTGCATAGAGCGCACGGCACCGGAGGCTTTTTCGTCCGGCGCCGTCATGTGAAACGAATCACAAGTCACGCCGTAACCCAGAATCTCGCCGTAAATTTTTGCCCCGCGTGCAAGCGCCCCCTCAAGAGTTTCCAACACCAGAATGGCCGCCGCCTCGCCCAGTGAAAGACCGGCGCGAGTCTTGTCAAAAGGACGGCAGACATCCTCATCAACGGATTTCAGGGCATTAAAAGCGGCATAGGTAATCCGGCACATCGGTTCCACACCGCCGGCAAGCATGATGGAGGCCTGACCGCTTAAAATCAAATCCCTCGCATAACCCAGCGCAGTAGCACCCGCGGAGCAGGCCGTCATAAATGTTGTTTTGGGGCCCAAAAGTTCCAGATTGGACGCAATCCGGTCGGCGGACGATGCGCAATAAATGGTGGACAACCGGGAAAATCTCGACCGGTCGAGACCTTTCTTCAAGAGCTCCACATAAAAGCTTTCCGCCTCAAAAAGTCCGCCGGAGCCACCGCCAATGGCCACACCCATATTCTCTTTATAGGATTCGGGCAAAGGGTAAAGATCGGCACCCGTAAGCGCTTCCATCGTCGCGGCAAAAGAAAGTTGATCGGCCCGCGACATGCGCTTGGTGGAAAATTCTCCTGGAATCGATCGGCGGGGATCAAAATTCTTAATTTGCCCGCCTTTATGGGTTCGGAACTCGCTCGTATCAAACAGGTCAATCTCGGAGATACCACAGACGCCCTGCCTTAGTGCGGCGGCAAATTGCGCGACATCGCCGCCAATAGCGTTTTTTGTTCCTAAGCCCGTGATGACAATGCGCTTATTTTTTTTCATGCGGAATTTTTCACCAATCCTTTAAAATCTTGCCTTCAATTTATCCTTCGGCCTTCGGTCTCGCGTCCCCTTTAACATCGGCGATTTTTTGTTCGAAAACCTGTCGGGCCTGATCCAAAACCGAACTGATTGAAAAATTCCGGGCCTGATAGTCAGGGTGGATTGATGCAATCAATTCCAGGGTAATGACATTATCTTTGCGCGTATTAAATGAAAACGTTCCGGGGCGGAAGAGTTGATCCGTGCCGGTGATAAAAATCAGATCAAGGCTAGTACCGCAATAGCGCGCGATACTGAACACACCCCGGTTGAAGGTCGAGAGATTGCCGTCGCGGCTTCTCGTGCCTTCGGGAAAAACAAAAAAATTGCCACCCGCCGCCAGATGCGCCTTGACGTTCTCCAGATTTTTAATCATGGCCTCCCCAAGCATCTCAGCGGGTGACGACGGCACATAGCCCGCCCTCCTCAAAAACCAGCCGAATATGGGTACGCGGAAAAACGTGTTTTTTACGATAGTCGTCTGTTGAGGGAAAAGCGACACCAGCAGAATCGGATCAAGATACGAGATATGGTTGCAGATGATAATGGACGACCGAAGCTCGCGCACTTTCGGGTCGATGGCGTATGTTGTGCGGGGAATCAGCCGCCGCGTCAGCATGAAGAACCCTTTCAGATGCAAGTGGTTCAGTTTCTGCAAAGCCGCCGTCCCGCCTCTGGCCACCCAATAATACGGCACAAACAGAAACAATAAAATAAAGAGGTAGCCAAACATAAAATATCCCCACAAAACCACCGTGAGGCAAAAACCGATCATGCGCTGGAGTGGTCGAAGAAGGGCCATTTTAATTTCAGGTCAACTTTCGAATCAGCAGGCTGGTGTTGACGCCGCCAAAAGCAAAATTCTGTATGGCTGCGGTTAAAACCTTCTGTTCGATGAGTTTTTGAACGTGATGAATCATCGCGCAGCGTTCATCAATATCTTCGAGATTGAGCGTCGGCGCAATGAAACCTTCCTGCATCATGTAAAGCGTTAAAACTGTCTCGATGGCGCCGCAGGCCGCCATGGTGTGACCCATATAGCTCTTGAGAGCCATCACATAGGGTTTCGTTCCATAAACAGCGCCAATCGCCTGTGCCTCAATAATATCCCCCATCTTGGTGGCGGTGGCATGAGCGCTTACCAAATCCACTTCCGAGGCGTTGATGCCCGTGTTTTCCAGGCCGAGCTTCAGCGTTTTGGTGATGCCGTCGAGATTCGGCAGGATGAGATCGCCGCCATTGGAGTTGCAGGCAAAACCGATCACTTCGGCCAGAATCGTCGCGCCGCGCTTCTTTGCAAATTCATATTCCTCCAGCATGACGGCTCCCGCGCCTTCGGCGACAACCAGACCGTCGCGCGCTTTATCAAACGGACGGGGCGTTTGCTGGGGTTGATCATTGAAAGCGGTGGAGCAGGCCAGCAGATTATCAAAAACCGCCACAGTGATCGTGTCATATTCATCTGCGCCACCGCAGATCATGGCGTCCTGCAAGCCATACTTGACAGCCTCATAGCCGTAACCAATAGACTGGCTGCTGGTCGTACAGGCTGTCCCTGAAGAAATAATCCGGCCCGTAATGCCGAACATTTTGGAAATATTAACGGCAGTGGTGTGCACCATGGATTTCAGGTAATCGACCGCGCCGATCCCCTGATAGGTCGCTTTATCCTTGGCTTCAAAAAATATCTTGTAAATATCGCGCTGCACGGTGGGGGAACCGTGAATCGAACCAAATGCGACGCCAAGCCTGCCCCCCGTTACAAATTCAGGAGAAAGCCCCGCCTGCTCCAGCACTTCCTTGGCCACCTGACAGGCATAATAAGCCACCGGCCCCATGGTCTTGCGATGCTGTCGGTTGAAATCATATACCATCGGATAGCTCACTGTGCCGTAAACACGGGAATGAATAAAGCGGCTGATCAGTTCATCTTCGCGTAACGTTGTGACACCGGAGATTCCTTTTAAAAGGCTTTCGACGATCTGCTCCTTGCCATGCCCGATGGGCGATATGGCTGAACAGGCCGTGATAACAACCCTGCGTTCTCTCATTTATTTTTCTCCGGGGGCGTCTTGTGTTTTGCGGCCAGCATTTCAATATAGTCGATAATCTGTTTCATGGTACGGATGTCCATCGCCTGCTTTTTTTCTTCCTGCGTCAATTCCGAACCCAAAAACTTTTCGATTTCCAGTAACAGTTCAATGGCATCGATACTGTCAAAACCATAGGCTTCCCGCAGATTGACATCCATCTCGGGATTCTCAACTTCAAACGCTCTCAGAAAAATATCGCGGACTTCTCTTTCAATATCCTGACGTGTCATTGAATTTGGATAACTCCTTTTTATTGTATATCCTTCACGCAAGATCCGGATGGTTTCGCCTTGAGCCGAAAGCGCCGCAAGAATTAGCATAAATCAGCGTCTCCGTCCAGTATTAGAGTTGCCGGTGAAACTCTCCGGCAAAGCGCTGATCGCCGATGAGCTGCCGCACCGCGTTGAATGATCCCATGATACTGCCCATCACCCCCGGCGCCATAGCGTTTTGTCCGGCCAGACAAAGTCCGCCAATGGGCAAGTTATTCAAAGAGGCTATTTTCAGCAGTTGACGGGTGGAGCGCAACACGCCATAACAAGACCCTTCGGGACAATTTCCATAATCGCGCAGCGTCAAAGGCGTGAACACATCCAGGATCCGTGCATCTTTCAGGGACCCGAATATTTCCTCGGCTTTTCGCAACAAGTCGCGGGCCATGGTCAGCTTCTTTTTCTCATAGGCCGCCCCACGCCGTCCGGTCAACGTATTTTCCCAGGGGCTCCAATCGCTATAGAGCGAACGGGTAATCATAGACAGTAAATTGGTCCCCTGACCATCGCCGCGCCGTATCTGATAAAAAATACCGTCTTCGAGAAAACCCCGTTCATCGTGATGCATCCGGTAAACATTGTAATCGACTTCCCCATGCGCCGCGGCATCAACGCTTGCCTGCACGGCAATCACGCCGTCTGTTTCCTCAAGCGCTATAATTCTCTCGCGCAAAGACGCACGCAGAGCACTTTCATTCAGCAGGCCGAGTAATGCCTTCGGATGGATTGCCGCTACCACCGCGTCCGCAGGCAAATCAGCGCCCTTATCCAGGCTGATCCCGGCTATTTTGCTTTTTTCGATATTAATTTTCCGGACGGATTGATTAAGAATAAGATTACCGCCCAGGCCGGTAAAACGCGCGGCAAAGACATCCGCCATTTTGGCGCCGCCATCTTTTAACCGCCACGACGAAAATAAATACCCGGCCACCACCATGTGATGAAAGATCACCGGACAATCGTTAAGCTGGACGCCGATGAGCTGGCAGGGCACCGCCAGAACGGCACGCAATCGCGGAGACGCCGCAAGGTCATCGAGCAACTCTCCCATCGGCCGGAAATGATCCATATGCTGAAAGGGATCGCCCGAATTGAGAAAAAAAGATGGCGCCAGCATGGTCCCAGCAATCTCGCGTAAATTTTTCATCAGAACATCCAGCGCGGCGCTGTCGAGCGGAAACGCCTTCCGCAGATTTTTTTCATACGCGTCAATACCAACCGGCAGGTCGAAAATAAAATCATCAAAAATGTAGCGGTCGGTTACACACTCGTCCCCCATGCGGTAAAACAAATTATCCACGGAAATGCCCAGGACGCCAAACATTTTGCCCAGCGGCTCGAAAGTATCCAGCGCGCCGACATAATGCACGCCCACAGGGCAATCGATCCCCCGTCGCAAATAAGAACGCATCAGGCCGCCCGGCTCCCGATTTTTGTCCACAACCGTAACGTGGTAATCCAGAAGCGACAGCAGAATGCCCGTGGACAAACCGCCAACGCCTGCGCCGATGACAACAATATTCTTCCCTTCAACCGGATTTCTCATGGATGAGGTCCTTTGGCTTATTCCCTAAGCTGCGGCTCGTCTTGAACAGCCTCGGATTCGATCAGCGTCATCATCAGCGTGTAATTGACCAGTTCCGACGCGTGAAGTTCTATGATTGAATAGGGGGTCAGCACCCCTCCCGCCAGCGTTACGCTACGTTTCAAACTACCGCCTTCCGAATAGCGCCGAACCTGGATGCGTCCATCACGACGTTGCAATACATCAATCCAGCCCCCCTGATCTTTGTGCTGGCGACAGACTGCCTCGCCTGCGGCCAAAACGCCTTTCTGCGTGACCGCGCCTGAGGGCTTTAAAAATATCAGCGCAATATCGTCCATCATATTGCCTGCAAAGTCCGCCGCGTCAAAGGGCGGCAGCGCCCGGTTGACGATCATGCCGGAAGGCCCGAAGAAGGCTTCAAACAACACCATACCCTCCGGACTCATGATGGCGCAGGAAAGCGTCCGCAAAGCTGGATCTGCAAGGGTCACGCCGATCATGACGGCTTTGGTCTCACCGGACATGCGCGCTTCAATCGCGTGGATGAAGCGGGTTTTTTCTGTAAGAAACGGAGACGGGCATGTCATTGTTTGATCTGCGGGTGGCAGGACCGCCGGCAATGCCGCGCAAGACACGAGCAGAAAAGAGCCTATCAGCAAAAGAAGGCCTTTCATTGAACATCCTGAAACACGGAAGGATGAATGCCTTTATTGATGACGACCTGCTGAAAGTCAATCCGGGTTTCGGCAGTGACGCTTTCTATAATCCGCACGGATTTGACCGCCGCATCTTTGCGTGAAACCGTAATTTCAATTTTTTCGATCATGCCGGTCATGCTCTTGCCAACCGGCGTCAGAGTAATCTGTGTGCTTGATCCTTCCTTGAGGGTGGCGGTAAAGGAGGGATTGGAATCAAACTTGCCGCTCATCCAGCCCGCCACTTCATCAAGCACAATTTTCATCGCCTGCGCGCCGCCGGTTTTATCTTCAATCATTTTACCCCCGGAGGCGATATAGCGTTTCGTATTCCCCTTGCCGGAAATAACCACGCTCTTGATGGGTTTACTATATTCCCAACGGATAGAATCCGGCGCGGCATAATAAAACTTCCCTTCCGAGATCAGCGGTCTGGCCAGAATTTTCATAAATTTCTTCTGTACAAAATCGGCGGAAATAGTCGAAATGCGCGCCGAGTCTCTGCGCAACTGTTCAAAGTCGTCCGCATGAACGCTCGGCGGCAGAAGCATCAGCCAAATCAGCAAAACCGGCCATGTTTTTTTCATAGAAGCAACTCGAATCATGATTAAAACATCCCGCCATTGATGGCAATGACCTGTCCCGTGATATATGAAGCATCATCAGAACACAAAAAGCGGATCACACGGGCAACTTCTTCGGGTTTCCCCACCCGCGCCATCGGGATGGCGCTTTTGATCATACTTGCGTCCATTGGCAGACTGCTTAGCATATCCGTCTCGATGGGACCCGGCGCAACCACATTGACGCGAATACCGAAACGCGCCACCTCTTTGGACAGGGACCGCGTAGCGGCGTTGACCCCGGCCTTGGCCGCCGCGTAATTCGCCTGGCCGCGGTTGGGAATCATGGCCGAGATGGAAGAAACAGAGACAATCGCGCCGCTTTTCTTCCTGACCATTTCGCGCAAGACGGGCTTTGTTACATTAAAAAACCCATTGAGTGTTGTATTAATAACACTGTGCCACTCGTCTTCTCCCATCAGCATAAAGAGACCGTCGGCGGTGACGCCGGCGTTATTGACCAGGACATCAATTCTCTTATGCTCCTCAACAACTTTCGCCAGCGCTTCTTTCACTTCTTCAGCGTTGGCCACGTCGAATTTTCGTATTTCACCTGCCTGCCCCGTGGCTTGAACCTGCGTCAGCGTTTCAGCCGCCGCCGTCTCGTTGGCGTTGTAATTGATCACGACATAGTAACCGGTTCTGGCCAGCTCCACCGCCGTCGCGCGGCCGATACCCCTGCTGGCCCCTGTCACAATAGCTATCTTTTTTTCACCCATGATCTTAATGATCTCCTTATTTCATTTCAGGATACATCATGA
The DNA here is from genome assembly GCA_025355175.1 of Deltaproteobacteria bacterium. GTDB lineage: Bacteria > Desulfobacterota > Syntrophia > Syntrophales > Smithellaceae > UBA8904. The sequence continues at coordinate 4,366 of JANYAF010000062.1, read as the reverse complement.
TTCAAGCGTATAGCCTGAAGTATCGCCGTAAGCAGGATATCGTCGCCGGATTTCACTTCGCCTTCGATCACACCATATTCATCTAGCGCATATAAACTTTTGACAGCTACCGTGATACGTGTGCCCAGAGGGATGAAATCCTTTTTAAATTCTGCGGACTTGATACCGACCAGCCAGCCTTTAACACTATCTTTCCCTTCTTTTTTTCGTTTGTAACTTTCCACCAAGGCGGCAGTCTGGGCAATCGCTTCAATTAAAATAAGCGAACCAACCGTCCGGCCGTCGCAAAGAGGCCAGTGCTCATTGACCACAGCGGCGGCAATGCCAGAATTATCCTTTAGTTCTATGACGTTCGTGATGATTCTAATCGGTTCACGATGCGGAATCAACGATTCGATATCGATCATCGGCTTGTTCCCTCTTTTTTCCCGAATTAACGAGAAAATGGTTCATAAGTCAACAAAAAACATTTTGGCTGCTCCTGTATCAAATAACCGGAGATTCGGACATGGGTTTTCCTTAAAAACCAACATTGCTTTTTTTCTTTATTTCTTATAGATAAATGAACCACCCTGCAGCAAGCTGCGGGGTATCCAAGACAGCAAGGAACGAAGCAAGCTTCGGGGAATATGACCCGAAGAGATTCAAAAAAGCATTTTATAAATTAAAATCATTATGGCCATAGAAGAAAAAGACCATTTTATCACAGCTTATAAGAAAATTCTGGTTCCGTCTAAAACGCTCTGCCAGAAAGAGTTCACGTATTCCGGATATACCTACGGTGAAATTTTTGAGCTGGCCGCCGGGTTGAAAAAAACTTTAAACAGGCGCGGTGCGGAGAAATCAGTCTGCCTGTGCACGGAAAATAAAGCCGTGGTCGTCGCTTCCGTTCTGGCCTCGCTTGCGGGTGCCTGCAAACTGATCCTGCCTCATTCATTTTCTACGCACGCCCTGATGGAAATGTATGACGCGGTTGGTTTCGACATCGCCATCGCCGATCATCCCGAAGAAATGCCCGGCGTGGAAATCATCACACCGATAGCTGGAAACCCCGCCGATTTAACTCCAGAAAGCATGCGCAATCCTGACGAGCCTTTTTTGAGCCTTTTTACCGGTGGCTCAACCGGCAAGCCCAGAGTCTGGTCAAAATCGCCCCGCAATTTACTGGCGGAAGCCTTTTACATAAAAGATAAATTCGATCTGACATCCAAAGATCTGTTTATATCGACCGTTCCACCTTATCACATTTACGGCCTGCTGTTTTCCATTCTAACGCCTTTTCTGGCCCACGCCAGGGTCATGCCGGAAATATGCACCTTCCCGCAGGAAATCATCTCCACCATCAATCGGCATAAGGCCACCGTGCTGGTCAGCGTTCCGATTCACTACCGCTCTTTAAAAGTCGAGAATCTGTCCACGCCGTCGCTCAAAATCGCATTTTCGTCTTCCGGCGTTTTAAACCGTTCCGACGCGACACATTTCCTGAAAAAAACCGGCCTGGGCATTACGGAAATCTATGGTTCCACTGAAACGGGAGGCATCGCCTCGCGCTGCATCCGGGAAAACACGAACAGCTGGAAGCCCGCCGATGTCGTATCCTGGCAACTGTCCGGTAAGCGATTGGCCGTGCGTTCCGATTTTGTGTCCCGCGAAATGGGAATGGACGCCGATGGCTTTTGCGTGACCGGTGACGAAGTTCAGCCGGATAAAAACGACCGTTTTATTCTGCTGGGGCGCGCCGACGGCATTGTCAAGGTTGGCGGTAAACGCGTCGACCTTCTGGATGTCCAGAACAAAATCAAGATGTTACCTACCGTGCGCGACGCAGTCGTCATTGCGCTCCCCGCTGAAAAGGGCCGCGAAAGCGTGATTGCCGCGCTGGTTGCCTGCGAGCTCACTGAAATGCAGCTCAAAAAAATGATTTTGGAAAAGCTCGAACCTTACGCCATGCCCCGACGCATCAAGATTGTTTCATCCATCACCCAAACCGCCACCGGCAAAATCGACTTCCGCCGCGTCGAGCAGATGTTCCTGAGTGAAAAAGATAAAACCGCGGAGAGGTAAAAATGACAGCGCAGGAAATCATTGATCTCTTCGGGCTGGAACCCCTTCAGGAAGAAGGCGGGTTTTTCAGATCATCCTATCGCTCATCGGACATTCTGCCGGCCACGGCGCTTCCGAGGCGCTACGACGGACCGCATTCTCTGGGCTCGGCAATCTACTATATGCTGACACCCGAAAGCTGCTCGCGGATGCACCGGTTGCCGACCGATGAACTATTTCACTTTTATCTGGGAGCGCCGGTAAACCTCCTTTTACTTTATCCCGACGGCACATCGGATATTCTCACGCTGGGACAGGATATTCAAAACGGACAGCTTGTCCAGGCGCTCGTTCCGCGCGGTTGCTGGCAGGGCGCGTATCTTACCGCCGGCGCACTCGCCTTGATGGGCGCGACGATGTGTCCGGGATTCGACTACAGCGACTACGAATCGGGCAATCGCCAAACACTTATTTTGCAACATCCCGACCGTAAAACACTCATCGAAAAATTGACCGAAGAAATCTGATAGTCAGATTCTTATCATCCATTGTCCGCAGGAGGTGCAATATGTCACGATTCACCGAATATGAAAAATATGATGGTCTGGGACTGGCCGAACTGGTCAGAAAGAAAGAAGTCACCGCGTCGGAATTGTGTGAAGAAGCGATCACGCGCATCGACGGCATCAACCCGAAGATCAACGCGGTCATTTACCGCATGGATGATGCAGCGCGTGCGGCGGCCGCCGGCCTGATTCCGCAGGGGCCATTTACCGGAGTGCCCTTTTTGTGCAAGGACCTTGTCTCCGCCATCGCGGGCATCCCTATGAACAAGGGCAGCAAATCCTGCCGCAATTATGTGCCGACTGAGGATAGTGAAATGGCCAGGCGTCACAGAGCCGCAGGGCTCATCGTTCTGGGAAAAACCAACACGCCGGAATTCGGTCTAATGGGCGTTACCGAGCCTGAGCTGCATGGCCCGACGCGCAATCCCTGGAATCTCGATCATACGCCCGGCGGCTCCAGCGGCGGATCGGGAGCAGCTGTCTCTTCGGGCATTGTGCCCATGGCCTCCGGCGGCGACGGGGGCGGATCGATCCGCATTCCCGCGTCGTGCTGCGCTTTGTTCGGCATGAAGACCACACGCGGCCGCAATCCGCTTGGACCCGAATCGGGCGAAATCTGGCAGGGCGCGGTGGTAGAAGGTGTGCTCACTCGTTCCGTGCGCGACTCGGCAGCCGTGCTGGATGTGACCAATGGCGCGAACCCCGGCTCACCCTACGTTATCCCCCCGCCAAAGCGGCCTTTCCTGGAAGACACAAAGCAAGACCCATCCCGGTTGAAAATCGCTTTCACGGTTCAATCGCCCTTAAAAGCCGATGTTCATCCCGAATGCGTAGAAGCCGTTCTCAACACGGCAAAGCTTTTGGAAAGTCTCGGGCATATTGTGGAAGAAGCCGAGCCCGGCATTGACGGAGAAGCTTTGGGCAAAAGCTATATCATGATGTACTTCGGCGAAGTCGCGGCGGATATCCAGGAGCTGAAAAGTGTCGTCGGCAGGCCGCTCAATCATCATGACACCGAAGAAGCCACCTGGGCGTTAAATCTGCTGGGGCAGGCTTTTTCGGCGGGTGATTTCGTCCTTGCCATGCGCCAGTGGAACACCTTCTCGCGGCAGATGGCGAAATTTCACGAAACCTATGATCTTTATCTGACGCCCACCATTGCCTCCCTTCCGCCGCGGATTGGTGAATTTCAGCAGAAACCCGCTGAACAACTCTTTTTGAAAATCATTAACTCCATGAATATGGGCAAGCTGCTCAAGGCAACAGGCATTGCCGATATGATGGCCACCAAAGGCCTTGCTAAAATGCCTTTTACCCAACTGGCCAATCTGACTGGCCAGCCGGCCATGTCGGTGCCGCTCCACTGGAGCCAGGGAAGACTGCCCTGCGGCGTGCAATTTATCGGACGTTTCGGAGAGGAGTCGCTCTTGTTTCAACTGGCCGGCCAATTGGAGCGGGCTCGGCCCTGGTTTGACCGCAGACCAACTTTTAAGTAGAATTAATTCGGACAGACTTATCTCTACCGACTCAGGGATTCACCGCTTCGTTCTAGATCTCTCGGGCGATCTTCCAGCTGCCGTTCGGCTGTTTTTTTGCGATATAACTCTCACATAAAATTAATGTTAGGAACACGTGATATGTCCGGTATTGTAGCACATAACCTGTCCGGTTTAAGATGTCACCGAGAGGTGACAGATGAGACGTACAGAATGGCTACAGGAGACCCGGAAGATGCGATTTGAGGAAGCATATGAAAA
>JANYAF010000025.1 GCA_025355175.1 Deltaproteobacteria bacterium | reverse complement strand
GTTTACAAATATCGCGGTCAGCGTTTTACCGGTTGCGGTTTCGGTCCGGCAACAAAGGATGTAAGAATTGATATCTACGGCGCTTCCGGCGATTATATCGCTTCCGGTGTTGACGGCATGGAAATTTATGTTCATGGCAATGCCCAGGATCAACTCTGCCAGATTATGAAAGAAGGCAAGCTGGTTGTCTTCGGCGACGTCGGCCAGACTTTTATGTACGGAGCCAAAGGCGGCAACGCTTATATCATGGGCAATGCGGCGGGCAGGCCGTTAATTAATGCCGTAGGCCACCCACGGGTTGTCATTAACGGTACCGCTCTGGATTACCTTGCTGAATCTTTTATGGCCGGTGATCCGCTCAACGGTGGCGGTTTTGTCATCCTCAACGGCATTGGCTTTCATGATGAAGACGGCTCGATTTATGAGTACGAATCACCGTATCCCGGTTCGAATATATTCTCTCTGGCATCCGGCGGCGCGATGTATGTCCGCGATCCCCGAAGAAAACTGGTTGATGAGCAGTTAAACGGCGGCGAATATGTTGATGTCACCGATGCAGACTGGAATCTGATCGAGCCTTACCTGGAGGAAAATGAAAAACTTTTCGGTATAACGATAGAAAGACTTCTCACGGTTGACGGCAATAAAAAGACTCCGCAGGAAGTTTACCGAAAGATCAGACCTCTAAAAGCAGCCGTTGTTAAAAAAGATGATGATGGCTTGGAAGAATAGGCGGAAATTGTAGGCATATTCCTGTTTCAATTCTTAAAAAACTACCCGGCCCCCCCTCCGGGTAGTTTTTTTTATAGTGATTAAATTTAGATTTGGAGTTACCATAAGCCATCAACATTGTCCGATTAAAGGTGTTTTCATTATGAACATATCCAGTGTCAGTACAGGTATTAAAGGGTTGGACAAAACGCTTAACTACCTGCAAATGGGTGACAATGTCGTTTTTCAGGTTGAAAATATTGAAGATTATAAAATATTCATTACCCCCTATGTGAAGACTGCCCTGGAGCGGGGAAGGCGCGTTGTTTATATGCGCTTTGCTCAGCATCCGCCGCTCCTCAAAGCATCAGATAAAATTGTGCTATACCAGCTTGACGCCAATACCGGGTTTGAATCTTTCTCCAGAGAGGTTCATCATATCATCCGGCAGGAAGGCCGCGATGTTTTTTATGTGTTTGATTGCCTGTCCGATCTGCTTTTGGCTTGGGCGACTGATTTGATGATCGGCAATTTTTTTGTCATTACTTGTCCCTACCTTTTTGATTTGAATACCGTCACCTACTTTTCCATCTTGCGTAACAGCCATTCCTTTAAAACAATTGCCCGTATTCGCGAAACCACCCAGGTCCTGCTGGATGTTTACAGCTTTCAGGGGAAGCTGTATGTCCATCCGCTCAAGGCCTGGCAACGCTATTCGCCGACGATGTTTCTGCCGCACATGATGGATAAAGACGAATTTGTCCCGATTATGAATAGTGCCGATGCGTCGAACTTATTTTCCTATCTGACTCAAACGGCAGCCAGTACTGCCGAGAGGAATCTGGACTATTGGGATCGTATGTTCATGCAGGCAAAAGACGTTCTGGATAGAAAGCAGGATGACGATCAGAAAAACAAAATGATCGAGCAACTCTCTTCCGTACTGATAGGCAGAGAGAAGAGAATTCTTGATCTGGTGAAGAGTTATTTTACATTGGCAGACCTGATTGAAATTAAAGAGCGGCTGATTGGAACGGGATTTATCGGCGGTAAATCCACCGGGATGCTGCTCGCCCGCAACATTTTACGCAAAGATACTTCCACAAAATGGTCCGATCATCTGGAATTGCATGATTCATTTTATATCGGCTCTGATGTTTTTTATTCGTACATCGTTCAAAACGGCTGGTGGAATGATTTTATGGCTCACAAAACCAAAGAGCGATATTTTGAAAGTGCCTTGGAACTAAAGAAAAAAATGCTCAAAGGCAAGTTTCCGGAAGAAGTGCAGGAGCGTTTTCATCTGATGCTCGAATATTTCGGGCAATCCCCCATCATCGTGCGTTCCAGCAGTCTTCTGGAAGATGCGTTCGGCAATGCTTTTGCCGGAAAATATGAAAGTTATTTTTGCGCCAATCAGGGAACACCGGAAGAGCGTTATGATAAATTTGAAGAAGTCGTGCGGAAAATATTTGCAAGTACCATGAATGTGGACGCCCTCACTTATCGTCAGCAACGCGGGTTAGATCAACAAGATGAGCAGATGGCACTTTTGGTGCAGCGGGTTTCCGGGTCTTATCGAAAAAAATATTATTTCCCGGAATTAGCCGGCGTCGGCTTGTCTTATAATACCTTTGTCTGGCAGAAAGGCATCGATCCTCAGGCGGGAATGCTACGGCTGGTATTCGGACTGGGAACCAGAGCGGTAAACCGGACATCCAATGATTACCCGCGCATTGTCGCGCTGGATACACCACTTGTCAAACCTTACGCCAAGCAAGAAGACGCCGGACGTTTTTCGCAGCATGGCGTTGATGTCCTGAATCTGGATGAAAATCGTTTTCAGTCATTATCGATGGCGGAGGTGCTCAACTATGATTTGGAGGACCATCTGGATCTTATCGCTACTCGCGATATTGATGCCACGGATAGAATGAAAGCTACAGGCAAAGACGGCGAAGTTTGGATACTTACCTTTGATGAGCTGCTTTCTTCAACGGAATTCCCGGGGCTTATGTCTAAAATGCTCAAACAACTCGAAAAGGCATACGATTATCCGGTTGATATTGAATTTACGGCCAACTTTAACGCGGAAGGAAGTCTTCAGATAAACCTTCTTCAGTGCCGACCTTTTCAGACCAGTGGTCACTATCGACGCGTGAAAATTCCAGACAAAATTGACGAAAGTAAAATATTTCTGCGACAGCAAGGTAACTTCATGGGCGGCGGTGTTCACGAAAGCATATCGCGAGTTATTTATGTCGATCCTCAGCAATACACGAAGCTGCCCCTTTCGGACAAATACAATATTGCCCGGTTGGTAGGAAAAATAAATAAGACTATTGGGAAACGCGATGAAATGCCGACGCTTCTTTTCGGGCCGGGCCGCTGGGGAACGACAACACCGACCATGGGTGTGCCGACTACTTTTTCTGAAATTGACAATATCGCCGCGATTGCCGAAATAGCTTACAAAGAAGGCAGTTTGATACCGGAATTATCTTTCGGTACGCATTTCTTTCAAGACCTTGTGGAAATGGATATATTTTATATGGCTATTTATCCGGAAAATATTGAAGTAATTTTCAACACAAAATGGATGCATGAAATACCCAATTTACTGGAAGTGATTGCTCCGGAAGATCGACAATATGCCGATGTAGTTGGCGTCTATGATGTCCAGGGAAAAAACTTAAGATTCATCTCGGATGTGGTAGCGCAAGAGATGATCTGCTTTTTCAAATAAAAATTTTATTCGGCATCACCGTTTTTGTTACTGTGCTTGCGAAAAAGCTTGGGATTGATTCCCAGTTTGGTGATTTTATATTGAATGATGCGTTTTGTTGTCCCCAAAATTGTTGCGGCTTTGGTTTGATTCCCGCCTGATTCCTGCAGAGCATCCATAATTAAAGACCTTTCCTCCGCTTCGACTACGGAAGAAAGCTTGCTGCGTTCTTTACGATCCAATTCTTTTTCGCGTACTTGTAATGAAGGCGGTAGATGAACCGTATCAATGATATCTGTTTTGGACAGCAGAACCGCCCTTTCGATGCAGTTTTCCAGTTCGCGCACATTTCCCGGCCATTTATGGGACAGAAATACCTCAATAGCCGGCGTGGAGATTCTTTTAACATTTTTGCCCATTTCCTTGCTGTATTTCAGCAGAAAATGATCGGCCAGCAAAATGATATCGCTGCCACGCTCGCGAAGCGACGGCAAGTATATCGGAAAAACATTTAAGCGATAAAACAAATCGGCCCGGAAACGATCAGATAAAATATCCTGTTCCAGATTTCGATTGGTTGCGGCAATAATTCGTACATTGACGTTGATCACACGGGAGGAGCCCAGCGGTTGAAATCTCTTTTCCTGAAGAACGCGCAAAAGCTTTACCTGTGCGGCGGCGGAAAGTTCTCCGACTTCATCTAAGAATATTGTGCCGCCGTTGGCTTCTTCAAAACGTCCCCGACGCTGCTGCAGTGCACCGGTAAAAGCACCTCTTTCATGACCGAATAATTCGCTTTCTATCAACGTGTCGGGAATCGCCGCGCAGTTAACCTGCACCAGCGGTCCGCCTTTGCGTGGAGAGTTATTATGGATGGCGCGGGCAACCAGTTCCTTGCCTGTTCCCGTTTCGCCGGTGATTAAAGCAGTTGTATTGGAATCGGCAACTTGCGCAACCATTCCGAATACTTCCTGCATGACCTTGGAATGGCCGATAATTTCGATCGACGGCGATCGCGTGCTGCCGACAATTTTTCTCAATCGTTCGTTTTCTTCCTCCAGCGCTCTGATATGCACGGCCTTGGCCATCAGCTCGGACACCGAAGACAGCATCGCCAGTTCCTTGTCCAGATTTTCCACCTGCTTGGCGACCTTATCGGCGGATAAGACGCCGACAACGCGTCCATCATACATAATCGGAACGCACAAAAAGGACAGTTCGGCGCGATTCAGATGACGACGCGCGCCGGTGCGATCCAAAAAATGCGTTTCCTGGCCCAGATTCGCCACAGCCATCGGGCGACCCGTTTCCGCCACTTTTCCTGTAATGCCTTCGCCCGGTTTGTAGGTGACGTCCAGTCCGTCTATATTGATGTCATGAGCGATATCCAACCAGGCTTCCTGTTTGTCGCGATTCAGAAGTGAAATCATGCCGCGCTGCATCCCCAGGCGTGAGTTCATTTCGTTGAGGATTTGCTCCAGCTGATCGCGCAAATCTCCCGGCTGCGCGAGAATTTTAGAAATCGTGTGCAGAGCTGCTAACTCTTCATAATTGTGATCGCTCAATTTGGTATTGTCCTCGTCACATGCCCTTTTCAAAACTTTTCTCATATCAGGCCCAAAGAACCTTAAAATTATTTTGTAACAAAATTGTTCTAATAGCAATTAATTTCTTTCCATTCGAGAATGATAATGCAAAGAACAAACCAATTTTGTAACAACTTTGTAAAAATCGGCTTAATGCCTAAAACCAGAAACGGGTGTTTCCCGTTTCTGAAATGGGCGATACCCTGATTGTCGGCGACGGCATAGCGAAATCAAAGGGATGACACCAAAAACGGGAATTCATGTGTGATCAGTTTAGAGAATAGACGCAGAAAGGTTTAAATATGCTGAATATATTAACGTTTTCTTGAAAATTATGCGACGTTCAGGCTATACACGTCCACCCGGCAATATTCCTTAAATCCAGCCTGCTGGTAAACACGCAAGCCGTCGGGCGATGATTGCAGTGCGGCAAAGCGGGCTCCGGCAATTTTGGCGAAACGCATGGTTGCTGTTGTTAATTCCAGGCCGATGCCCTTTTTTCTCTGCTCCGCCAGCGTCGTGATAAAATAGATACCGCCGATATTTCCGTTCAGAAATAATAACGAGGTCGCTACCGGTATTCCGTTGAGGCAGGCCAGAAAGAATTTCTGCGGTGAGTCGGCATGGAGATTGAATGTACTCACGAACCGATGATACTGTTCTTTTGTTTTATACGGAAAATCAAAGCCGGTAAAAGAAACTTCTTCCCACAAGTTCAGTTCTTCTTTGTTTTTCACACGAATGATGGAGACACCCGAATCACAGGTTTCTTCATCGGAAAGCAAGGTCAAATCCGCAACCATGGACGGAATACTCTCGACAAGCGAAAAACCTTCCGCCCCCAACATACCGATCGTGGCTGCCGATTGTGAACGCGGAAACACCCACCACCAGAAAGGTAAACCAGCTTGCTGAAAATATTTTTTGATATTCTGAATCGATTTGTTGTCGTCCGGCACCAGGGGTTTTTCATTCCATGCCATGTTGAGATCGACGGATTCAATACCCGTCTTCATGGCCCGTATCGAACCCCTGGCGTAAAAAGACGAATTGAGGTTGCCCCAGTAGCGACCGTTGGCAAAAAAAGTATTTTCAATGATGGAAATAAAAGACATGTGAATATCGTATAATTTAAAGACTAGTTTTTTACTTACCTTGGCACTAAGTGATTTGCAATCCATTAATAAAATCAGTTACGAAGCAATGCGCGCCAGCTTCATCCAGCTCGAACTCTCCCAGTTTTTATAGACGGCTGAAGGATTTTCCGTTGCCGGATTCAGTCCGCACTTCAAAGCAAAATACCGGTGTAGCGCCAGACAACCAGTTAATTCCGGATGAAAAACAGTGACTAAGATACTGTCACTTTCCGCCGCAGCGATATAATCGTCAATTCGAAGCAGAACATGAACATCTTTTCCTGCACGAATAATTTTCGGCGCGCGGATAAACGTTAAAGGAATCGGTTCATCAGACATAGCCTCGATGACTGCTTCACTTTTGAAACTGTCGAGCTGACTGCCGAAGCCGTTACGTTCGATTTCCATATCGATGAGGCCCAGACAGGCTTTTTCGCCGAGCACTTTATCGGCCAGCAAGATGGCGCCCGCGCAAGTGCCCCAGATTTTCATATCGCGGCGGTGATGTTGAAGAATGACGTCTTTCAGTTCGAAAATATTCAGCAGCCTGGCCAGACAAGTGCTTTCGCCGCCGGGAATGATCAGTCCAGCCAGATTGGTAAAATCCTCCGCCAGCTTGACTCGCTTATAGGGAAGGCCCAACCGTTCCAGATGCTCCAGATGCTCATGGACGCCGCCTTGCAGATCCAGGACGCCTATCAAATCTGGTTTATCCATGATCAAATGCACGGACATGACAAAGTTTACCAGCCTCGCTTGGCAAGAATCTGCTCCGGCGGAATCTGTCCGATTTCCAAACCAGGCATGGCCTCGCCCAGGCCTATGGAGGCTTCGAGAACTTTTTGCGGATCATTGAAGTAAGCAGTTGCTTTGACGATCGCTCTGGCACGCAGGGCCGGATCGGCTGATTTGAAAATACCGGAGCCGACAAAAACACCGTCGCAGCCCAGTTGCATCATCAGTGCCGCGTCAGCCGGCGTTGCAATACCGCCTGCGGCAAAATTGACCACCGGCAGGCGTCCCAGCTCTTTGACTCTCAGCGCCAGTTCATAGGGCATGCCGTTATTTTTAGCAAATCCGGTCACTTCTTCTACAGGCATTTGCGCCAGTTGACGAATTTCACGGTTCATGGTTCGCATATGGCGGACGGCCTCGACAACATTTCCCGTGCCCGCTTCGCCTTTGGTGCGGATCATCGCCGCACCTTCGCCGATTCTTCTTAGCGCTTCGCCCAGGTTGCGTGCGCCGCACACAAAAGGAATCGAGAATTTTGTCTTATCAATATGGCATTCTTCATCGGCCGGTGTCAGGACTTCGCTTTCATCAATGTAGTCGATTCGCAGGGCTTCCAGCAGTTGTGCTTCTACAAAATGACCAATTCTGGCCTTGGCCATCACTGGAATCGATACGGCCTTCTTGATTTCGGCAATCATTGCCGGGTCGGACATTCTGGCGACTCCACCGTCTTTGCGGATATCCGACGGCACCCGTTCCAGCGCCATCACGGCCACAGCTCCCGCTTCTTCCGCTAATTTGGCCTGTTCCACATTGGTGACATCCATGATGACGCCGCCTTTCAGCATCTGCGCCAACTGGACATTTAATTCATATCTTTTTGCATCCACTTTTAATACGCCTCCTACTTTTTAAGATCTATCCTCGTAATGTTTTGCCGTAATGTAAACTAATTTAATCACTTGATTCTAAGAATACAAATGGATTTTCGTCAAGTATAATAATTGATCGGCTACCATAGCAATCGGGTCTTGATTTTTTGATCGCTGAGGTAATTTTTAATTTGTGTGATGGTATATGTCCGGTAATGCACCATGGAAGCAATCAACGCCGCGTCGGCCCTGCCTGTTGTCAGGACATCCGCCAGATGCTCAGGTGTACCTGCACCGCCGGAAGCAATAACCGGAATATGGACATTATCCGAAATAAGCGCCGTTAAATTAAGTTCATAGCCGTCTTGTGTGCCGTCGGCGTCAATGGAATTGAGGCAGATTTCGCCCGCGCCTAAGTTCTCTCCTTCTTTGGCCCACCATAGCGCGTCGATGCCGGTATATTTTCTGCCGCCTTCAATGATGATTTCATAACCCGAAGGAGTTTGCTCGCAGACATCCACCTTTTTCACATCCATTCCCAGCACAACACACTGGCTGCCAAACGCTTTTGCTCCTTGCGTTATAATTTTAGGTTCGAGCACAGCCGCGGAGTTTACGCTCACTTTTTCTGCTCCGGCCAGAATGACTTTGCGCATATCGTCGATATTGCGGATGCCGCCGCCCACGGAAAAGGGAATAAAGATGGTTTCAGCCACGCGCCGCACCACATCAATCATAATGTTGCGCTTGTCGGATGAAGCCGTGATGTCATAGAAGACAATTTCATCCGCTCCCTGCTCATAATACTCCCGGGCCACTTCCACCGGATCGCCGATATCAACATTGCCTTTAAATTTAATGCCTTTGGTCAGTTTTCCGTCGCGCACATCCAGGCAGGGAATTATTCGTTTCGAGATCATTTTCCCCTCCATCCGCAGAAGTTTTTCAGAATCTGAAGCCCGGGTCTGCCGCTTTTTTCAGGATGGAACTGCATGGCAACCAGATTTTTAACGGCCAGTACAGAGCAAAAGCTGATACCGTAATCGGTTGTGCCCAAAACCGCCGCTTCATCCGACGGCGATGGATAATAGGAATGGACAAAGTAATATTCCGACTCCGGTTCGATGCCTGCAAACACAGGATGAGCGCGTTTTAATGTAACACTATTCCAGCCCATATGCGGAATTTTCAATGTCAGCCCAGCGGATGATAAATGTTCGGGGAATCGTTTCGTCGAACCGGTAACCAGGCCGATGCACTCCGTATTGTTTTCTTCGGAGTAGTCCAGGATAATCTGTGTGCCCAGGCAGATGCCAAGTAACGGTCTGTCGGTGTTGATCCAGCTTTTCAGCCAGGTATCGAGCTTCTTCTGCCGCAGGTAAGCCATCGCTTCGCCCGCGGCGCCGACACCCGGAAAAATCAAATGCGATGCCGCGTCGAGCTTTTTTGTGTCATCCGTGATGACAAAATCCTGCCCGATATTATGCAGCGCCCGCGCCACACTGGTGATGTTACCGGCATTGTAATCTATAATTGCGATCATATTATTCATCCGTAAAAAATAAGCATAATCGTTTTTCAAACTTTACTAGCAAATTTAATGCCCAAACGCCAAGGCCAATTTCAGGCATCCAAAAGTGATAAACGTCTTCAGTCTTCGGCCTTTTTTGTCCCGGCCAGCAGTGTATCAAGCGGGCTTTTCGGCGCGTTTGACATATCGCGCAGCACATGCGTGTAAATCATCGTTGTTTCGACATTTTTGTGCCCGAGTAATTCCTGCACTTCGCGGATATTAACCCCGTTCATCAGTAAATGGGTCGCAAAACTATGACGAAGGGTATGGACTGTAGCAAATTTGGGAATCCCCGTCTTGCGGATTGCTTTTTTGATCACGCCTTGGATGGCCGTATCGCTGATGTGATGGCGGCGCACTGTCCCGGAACGCGGATCAACGGATAGATTATTGGCCGGGAAAACGAACTGCCATGCCCATTCCTTGCCGGCGTTGGGGTATTTCCTGCTTAGCGCATCCGGAAGATGAACTTCGCCATATCCGCGGCCGAGATCATTTTCATGCAATATTTTGACTTCGGCTAAATGATTTTTCAACTGATCTTTGACTGCTGCCGGCAGGATGGTGGTTCTGTCTTTATCGCCCTTTCCGCTGCGCACGGTCAATGTATCTAAATCCATATCGACGTCCTTCACTCTCAGGCGAGCAAGTTCCAGCAATCGCAGTCCTGAACCATAGAGCAACCCGGCGATGAGCAAATCCCTACCGTTTAAACAAGCCAGTAAGCGTTTGACCTCTTCCACCGAAAAAACAACGGGCAGTTTCTGCCCGCGCTTTGCCCGGACAGTATCGGCAAGATTTCCGATATCTTTGCAAAGTACATTGCGAAACAAAAAAAGGATGGCATTGAACGCCTGATTTTGTGTTGAAGCGGACACCTTTTCTTTCAATGCCAAATGGCTGAGAAAATTTTTACAATCGGCGGCATCAAGTTCTACGAAAACATCCTTTTTCGAGGTTTGTTGCACGTATTCGAAAAAACGTTTAATCCATTGCAAATAGGTTTTCTCCGTGCTGTAAGAATAATGCTTCAGACGGATCAGCCGTTGTGTTTCCTCAAGCAGTTCAGGTATGGCGTTATTGGCTTTTATTGTTGATAAATTATCCGGGTTTAAACCGCGGTAATGAAAATAATATAAACGGATTGCGTCACTGGCCTGACGAATTTGCCAGTCGGACATATTGGGATCTGCTTTCAGGGTTTCGATAAATTCGAGAACGGCATTTTCCTGATATTTTTCGGAACTTATTTGCTTTTTACGGGCATAGGTGAAATATTTACTTGCCCATAAAGCATAAAAGAAGACATGCTTTTCCGGCGCCAATTTCTTCTCTAAAAGAAAGGCCTGAAACTCCGGAAGAACATCGTTTTTCTTGCTGTCGGACAAATTATCCATAATATACCAACTTGGCTCAAGTGCGATATTACCATAAAATACCAAGTAGCAAAAGTTCATTCTATGGGATTTTAAAACACTTTTTCTTTGAATTCTTCCCAAAAAAGAGTAATATCAATCCGGAAATCGGAAAAGACCAAGTAGGTATATTAATCGTTAGCGTAAAAATAATGAATGGAGGATCGTATATGGGCGGCTACAAAACAAACAGCGGCGATAATCTAAAAAGAGTATGGAACATACCAGCGGCTCAAGTTCGTTATCATAAAGATGGCACATTTTTCATGCCGATTGATAAATTTCCGGCTGCACTCTGCGATCCAAATGGATATGTTTTATTTAAAACAAAAGAAGCATACGACAAGTCATCATATCTTGAAGTTGGTAATAGGCTAAATGTCAGAAATGGTATCTGGAGAATTCCCGGATACGTCAAAATGAAATAAACGCTAACCCGGGGCTAAAGCCGATCGCCGCTTCGCGGCTCCGGCTTAGCTTTTCGTTGTG
>JANYAF010000002.1 GCA_025355175.1 Deltaproteobacteria bacterium | reverse complement strand
CAACATATTCGGAAAACGCGACAAATTCCTTGATTTCATCGGTAAAGGTAAAAAAGCAGGTCAGAAAATGGTAAGTCTTGACCAAACGCGCAAGCAGATAAACAAAAGACTTTCGATCTTCAAGCGCTGAGGGTCTGGATTGAAATCTTAACCGCAGAGCGTTGATTTTATACTGCACTTGCGCATCCGTGCCGTTTGCAGCCAACTGAACAAAATCATGAGCGTCATCCTGCGAGAAAACTCCTGCCGTAATAATTTGATCATATAATTTGGTGCAAAGCGAAGGGTCCGGTTCAGACGGCTCAAAGGGCGTGCCCTGACGATATTTGGCAAATACTTTCAGAATCGCCGATGCATTATTGGTGAAGTCAACCACCACAACATCCTTCTTGCCTTCATAACAACGGTTCAGACGGGACACCG
Source organism: Deltaproteobacteria bacterium (assembly GCA_025355175.1). Taxonomy (GTDB): domain Bacteria; phylum Desulfobacterota; class Syntrophia; order Syntrophales; family Smithellaceae; genus UBA8904. Next base: position 2,864 of record JANYAF010000002.1, on the reverse strand, counting down.
TTTGCACCGCGTTGCGATCGACAACCGGCTTGTCCAGAAACATTCCGGCAAGCAGCGGCTGATCAAAACCAGTCTGAAATTTGTTGGCCACGATCATTAAGCGGTAATCGTCACCCGCAAAGCGGTCCTCTATTAACTCTCCATCCTTCAACTCATTAACCGCATGTTCGCTGACCGGCTTGTTGGTTTGCGTATTCACAAAATCGGAAAAGGCATAAAGCGCTTTGTAATCCGCGCCGCGTTCCTTGAGCTTTTCTTTGATAATATTGAAATAGAACAAACCGGCCATGCGTGACGTGGCGACAATCATTGCCTTGGCGCGGCCGCCTACCAGCGGTTTGATGTCTTTTTCGAAAATGCGCAGCATGACCTCCGCCTTGTATTGAATCAATCCTTCATCCTGGTAGGCCAGGTTTTGCAGCGCTTTGGCTACAACGCCTTTGGGATAAAGCTTTTCTTCATCCGGCTTGGGAACAACCGGGCAATGCAGGTTATAGAGCGTCTTATAGGAAATGATGCTTGCTGCCACATCCACAATGTAACCTTCGGCAATGGCTTCCGCTTCGCTGTAGGTATCAAACGGCGCGCCAAAAAGCGTCACGGTGGCCGGAGCCGGGGTGGCGGTAAAGGCCACAAAAAGCTGGTTTTTGTCATGTTCCCGGATGATCCGGGCAACCTTTTCTTCTTCGTCCTTCAGGTCATCCTCAGCATCCGCCGCATCGGGGTCATCCGGCTTGCGGAAGGGCACACGGATGGCAACCCCCATCTGTCCTTCCTGCGAACGGTACGCCTCATCAATTAAAAAAGCAACGCGCAATTTTTTTAATTCCGGTTTTGCCTCAAGTTCCTCCAGGATCCAGGCAAACTTCTGAATGGTTGTGACAATGATCGATTTCCGTTCCGCAAGAAAGCGCGGCAGATCATCAGCGCGATCCGCCAGACCGACAACATCTTTCAAATGTGTAAAATGAGCAATATCTTTGCGGATGTTTTTATCCAAAGTCGTGCGGTCGGTCAGAATAAAGGTAATATCCACCATTTTTTCGGTGGAGTCCGGTTTGAACAGGCTGTGCAACTGGTCGGCCAACCAGCACATCGACAAGGTCTTGCCGCTGCCCGCGGAGTGATCAACCAGATATTTCCGGCCGATATCGCCGGTTGCGGTAAAATGCGCCAAAGCATCCGCGGAGACTTTTCGCACCATGCGGCTTTGGTGGTAACGCGGAAGAATGGTGAAAGCCGATTGCGCCGGTTTGTCTTCATCCGCCGCACGTTCGGGCACGCGCACCAGAAAAAACGACAACATCTCCAATAACTGATCGCGGGACAGGACCTCGCGATACAGAAATTCAATGGGATATTCTTTGCCGCCTTTCGATAGCGGCTCGTTTACGAGCCCCATATTGTGCCAGCGGAAGTTTTCCACCCGGCGCGGGTCGGTTGCCGCCATGACATCACTGGTGTCGGCGGCCAGATAGAGAAACGGATGCTTGAAAATCCGATGGCTATGATCGCGGGCGGCAAACTGCGCCACGGCGTCATGCACGTTTTGATTCTTCTCGTGCTTGACCTCCAGGGCGACAATGGGCAGGCCGTTTAAGAAAAAGACAAAGTCAATCTCCTGATTCGTGTCGCCAAAGTAAAAATGAGGCCGGAAAGTGATGCGGTTTTCGCCGTGCTTTTGAGCCGCCGAGCTTTCACTGGAGCGCGGCTGGGGATAGAACAGGCGGAATTCCAGGCCGCGAACCTTCAGACCATGGCGCAGGAGCATCCACAGCGGCGTGGAGTTCAACTCTTTTCGAAGCGCCCGAAAGACCTCGTCGCGGGCATCCGTTCCGTAATCGTCAGTAAGTTTTTGAAGCTGGTCGGCTTGCGTGGCGTTTAAGAAAGCCCAGAGATGGTCTTCGGCAAGATAATGCTCCGTATCCGATATTTCGGTCTGCTCAAGCACGCCATATTGATGCTCGCGGATGAGAAAGTTGGCAATATGTTCCTGAAATGTCAGCTCCGGCGCTTTCTTTCTAGCCATAGGCTTTTACCTTCTTCAGATCAGATTCCGTTATTCGTCGCTGGCCTGTGACGCATTCGTGAATTAGGGAGTTGCGAAATCCAATAAGGGTGCAAATTTGATCTTCAATTCCAACTGTAATATTTTTTATCTCTAATAATTTTTTATCAAGAAAGTGACAAATGGTTTGTTGCTCTTTTCGCGGCGGTTGAAGAGTTGGCAGATATCCCGTTTTAACTTGATCGAAAATCGGCAACGTTGTTGCAGTAGCAATATTAGGAATAATATCTTCATAGATTTTGAGTTGATATGCAAGGTAACGTCCATTCAATCGTTCATTTGTCTCAATACCAACGATTTGCTGGTTGCATGATGCATTGGTGTTAATCAAACCGACTTTACCTATGGTCGCGCCAATACCGATAAGAAAAACCGATTGGGGAGTAAATATTCGTAACACACCTTCATGCCGTGCAAGTTCATTAATGAGTTTTCGTGGCTCATGAAGATCGATGTCTCCGTCATAGCTGCCAGGCGCGTACCAAGGAATCGTACCATCCATATAGTAATCCGGGTTATCGGTAGGTGGTGTGCAACCGGTTTGTATGCGTCGCGTAAAGCGTTTGAGGTGTCTGCATTTCCAGTGCTTCGGAATTTTCCCAAACCATTCTACCCCCGAATCACGTTGCTCATTATGGGATAAACCTTTTGTAACCGAGATATAACCCAAAGTTGTGGACAGAGAAAAAAGAAGGCGTATCCTATAAGTGTTGTTTAACTTAAAGCCCCCTTGGCAAGAGGGGAGAAAGCAGGATACGCCCATGAAGAATGATGAACGAGAATATTTAGAAAAGCA
>JANYAF010000253.1 GCA_025355175.1 Deltaproteobacteria bacterium | reverse complement strand
GCCGTCTATGGTGAGTTGCGGCGTTTCAATTATCAGGTTGAAGTTGCCGGTATGTGCAATCTGCATTGTATATCCTGTCCCCGTGGCAACTGGCCACGACATCGGAAGCCAGGCTTCATGTCCACAGAAATATACACAGGCCTCATCGACAAAATACTTCGGGATGATCCCTGGACGGGAATCATAACCCTTTACAACTGGGGCGAGCCTCTCCTCAATCCCGCATTACCCGACATCATAAAAATTACCAGAGGAAAAGGGCTTCTTTCCGCAATATCCAGTAATCTGGCCATGACAAAGGATTTCGAGAATGTCGTCAAGGCCGGGCCCGACTGGTTCCGTATTTCTAATTCAGGATGGGGGGAGAACTACGAGACCACTCATACCGGTGCCCGTTGGGACATATTTCACGCCAACTGCCGGAAACTCTCCGAATACAGGCAACATCATTCCCCAGACATGATCATCGAGTTTTTCTTTCATATCTACGAACATAACCGACAGGATTTTGCTAAAATCCAATCACTTTGCAATGAGCTTGGTTTTATATTGCGATACCGTCATGCCGCGCTGGCGCCGCTGGACAATATCGACCTTGTGATCGACGGCAAGCCGCTCACAGACGCCGCTATCCAAACCAGAAAGTTGCAATTCCTCGGTGTTGAAGAAGTTATGGGCATTGCACGCGCAGAGCAGCATCGCCCCTGCTTTTACATGGACCATTTATGGATCGATTGGGATCTTTCCGTAGCGCATTGCATGGAGTGGTATGATCCCGCTCTTAAACTCTTGGATAAGGATTTTATGTCTGCAAGTCTCGATGAAATCGATAATGCCCGCATAGGCAGCGAACATTGCCGGCAGTGCATGGAAAAGGCTATTCACAGGGCATATTGTGTCTATGGCGATGAAAAGCTTATCGCAACCAAATCCAGCATTCCTGTGCAAAAGGAAGAATAAACCATGATCAACGTTGCAGAATTACGCCAACTTTGCCTGAATAAAAAGGTCTTTATATGGGGCGCCATGATCGTCGGTCAGGGGGTATGCCGGTCGCTTCAGCGAAACGGCATACCTATAGAATCCTTTATCGACAAGTCTCTTTCGTTACAGGGCAGAAAGGCCTTGGGCTATCCCATCCATAAACCCGATGACGTCTTTGCGCGCGTCCGCTCAGACAAGGGGATCATTATAATCAGCTCCGGACATAATTCGCCGGAGATCGCCGGGCTTTGTGAAAAAGAAGGCTTTGAAAAGGGGAAGGACTATATCCTTTGTGAAGACCTCAATGACATTGATCCCAGTGTGGATGTCGCTGGCATGTGCAATCTGAAATGCATCTCTTGTCCCAGAGGGAATGAAAAATATCAACCGCCGGCCGGTTTCATGTCTGCATCTACTTACAAAAAGGTGCTTAACAAACTCATCAAAGAGATTCCGTTACTGGGAAGCATACAGCTTTACACATGGGGAGAACCGCTGCTCAATCCGGAACTGCCCGCAATCGTCGCCATCACAAGAGAGGCCAAGGTGCTCTCGGCCATTTCTTCCAATCTGAATTACGCTAAAAATCTGGAGGCCGTGGTTGCAACACAACCGGACTGGTTCAAAATTTCCTGTTCAGGATGGGCGGAAAACTATGAACGGACTCACACGGGAGGAAAATGGAAAGTTTTCCTGTCCAATCTGCAGAAGCTTGCCCATCTCCGCGATACCATCCATCCGGAAATGCAGATTATTCTCAACTATCACCTCTACAAACACAACACCGGCGAAGACTATCGCCGCATAGAATCTCTCTGTAAAGACTTGACACTGATATTCATCCCGAACCATGCTTACCTCTATCCACTTGACTCCGTCATGGATTTCATGGATGGCAAGGAACTGTCGCCGGAGGCACAAAAGACCATCCCAATGCTCCTCATGACACTGGAAGAAGGCATCGCAAAGGCCCGCGAACGTGCTTCCCTGCCCTGTCCCGAGGAGAGATGCTTCCCCATTAACTGGGATTGCCGAGTTCGCGAATGCGGCGTGTTTTTTCGCCCGTTTATTGCCGACAGCTTTCTTGATACATCCCTTTCAGAAATCATCAAACGAAAGAAAAGTGGTCTCTGCGTTGAATGCAGAAAACGCGCAATACATCAGTTTACAAGTGTTTATCTTGCTGAAAAGCGGCTTGACAATTCGGAGGCCGTTCAATGACGGATAGCATCAACCTACTGACCGGCAAGGTCACTGAAGGCAGAAATATCCTGGTTTATGGCGCAGGGAACCAGGGACGTGGCGTAGTTCATACGCTCCAGCAACGGGGAATTGTGCCCGCCGGATTTATCGACAGAAATCCAGACTTGCAAGGCCGCTCTTTAGCGGGCC
>JANYAF010000239.1 GCA_025355175.1 Deltaproteobacteria bacterium | reverse complement strand
GCGGCCCGCTATAATTTTCTGATGCGTCGATCGGACAGCCACCTGGATTTCGATCTGGACGTCGCTAAAAAACAATCCAATGAAAATCCCGTATTCTATGTCCAATACGCGCATGCCAGAATCTGTAGTATTATTCGGATGGCAGAGGAGCGGGGCATGGCGCTGCCGGCTTTTGAAAATATTAATCCCGCACGCCTGATAGAACCGGAAGAAAGAACATTGATTAAAATGATGGCGCGTTATCCCGAAATGCTGGAAGGCGCCGCGAAATCGCTGGAGGTTCACCGCATGACCTTCTATCTGAACGAACTGGCGGGCGTTTTTCACAGTTACTACAATAAGAATAAAGTCATAACGGAAGATGCGGCGCTGTCGGCCGCGCGCCTGGTTTTGGTCGATGCGGTGCGCGTTGTGCTGGCGAACGCACTGAAAATATTGGGCGTCAATGCGCCGGAGAAGATGTGAAAGGCATGAAATGGGTTCCGGTAATATAAAAAAATTTGAGTTGAAGTTGGGGAGAACCGGATTAATTATTGTTATCGTCGGGATGACTGTTCTGTTGTGCATTTCATTCATTCTGGGGGTTGGGGTCGGTAAGAATATTAATACCTATCCCGAAAAGATTTCTTCCGTGCCGCAACAGATCTTAGCGTTGTTTTGGCGGCCGGCTAAAGTCGCCGGTGAGCAAAAAAACATGGCTAGTATGGAAGCTCAGCCGGATAGCGGCAATATGGATTTGACATTTCATGATACATTGACCGGTCAGAAGACGCTGTCGATTCAGCAGCCGCCGGTCGCAGAAAAAAAGCCGGATAACGCCATGGTGAAGGATCAAAAAGTCAAACCGCAAAAGCCGCCGGTCGCTTTGCCCCCGAAGGAAGAAGCCGTTTCACCCAAAGAAGAAGCTTCCGAATTGAAGGTTACGGTCAATGAAAAATCGCCTGTGGAAAAAAAATCTAAAATAAAAGAGGTTCCAACCGCTGTTCCTCCTGCCGGATCTTCATTTCTTGTTTATGTGGCGTCCTTGAAAGACAAGGCTAAAGCCAATCAGATTAATAAAACAGTTGCCACGTTGGGCTATTCCGCGAAAGTTGTAAAAGTGGACATTAAAGGCAAGGGGACATGGCATCGCGTCATCGTCACGGGATTTGAAACAAAGGCACAGGCACAGGCTGCTGCCGACAGGATTTCTAAAAAGGTCAAGACAAATTGTATCATTCGGACCGCTGGCGGAAACGCGGGCAAGAATCAGTAAGTAAAGGCTTTGATTATGTTTGAAAGTTTAACGGAGAAACTCGAAGGTATTTTTAAGAAGCTTAAAGGCCGTGGCGTCCTTAATGAGGAAAGCGTCAATGCCGCGCTCAAGGAAATCCGTATGGCGCTCCTGGAAGCGGACGTGAACTTCAAGGTCGTCAAGGATTTTATTGAAGATGTGCGGCTGCGCGCCATCGGCAAGGAAGTGCTTGAGAGCATTACGCCCGGACAACAGGTCGTCAAGATTGTCCATGACCGTCTGGTTGAACTCATGGGCAATACGAGCGCCAATATCAAGTTCGGCTCGCGAATTCCGGCCACGATCATGCTTGTTGGCTTACAGGGCTGTGGAAAAACGACAACAGCCGCCAAACTGGCGCTAATCTTATCCAGAGAAAAAAAAGTTTATCTGGTTTCGGCAGACGTTTACCGGCCTGCGGCGATGGAACAGTTGGCCGTTTTGGGCAGACAGATTAAAGCGGGAGTTTTTGATGCAGGCTCTCTTCGCGATCCCGTAAAAATATGCGTTGAAGCAGTTGAACAAGCCAAAAAAGAAGGTTACGAAGTTGTCATCATTGACACCGCCGGAAGATTGCATATTGACGATCTGTTAATGGAAGAGCTTCGCAAAATTAAGGACAAGGTCAATCCTTCGGAAATTCTTTATGTGGCCGATGCCATGACCGGTCAGGATGCCGTCAATGTCGGCACAAAATTCAATGAATTGATCGGTATTGACGGTGTTATCATGACAAAGATGGACGGCGACGCGCGCGGTGGAGCGGCCCTTTCGCTCAAAGCCGTTGTCGGTAAGCCGCTCAAATTTGTCGGCATCGGTGAAAAAATCGACGCCTTGGAGGTATTTCATCCGGAGAGGATGGCTTCCCGGATTCTGGGGATGGGAGATATTTTATCGCTGGTGGAAAAAGCGCAAGCCACCATCGATGAAAAAACCGCCCGGGAGATGGAACAGTCTCTGCGTAAAGGGGATTTTTCACTGGAAGATTTCCGCAATCAACTTCAGCAAGTCAAGAAAATGGGTTCACTGAAGGATATGATGGGCATGATTCCGGGTATGGGCAAAATCAAAGCGCTCAAGGATGCGCAGCCGGACGACAAGGAACTGGTAAAAATTACGGCGATGATTGATTCCATGACTAAGAAAGAACGTTACAACTACCTGATCATTGATGGTCGCAGGCGCAAAAGGATCGCTTTAGGCAGTGGTACGATGGTTCAGGATGTCAACCGGCTTTTGAAAAATTACGTGGAAATTCGCAAGATGATGAAAAAAATAAATCAAAAAGGCGGGATAAAGTCTCTTATGAGGAATTTCCCCTTTTAATATCAAATCAATTATGATAGAGGCAAATTAGATAACTATTTTTTTTGAAGGAGGTTTTAAGTAAAACTAAATGGCAGTTAAAATTCGATTAACTCGTATGGGCGCTAAAGGCAAACCCTTTTACCGTATTGTGGCCGCAGATAAAGAATATCCGCGGGATGGAAAATTTCTTGAAATATTAGGGAATTATGACCCAAAAAAGAATCCCGCAGAAATATCTTTAAAAGAAGATCGTGTTCGCGATTGGTTGTCCAAAGGGGCAAAACCGACGCTGACCGTTTCTCATTTATTGAAAACAAAAGGCATTGAAGCCAGCGTTAAGTAGTAAAACTGTGCGTTATTTGTAAAGGTATGAGACAAGATTGCAGCCTTACATCATTTAAATTAAAGAAACAGTGCGAATGTTGCAGTGAATTTCCCAGATGCGTTAACTAAAACTCGTGGAGGTGCTGATGATGAAGGAATTGATTAAGTATATCTCTCAATCTTTAGTTGATAATCCCGACAAAGTGGAAGTAACTGAAATCATCGGAGAGCAAACGTCCGTTATTGAACTGCGTGTGGCAAAAGAAGATTTAGGGAAAGTTATTGGGAAACAGGGAAGAACGGCCAAAGCCATTCGCACCATTTTAAGCGCCACGTCCGCCAAAATGCATAAACGGGCAGTTCTGGAAATTATAGAATAAAAAATGGATCTTTTTGTTTTTGGAGAGATCGTCAAAACGCGCGGTCTCCATGGCTGTGTGAAAGTTTTATCTTTTTTAGAAGCACAGGATATTCTGGACGGGCTTGATTTTGTTTATCTGGAATCAAAGTCCGGACAAAAAAGTCGTCATGAAATAAAGAAAATTGATCCTGCCGGTCAGTGTCTGTTTATTGAATTTCAAGATATTTCCGATGTGGATGCCGCCGGAGCGCTGGTAGGCTCCAAGCTTTTACTGCCGCGCGATTTGCTCGGCGTTCTTGCGGAGGACGAGTATTATTGGTCCGATATCATTGGACTTGAAGCTTATACACCGGAAGGTCGTCATCTTGGCCGGATAGAATCAATATTCCCAACAGGCAGCAATGATGTTTATGTTTGCCAGGGAGACGACGGAGAATTTCTCATTCCGGCAATCGCCGATGCCATTGTGCGAATAGACTTAGCCTCGCACAGAATAACCGTAAAATTGCTGGAAGGCCTTTAACCGTGATTCGATTTGATATCCTGTCTATCTTCCCGGAAATGCTCCAGTCTCCTCTGAATTTCAGCCTTTTAAAAAAAGCTCAGGAAAAAGGTCTGATCGACATCGGCCTGCATAATATTCGCGATTGGGCGGAAGATAAACACAACATGACCGACGATGCCCCCTATGGCGGTGGATGCGGAATGGTAATGAAAGTTGAGCCCGTGGAGCGTGCGCTTGCTGCGGTGAAGCGCACGGATATTCAACCGCTGGTGGTTCTGATGACGCCCCAGGGAGAGGCATTTAATCAGAAAATTGCGGCCCAGCTTGCCGAAGAAAAGCAAATCATTATGATTTGCGGGCGCTATGAAGGGGTTGATGAGCGAATTAGAGAACATCTGGCTGATCGGGAAATATCCATTGGTGATTATATCTTAACCGGAGGGGAACTTTCCGCCCTGGTTGTCATCGACGCTGTCTCCAGACTGATTCCCGGCGTACTGGGAAATGATGCGTCTGCCGTTACGGAATCTTTTTCACAGGGACTTCTGGAATATCCACAATATACGAGGCCTGCCGAGTATAAAGGATGGTGTGTCCCCGATGTGCTGGTTTCCGGAAATCATGCCCAAATTGAGCGTTGGCAAAGGGTCGAAGCGATTAAAAGAACCTGGCTGAGAAGGCCTGATCTTCTTGAAAAAACAGAACTCGCCGAGAGCGATAAAATAAATTTGGAAAAAATCAAACTCGGTTGGATATAAAGTCTTGATTTTCAGATGTGTTTAAGGTAATTAAATCAACTTTTTTAATCGGGGTGAATTTTTTCCTGATGAAAGATCAGTCCCCCAAAGCGGGTATGCTTTATATAGCTCTTTTACATTATCCGGTTATCAATAAAGAGGGCAATGTGGTTGCCACGGCCATTGCCAATATGGATCTTCACGATATTGCCAGGACAGCGAAAACGTTCGGGGTAGAAAAGTTTTATGTGATTAATCCGATAGAGGCCCAACGCAGGCTGGCGGGCCAAATCATCAGCCACTGGCGGGAAGGTTACGGCGCGGCTTACAATCCGTCCCGAAAAGACGCTTTTGAAAAAGTGGAAATCAAATCCGATCTGGATGAAGTGCTTGCGGAGATTAAAACAGTAAGTAACTGCAAACCGCGAATCATTGTAACGGGGGCTAACTTTGAGGGTGAATTATTAACGTGCGTCAAACTGAGGGAAGTCATTAAAAGTAATCATTTGCCTTATCTTTTAATTTTTGGTACAGGCTCAGGCATTGCAGAAGAAATAGTGAATCAGGCGGACTATCGCCTTGAGCCGATCAGGGGGAAAGACGATTATAATCACTTGGCGGTGCGGTCAGCCGTTGCCGTCATTTTGGACAGAGTTGTAGAAATATCATAAAATAATATTGCGAGTGTCGCGGGAGGAAATATAAAAATGAATGTTTTGGAAATGATTGAAAAAGAGCAAATGAGAGGGGATATTCCCGCCTTTAAAACGGGTGATACCGTTAAAGTATATGTGCGCATCATTGAAGGCCAAAAAGAGAGAATACAGGCCTTTGAAGGTGTTGTCATCCGCAAACGCCGCGGTAACAGCCGGGCAAATTTCACCGTAAGAAAAATTTCCTATGGTGTTGGTGTCGAAAGAACATTCCCTATGCATTCGCCGATTATTGACCGTGTTGAAGTCATGACCAGGGGCCTGGTGCGCCGTTCACGTCTTTATTATTTGAGAAGCCTCAGAGGCAAAAAAGCAAGGATCAAGGAAGCGACCAACCACTAGTAGACGTTTTGTCTTTGCTATCAACAGACGCCGTTTGCCATGAGGACGTTTTGGTTTGGGTATATTGTGCCCATTCGTTCGCCAAACGAACGAATGGGGCTCAGCTGGTGCTGTCACAGCGAGCTCCGGCAGGCAGAAGGGCTCCGTCTTCTTTTTGCGATGAATACATTCGAAAAGCTTGCTTATGGTGAAGGCTACCGATGCGTCGCGGGCGTTGACGAAGCAGGCCGGGGGCCGCTGGCCGGACCTGTTGTTGCAGCAGCAGTCATTTTCCCTCCCGCGTATCAAAATTCCGAAATTAACGATTCCAAGAAACTGACCGCCCGCAAAAGAAATGAGCTCTATAAGGTCATCCCCGAGGAAGCTATGGCCGTCGGTGTGGGCGTCGCTGAGGTTGCCGTCATTGACCGGATGAATATTCTCAGGGCGTCGCTTCAGGCGATGCGTGAAGCCGTTCTGGATCTTTCAATGGTTCCTGATTTTATCCTGATAGACGGTTTGTACACCCTTGCTGTCGCCACGCCGCAAAAGGCATTAGTGAGAGGTGATGCGCTAAGCGTGTCCATCGCTGCCGCCTCTATCATAGCCAAGGTCTCGCGGGACAGGATTATGGAAATGTATCACCGCCAGTTCCCCCAATATAATTTTCTGCAAAACAAGGGATACGGCACTGCCGAGCACCGAAAAATTCTTCAAGAGATCGGTATGTGTAAAATTCATCGCCGGTCATTCCATTTAAAAAATAAAGATATTCAGCAAACAGTTTTAGATTGGTCCTGATGATCGAAAAAAAAGACACGCGCAAAATAGCCACAGGGAAAGAGGGAGAAAAGATTGCCGCCGACTTTTTGAAAAAAAGCGGCTATCGGATTGCTGAAGTCAATTATCGTTGCCCGATCGGCGAAATCGACATTGTGGCTCGAGACAAAAACGAGCTGGTGTTTGTGGAAGTAAAAGCCAGAAAATCCAGTACGATGGGTTATCCCGAGCAGGCAGTTGGTGTCAAAAAACAGAAAAAAATGTCGCAACTGGCCCTGTGGTATCTTCAGGAAAAAAAGTTAAACGATGTCCATGCCCGTTTTGATGTCGTGGCCGTCCTGATGCTGCCTCAAGGAAATGATATTCGTCTGATCAGAAACGCTTTCGATTTTATTGCTTTGTGATTAAAGACGGGTCAAGGCCGGCTTCCCGATAGGAAACACATTAAACCCGATCTCAAAACACTTCTGCTGATCAATAATATTGCGTCCGTCAAAAATAAACGCGGGCTTGATCATCGATTTGTAGATTTTACGATAATCCAGCCTCCGGTATAAATCCCAGTCCGTCATAATCGCCAGCGCGTGACAGCCAGCGACTGCGCGGTAGGGATCTTCAACGTAACTGATTTGACCTTCATCCTGAGCCAGATCGATGGCGGCGTTCCCGAGCGCTTTGGGATCGGAGATGACCACTTCGGCATGTTCCGCCAAAAGCTTGCGGGTAATATGGATAGCCGGGCTTTCACGCGTGTCGCCCGTATCCGCCTTAAATGCAAAACCCAAGAGGCATATTTTTTTCCCGGCCAGGGTGTTAAACATCGATTGGAGAATGTTGGCGATGAAGCGGTCCTGCTGATATTCATTGATTTTAACGACGCTTTCCCAATAGTCGGCAACTTCCGGCAGACCGTAAAAATGACAAAGATAAACAAGATTTAGAATATCTTTCTTAAAGCAGGAACCGCCAAAGCCGATACCGGCCTTGAGAAATTTACTACCGATGCGGCTGTCCATACCCACGGCCCGCGCCACTTCGGATATATCGGCATCCGCCTTTTCACAAAGCGCCGATATGGAGTTGATCGACGACACCCTTTGTGCCAGAAAAGCGTTGGCCACCAGTTTAGAGAGCTCAGCACTCCAAATATTGGCGGTGATTATTTTTTCGGGTGACACCCAACGCGCATAAATATCTACTAATTGCGAGCGGGCTTTCAGGCCGCTTTTGGTTTCGCGTGATCCGATCAGCACTCGGTCAGGATTTTCCAAATCGTCGATGGCGGTTCCTTCCGCCATGAATTCCGGATTGGAGAGGACGTCAAAGGTAATATTTCCCTTTCCGGAAGCCAAGATTCGTTCCATAGCCAGCGCGGTTTTGATGGGCAGTGTGCTTTTTTCAATCACAATTTTTGAAGATTGAGAATTTTCCAAAATCTGTCGTGCCGTTTTTTCCCAGTATTGCAGGTCGGCAGCCATACCGGCGCCCGCGCCGAAAGTTTTTGTAGGCGTATTGACACAGACGAAAATAATATCATTTTCTTTAATCTGCTTTTCGATATCCGTGGAAAAAAATAAATTTCTGCCGCGTGTTTTTTGGACGATTTCATCGAGTCCCGGCTCATAGACGGGAAGTTGATCGGAGTTCCAGGCGTCGATACGCTGATGGTTGATATCGACTACAGTGACTTTATAGTCCGGGCATTTGCAGGCAATCATAACCATTGACGGGGCGCCGACATAGCCTGCCCCGATACAAAGAATTTTCTTTTTAAATTTCATTTTTCCTGAATATTCCCCCGTTTTTAGGACATTTTTAAAGTATCGCGAAAATACTGAATGGTTGTAACCAAACCTTGTTCCAGCGCTATCTTCGGTTGCCAGTCCAATTTGTTTTCCGCGAGCGTTATGTCCGGCTTGCGCTGTGTTGGATCATCCGCAGGGAGCGGCTGAAAATCAATTTTAGAGCTGCTATCCGTTAAATCAATGATCATCCGGGCTAATTGCAAGATGGTGAACTCACCGGGATTACCGATATTAACCGGTCCAAAAAAATCATCGGCGGAATTCATCATTTTGATTAACCCGTCAATCAAATCGTCGCAATAACAGAATGAACGCGTATGATTTCCATCTCCATAAACCGTAATGTTTTTTCCCTGCAGGGCCTGAATAATAAAATTACTGACGACTCGTCCGTCATTGACGGCCATGCGCGGTCCGTAGGTATTGAAGATGCGGACGATTTTAGCGTTGACGGCATTTTGCCGGCGGTAATCCATCATCAGGCATTCAGCGGCTCTCTTGCCTTCATCGTAACAACTCCGGATGCCGATGGGGTTGACGCGTCCCCAATAAGATTCTTTCTGCGGGTGTACATCCGGATCGCCATACACTTCCGAAGTGGATGCCTGAAGGATTTTTGCTTTGGTCCTTTTGGCAATTCCCAGAACGTTGATTGCGCCCATGACATTGGTCTTGACGGTTTTGATGGGATTGAACTGATAATGCACAGGCGAGGCCGGGCAGGCCAGGTTGTAGATTTCGTCCACTTCCAGATAGATGGGATTGATGATGTCGTGACGAATCAGCTCAAAGTGCGGATGACCGAGAAGATGGGCGATGTTATTTTTGTTGCCGGTAAAAAAGTTGTCCAGACAGAGAATATCGTTTCCTTCTTTTAAAAGTCGGTCACAAAGATGGGAGCCTAAAAATCCAGCGCCGCCGGTAATTAATATTCGTTTCATAATCTCCCGCTGTCATTCATGGTAGTATTTTATTTGTTTCTTTGCTATTAAAGCCGAAACAATACATAGATGTCAACAACAAAAAGCGTTTGATGAAAATTGCATGAACAAAAGCGCGGGTGAAAAGCAAGGGAATCTCTACATGGTTGCCACGCCAATAGGCAATCTGGAGGATATTACACTCCGGGCGCTTCGGGTGTTAAAAGAAGTGGATCTGATCGCTGCGGAAGACACGCGCCATTCCAGAATCCTGCTGAATGCCTACAATATAAAAACACCTCTGATCAGTCTGCACGAGCACAATGAGAAGGAACGAAGCGAGCTTATTGTTTCCAGAATCAAAAACGGAATAAGTATCGCTTATATCTCCGATGCCGGCACGCCCTGTGTTTCCGATCCCGGTTATCACCTGGTCCATATTGCGCTGGAAAACCAAATCAGCGTGATTCCCGTTCCCGGACCTTCAGCTTTAATTACAGCTTTGTCTGTCTGTGGTTTGCCCGCTGACCATTTTTTGTTTTGCGGCTTTTTGCCGCCCAAAGAAAACAAGCGCCGCCGGTTTTTGGAGTCCATTAAGGATGAAGAAAAAACCATTATATTTTATGAGTCGCCGGCAAGAATCATCGATGCGTTGAAAGATGTTTATGACGTGTTGGGCGACAGGCAGATCGTTGTAGCGCGGGAACTGACCAAAGTATTTGAAGAGATCAAACGAGGATGGATCTCAGACATTGTAGCGGAGAGGTCCGCCAGTAAAGTAAAAGGGGAATTTACGGTTATCCTGCAAGGAGCTTTCCATGGGCCTGTTTCGTTTACGGACGATGAAATTCAGGAGAAGCTTCTGCAACTTTGGGCGGAAAGAACGATATCGTTGCGCGATGCCGTCGCGGAGATTGTGCGGCGAACCGGATTATCGAGGAAAAAAGTTTATGATATGGCTGTTAAAATTCGTCAGGTGTCTGATTGAAATTGAAACCCGGAACAATGCATATATTGCTTGAAGAGTTTTTTGCACTATGGTAACTCGGTGATGAAATCAATAGAAATCTAATCATTTTATTATTATGTAGTATAGGAAGAGGGAATGAAAGATGATGGAAGCTTTCGGGACGGTTCAAGATAAAAAAATACACGAACTGACCGAAATATATGACGAACCAAGCGGACAGGGTCGCAGTGCGACTGACGGGAAAAATCCGCAGCAAATCATTGTGATTGATGGACGGGACTACGAACGTGTCACATCGAATGATGATAAAATTCATGATCTGACGGAGGTTGTTGAACATAATCATTTGGTCCCTCAAATCAACGACGCGGTCATGAAGCGGACAGTGGAAATTATTGAAAGAATCGCGCGAGATATTATTCCTAATATTGCCGAGCGCGTGATCAGAGAAGAAATTGAAAAAATAAAGATTATGCACAAAGACCGTTTGTCGGACCAGGATTAGATGATGAGAAAAAACCTGTTGCTGATGTTTCTATTGCTGACATGCCTTTTCCATCATTCTGCCTATGCCGTTCAGGCGACGACGGATTTAACTCTTCAGGTTGAAGGGTGCGCTCCCATCGTTAAAAATGATGAGGCCCGTGCTCGTGAAGAAGCTGTAAAAAACGCATTGGAAAAAGCGATCATGCAGGCAGCGGCTAAAATCTTATCGGATAAATTTGAAGACGAAAAATTCCAGGCTGTGAAAAGCATCATGATCGACAAGGCGGATCGCTATATTAAGAACTATCGAATAATATCAGAAAACAGACAGCACGATGAATATACCGCTAATGTGCATGTTGCAGTAGCTTTAGCGCCTGTCAGGGATGATCTTTTGCAGATGGGCGTTCTTCAGGGGCGAAAGGGAAAAGAAGGCGTCTCGGTTTCTTTATCATTAAAAGGGATGAAGAAATATTCAGATTTTACCCATTTAAAGACTTTTTTACAAGGCCGTCCCAAAATAGTCCAAAGTGTCTATCCTTGTCGTCTGGAATGGCAGCAGGCTCATTGTGATCTTGTTCTTGCTGGAGAAGTTCAAAATTTAGTGGCTGAGTTGGAAAAATCAGGAAAATATTCCAT
This sequence comes from Deltaproteobacteria bacterium, assembly GCA_025355175.1. GTDB lineage: Bacteria > Desulfobacterota > Syntrophia > Syntrophales > Smithellaceae > UBA8904. The sequence continues at coordinate 19,461 of JANYAF010000239.1, read as the reverse complement.
GAAAGCCCTTAAGAATAATCAGAATGTTGTCGAGATCAATTTGCAGGTTAAAGAGGAGGCACAATGAAAGCCCGTAATATTCTATTTGTCTTGTTGATAACGTTTTGCTTATGTCTGTCCGGTTGTTCATCCCGTGCGCCGGTTGTGTTAAAAAGCGATCAAAACCCGGGCGCCGTGAACGTTATTGCTTTGCTGCCTGTGGAGAGCAACATGGCAGGCTCAAAAGCGTCGAAAATGATGCGGTCGAAATTGGGAGACGAACTTCGCTTTAAAGGCTATCTTCAAATAGCTCCTGATCTGATTGACAGTAAACTGATGCCCCTAACCGGCGGTGCGGACGTGAAAAAAAATGATGTTGTCCCACCGAAGATGATAGAAGAATTGCTGGGCGCCGATGGTGTCATGGCCTGCTCGCTCATGGAAAGTAAAACATCAGCAGGTTTATTTTATGCGCCGGTTACTGTGTCTGTCCGATGCGAATTACGCAGCACGAAGACAGGCGAAACGCTTTGGAATGCTCAATACAGATCGACAAACAGAAGTTTTGATTTGATTCGGACGAGACTAAAGATGAAATCCCGTGGGGATTTGGAAAATACATTGGAGGAAGCTGTCGGTAAAGTCATGGAGACGTTGCCGTACGGACCGAAATTAAGGGGATAGTCTTTTGTTCTGCGATGAAGCTTTTAAGGAATTCTTCATGAAGACGATAAGTAAGGAGAATGCCATGAAAAAATGGGTGTCAATCGTTTCTTCAATAGTCCTTCTATTGATTTGTTTCACCTCCGTCGTGCAGGCCAAACCACCGGTGACCGTTAAAATGACGAAAGGCGAAGCGAAAATCACCATGCTGGAAGGAAAAGCCGACGTCATTTGTGCGGGGCAGAAAGAAGCCCGTTATCTCAAAAACCATGATCTTATTAGGGCCGGATGTGAAGTGTCAACAGGTGCTGGCAGCCGGGTAGAGATGGTTCTTCCTGAGAAGAGCATTATTCGTTTTGCCGAAAAAACAAAGTTTAAACTTGTCCAGGCTGACACGGGTGAAGACGGGAAGAGGGCTGTTGAAGTTTCCGTGACCGTTGGCAAATTATGGACGAATGTGCGTAAATCTCTGCCGGGCAGGGATGATAAATATCAAATTTCATGCCAAAATGCCGTTGCCGGTGTTCGCGGCACTGTTTACCGGATGGATGTTGAAGGTGACCAGTCGGCGCTGGTGAAAGTTTATGATGGTGAAGTTCGTGTGGCCGCTGCTCCCGGAAAGCAGCAGCCGGCAGTTTCTGCCATCGGACCGCCCAGGCCTGTTTCCGGACCAGCTGTGATTGAGGGTCCCAAGCCCGTATCCATGGAAGAATGGGTGTATATTATTAAATCCATGCAGCAGATTGCCATTACTTCTGATGGCCAGGCCCAGGAACCGAAAGAGTTCTTGGAATCTGAGGATGTGGATGATTGGGTGAAGTGGAATAAGAAAAGAGATAAAAGATCCAGTAAATAAGCTAAGGCGCCAAGCTCATAGATGAATATACCAAATTTTTTATCATTACTTCGGATAATTCTTGTACCTGTATTTGTCATTTTTCTAATTCAGGCTCAATATGACAAGGCATTGATCACTTTTATGGTGGCTGGCCTGACCGATGCCTTGGATGGGGCACTGGCGCGCCTGTTGAAGTGCCAGACAACTCTGGGCGCTTATCTCGATCCTATTGCGGACAAATTGCTGCTGGTTACCAGTTTTGTTACGTTGTCGATTTTTGGTCTTATTCCCGGCTGGCTGGCTGTTATTGTCATCAGCCGCGACTTCATTATTTTACTGGGTATCGCGATTCTGACTTTAATGTCGGTAGCTTACGAGATAAAACCGGCCATTGTCGGGAAAATGACCACGGCGTTGCAAATCGCCACGATTTTTTTCGCGTTGCTTTACAAAGCGGTTACGCATGATTTCGGTTATTATTGGATAATAGGTCTTTGCTGGACAACGGCGTTATTCACTATTATTTCCGGGTTGGTTTACATTATTAGAGGGATCCGGATACTGAATAAATCCGTACCCGAAGAGGCTAAAAAATAAGATATTTGCTTGACACAGCAGCGTTTTACTGCTAGTTGACCAAACGCTAAAAGATGAACATAGGCAAGTAGCTCAGGGGGAGAGCGCCATCCTGACGCGGTGGATGTCCAGGGTTCAAATCCCTGCTTGCCTACCATTTTTTTATGTATGAACGCGCATATGCCGTAAATGCCGGTAAAGAAAAGGGCATCAGCAAAATGGTGATGCCCTTTTAAAATGAAGTAGAACGATAAATGGTGAGATTACCAAGTAACATGATGGATATAAAAGTTGTTTTCCCAGATAAAAATGAGCGGACATTTTCCGCCGACGTAACCGTAGGCGAAGCCATCAGAGACTGGCAAAAAGATATTTTCAAATCTACTGTCGCCGCTAAAGTCAACGGCGTCTCTGTTGATTTGGGCTTTATTCTAAAAGAAGATTCAACAGTAGAGCCGATCGACATTTTATCGAGAAATGGCCTTTCCGTTTTGCGCCACAGCATATCTCATGTTATGGCGCAGGCCGTTCAAGAAGTATTTAAGGGCGCCAAAGTCGCGATTGGTCCGTCTATTGAAGATGGCTTTTACTACGATTTCGAATGTGCCGAAACCTTTACAATGGATGATTTTGAAAAGATTGAAAAGCGGATGAGAGAAATTGTGGCCGCTGATTATCCATTTGTGCGGGAAGAATTGACCCGTGAGAAAGCCGCTGAATTGTTCGCCCAAAGAGGCGAAGATTACAAAGTGGAGTTGATTCGTGATTTACCCGCAAATATCACTGGAGTCAGCCTGTATAAAGATGGCGATTATATCGATTTGTGTCGCGGGCCACACATCCCGTCGACAGGCAAAATCAAGGCGTTCAAACTGTTGAGTGTGGCGGGAGCCTACTGGCGTGGCAATGAAAAAAATAAGATGCTGCAGCGCATTTACGGCACCGGTTTTGCCGATAAACAAGCGCTTACGGATTATCTGAATCTGCTGGAAGAAGCCAAAAAAAGAGATCATCGCCGCCTGGGCAGAGAACTGGATCTGTTTCAGATCAACGATGAGGCAGGCGCTGGCTTGGCCATCTTTCATCCCAAGGGAATGTTACTGCGTTACATTATTGAAGAGTGGGAAAGAAAAGAGCATTTAAAGCGCGGTTACGATATGGTCATGGGACCTCAGATTCTTAAAGTTGATCTGTGGAAGAAATCCGGCCACTTTGATCATTACCGCGATAATATGTATTTTACCGAGGTTGACGAGCAGACTTACGGCATTAAGCCGATGAACTGTCTTTCCCATATGCTGATCTATAAATCAAAGATCCGCAGTTACCGGGATCTGCCGCTTCGGTATTTTGAATTGGGCACGGTTCATCGTCATGAAAAAACGGGTGTGTTACATGGGTTGATGCGTGTGCGTCAATTCACGCAGGATGATGCTCATATTCTCTGCATGCCTGAACAGCTTAATTCTGAAATCCGCGCCATTGCTGATTTTGTCAATTATGCGATGGGTATTTTCGGTTTTGAATATGAAGTGGAATTAAGCACCAGGCCTGAACATTCCATCGGGTCCGATGCGGATTGGGAATTGGCTACCCATGCGCTGGAAAATGCCCTGAAGGACAACAACATCACCTATGAGGTTAATGAAGGCGACGGCGCTTTTTACGGGCCGAAAATCGATTTCAAACTCAAGGACGCTTTAAAAAGAAAATGGCAGTGTGCGACAATCCAGTGCGATTTTACACTGCCGGAGCGATTTGATTTGAGTTACATCGGTGCGGACGGTGAAAAGCATCGCCCCGTCATGCTTCATCGGGTTATTCTAGGCGCGATTGAACGATTTATGGGTGTTCTGATCGAACATTACGCAGGTGCATTTCCGGTGTGGCTGGCGCCGACGCAATGTGTTTTGTTAACGGTGACGGATAAGCATATTCCTTACGCGCAGACGGTTTATGCCCGATTAATCGATGCTGACATCCGTTGTGAGAAGTATTTTGACAATGAAAAATTAGGCTATAAAATCCGCCAGGCTCAAATGCAGAAAATTCCGTACATGCTGGTCATCGGCGATAAGGAAATGGAGGCCGAAACGGTTGCGCCGCGTATCCGCGACGGTCAGAATCTCGGCGCGCTGCCGGTTGAACAATTTATTGCTTTAGTGCAGGAAATGTGTGAGAAAAAGAAGTAACATTTCATTAAAGAACTGATTACTGGGAGGTGCGGTATAGTTAAGGATTTAAGAATCAACAGAGAAATAAAGTCGGCGACTGTCAGGGTTATTAATGAAGAAGGACAGCCGCTGGGCGTTATTTCACTGGATGAAGCGATTGCCAATGCGGAAAGAGTTGGTCTGGATTTAGTGGAAGTATCATCCAACACCGAGCCGCCGGTCTGCAAAATAATGGATTATGGAAAATACCGTTATAAGCAAAGTAAAAAAATCCATGATGCCAGAAAAAGCCAGACGGTTATTCATGTGAAGGAAATCCGTTTAAGGCCCAAAACAGAAGCGCATGACTTGCAGACGAAAATAAAACATATAAAAAAGTTTTTGGAACAACACGACAAGGTGAAAGTATCAATGATGTTCAGGGGGCGTGAGATCGCCTTTACCGATATTGGCCGTAAATTGATGGACCAAATTAAGATCGCGTTGGCTGATGAGTGTATTATGGATCAGGAGCCTAGGCTCGAAGGCCGAAACATGATCATGATTGTTTCACCCAAAAAATAAATAAATGATAATAAAAAAGAGGTGATGATATGCCAAAGATGAAAACACACAGAGGAGCTGCCAAGCGCTTTTCGATTACTGCCAAAGGTAAGGTGAAGCGCAGTAGGGCTTTTGCCAGCCACATTCTCACAAAGAAAACAACAAAGAGAAAAAGAACTTTAAGGAAATCAACACTGGTTCATTCGGCAAATGAGAGCGCAATCAAGAGGCTTATTCCTTATTTATAGTCGATAAAGCAATACAGAAGCTGTATTAATTGAGGAGAGTAAAAGAAATGGCAAGGATTAAAAGAGGCGTCACTGCCCGTAAAAAAAGAAGATCAATATTAAAGAGAGCTAAAGGTTTCTTTGGCGCACGCAGTCGTTTGCTGCGAACCGCAACGGAAGCTGTTAACAAGGCCCTGAGCTATGCTTATCGCGACCGCAGGGGTCGTAAAAGAGAATTCCGCCAGCTATGGATAGCGCGTATCAACGCCGCTGCCCGTCTGCACAATATCTCTTACAGCCGCCTCATGAATGCCATGAAGAAAGCGGACATCACGCTGGATCGTAAAATTCTGGCCGAACTGGCTGTTAATGACCCGCAGGGTTTCGCTATGATTGTGGCAACAGCCAAAGGCGAGCAGGCGGCATGATTGCGGATATTCAACAGCTAGAAAAAGATGCCCTTGCCGAACTGAAAAATGCCCAGGCGGAAGATTCGATTCTAGCTGTGAGAACAAAATATCTGGGACGCAAAGGGCTCCTCACCGGTCTTTTGAGAAATATCTCTCAGGTACCGATTGATGAAAAACCTCTTTTCGGCAAACGCTGCAATGAAGTGAAGGAAATTCTCGAAACAAAAATTAATGAAGCTCTACAGCTTCAGACGCAGGGTGAAAAAGAAGAAAGTCTGGCCAGGGAAAAAATAGATGTCACGCTGCCCGGCAGAGGCATTCGCTCAGGCAGAATCCATCCTGTTATTCAAATCCGCCGTGAAATTTGCGATATCTTCGCTTCTTTTGGTTTTTCAGTTGTCGAAGGTCCGGAAGTCGAGTTGGACTATTACAACTTTGAAGCGCTGAACATTCCCAAGGATCATCCCGCACGCGATATGCAGGATACTTTCTATATCGAAGATAATATCGTCCTGCGCACCCACACCTCGCCGGTTCAGGTAAGGATCATGGAGAAGGTGAAACCACCCGTGCGCATTTTGTGTCCCGGAAGGGTTTACCGACCGGATTCCGATGTTTCCCACACACCAATGTTTCATCAGATTGAAGGGTTACTAGTTGACAAGGGCGTAAGTTTTGCGGATCTGAAAGGCATTCTGACCGCTTTTCTCAAAAAAGTTTTCGGTGACGATACAACCTTGCGTTTTCGTCCCAGCTTTTTCCCCTTTACGGAACCGTCGGCTGAAGTGGATATTCGCTGCGTAATGTGTCAGGGCAAAGGTTGCCGTGTCTGCGGACAGAGCGGCTGGCTGGAAATTTTAGGGTCAGGCATGGTCGATCCCGCCGTTTTTCAAAATGTTGGTTATGATGCAGAAGTTTATTCCGGGTTTGCTTTTGGTCTTGGCCTGGAACGCATTGCCATGCTGAAATACGGTATTTCCGATATCCGTCTTTTATTTGAAAATGATATTCGATTCCTTAAACAATTCTAGGAGAGCTTCAACTCATGCTCGTTAGTTTTAAATGGCTTAAAGATTATATTGATCTGGAATTAACGGCGCAGGAACTTGCGGATCGTTTAACCATGGCCGGTCTGGAAGTGGATGAGATCAAGACGATTGCCCATAAGTTTTCCGGTGTTGTGGTTGCAAAAATTTTATCCGTCAGGCCGCATACGGGAGCGGAGAAGCTGTCTTTGTGCGACGTCACGGACGGATCTCAGATGTACCCGGTTGTCTGCGGCGCTAAAAATATTAAAGCCGGCGATATCGTGCCACTGGCAAAAATCGGAGCGGTCATTCCCGGCGGATACACGATCAAATCAACGGTATTGCGCGGTGAAAAATCAGACGGCATGCTTTGCTCAGAGGCGGAGCTAGAAATCGGCGATGACGCGTCGGGCATTATGCAATTACCGGCAAATCTGACCTTGGGGGTTCCTCTAGAGGCTGCCCTGAATCTGGGTGACACGGTTTTGGATGTCAGCATTACGCCGAATCGTTCCGATTGTCTGAGCATGATCGGTATGGCCCGTGAAGTTGCCGCCTTAACCGGCAAGAAAACAAAGATGCCGGCCGTCAAAATCAAAGAATCAGCCGAAGACATTTCCTTGCTTTCTTCGGTATCCATTGTTGATGCGGATCTGTGTCCGCGTTACTCTGCCCGAATGATCAAAAACGTTAAAATCGGCGACTCTCCGATCTGGATGAAAGCAAGGCTGGAAGCTGCCGGTTTCCGCGCGATCAATAATGTTGTTGATGTGACAAACTTCGTCATGCTGGAAATGGGTCAGCCGCTGCACGCTTTCGATTTTCGTTTCCTGGAAGAGGGACGTATTGTTGTGCGTAAATCAAAAGTCGCTGAAGAATTTGTTTCGCTCGATGAGAAAAGCCGCATTCTTCCGGAAAATACCTTGTTGATCTGCGACGGCAAAAAGCCCGTGGCCATCGGCGGAATAATGGGTGGTCTCAATTCTGAAGTGAAAGAGGATACAGACACAATTTTTCTCGAGAGCGCTTATTTTAGCCCTTCGTCCATCCGCCGTTCATCGCGCCGCCTGGCGATGCCGACCGATGCTGCTTTTCGTTTCGAAAGAGGTATTGATCCGGAAGGCGTGATTCGAGCGCTCAATCGCGCGGCGCAATTGATAGCCGAGCTTTCCGGTGGGTCCATCTGTAAAAACCATCTTGATGAATACCCGCAGAAAATAACGGCTGTCGCAAAAATTCCTCTGCGTCTGGACAGAATTCGTGAAATGATCGGCATGCCCATTGCGGTCAAAGATGTTGTGCGAATCCTGAAGAGTATCGGCATGACGGTCCGCCAAGAGGGCAAGGGAAAGTATCTTGTGACGCCGCCGACGTTTCGTGTGGATATTGAAAGAGAGATTGATCTGATTGAAGAGATTGTGCGGCTGTATGGCTATGATCGCGTGCCTACGACCCTGCCTGCTATCTCGGTGACGGAGATGGCGGTCATTCCTCGCCTCGATCTGGAGGAAAGAATCCGTCAATTGCTCGTAGGTAGCGGCTATTCGGAAATCATCAACTACAGTTTTACATCGCCCGCATCGATTGGTTATCTTTGCTTGCCGTCAGACGATGAACGGCGCAATTTTGTGGTCATAAAAAACCCACTGACGGAAGAGCAATCGGTGATGCGCACAACCATGGCTTACGGATTGCTGGAGACCCTGAAGAAAAATATTAATAATGCGTCTTCCAATTTAAAGATATTTGAAATAGGGCGGATATTTTTGGCGCGCAAGTCAGGAGATTTGCCGGAAGAAAAGAATATCCTGGCCGGGCTTTTGACGGGAAAGGTATCGGGAGACCTTTGGGGTTCGAAAGTAAATGTTGATTTTTATGATTTTAAAGGCTGCTTAGAAAATATTTTTTACGACCTGAAGCTGGATGATTGCCGTTATTGTGCTGAAATATCAGAACAATTTTTACATCCCGGTCAATCATGCGGCCTGTATTTCAATGAGACTCGGATAGGTTACCTAGGACAGGTGCATCCGGAAGTGATGCAGAAAATGGATATCAAGACAACTGCGTATCTATTTGAAATTAATATTGATATGTTAGAAAAACAGATAAATAGACGGATCACTTACAGGGAAATATCCAAATTTCCGGCAGTCACTCGTGATGTCGCTTTTGTCATTCCCTTCTCTATGGAAGCGAAAAAGATGCTGGAAATTGTTTTAAGCCAACGTGAAGATTTGCTTGAAAATGTGGTGATTTTTGATATATATGTTGGAAAAGGTTTTAACGAAGGGGTAAAGAGTCTGGGGGTGAGATTTTCCTATCGTGCTCTTGACAGAACTTTAACGGATACTGAAATCAATTCTATTCATGACAAAATTGTGCACAACACCGTCCGACTGACGGGTGCAAAAATAAGAGCCTAACAGTTTAAATGACGTTAAAACGGAGGAAAAGAAATGACGAAGATTGACATTATTCAGAATGTTTACGAAAAACTCGGGTTTTCAAAAAAAGAATCAGCGGATATTGTTGAGTCCGTGTTTGACATCATCAAAGACAGCCTTGCGCAAGGTGAGAGGGTAAAGATTTCTGGTTTCGGTAATTTTATGGTGAAAGAGAAACGCGCCCGACGAGGTCGTAATCCCCAGACCGGACAGGAAATATCCATTACCGCACGACGGGTTTTGACTTTTAAGTCCTCTCAGGTACTGCGTAAATCTTTAAACGGTTAATAATTTTATTCAACTGCACCGATGACACTGAACATTTAAAAGGCTTTTCCCGTTCGGTTTTAGATTGGGAGTTTTTTTATTGTTTTAGGTTGTCAGATGTCTTTCTCCTTAAGGATTCAGGAATTGTATGAATAACATAATTCCCGAAAAGGCTTATTTCCGTATTGGAGAAGTGAGCAAAATCCTCAGTGTTGAACCTTATGTTATTCGTTACTGGGAGACGGAATTTAAGACGGTCAAACCGGTGCGGACCAAGGCAGCTCAGCGTCTGTATCGAAAAAAAGACGTGGAGGAATTATTAACGATTCGCAATTTGCTCTATCAGCAGCGGTTTACTATCAATGGTGCTAAAAAACAGCTGATGAAAAAGAGCGGCGATAATGAATCGGTTCTTACCGCCGGCCATCATGAAAAATTAATTTTAATTAAAAGGGAATTGCAGCAAATAAGAAAGATCATGAGCTAAAAAGCCGGCAATGATGATTGCCGGCTTTTTAGCTTTTGAAGAGCAGCAAGCGTTATTTCTTTTTGCTTGCTCTTTTCGAAGCTTTGAGCGGGTTAATCTTCTGAGCTTCTTTAATTTCTGTTTTAATGTGTGATGCGGTGGGGCAGTTGCCGTTTATCCACTTGCTTTTCGGATCAGGATAGACCTTGCAATATTTGCCTGATTCGTACTCAAGAATTTTATTACAATCACCGCATTTGTCGATTATCAGAATACAGCTGCCGCCGAAGAATCCACAGCCTTTTTTGCTCATGAAACCGCATTCTACTCCATTTTTAACTGTCTGACAAAGCATTTTGTACGACCCCCTTATATAAAAATTACGCGATATTTTTTAGACGTTGCGAAAAAAGACAATAAATCAAGAAATATCCACAGTCGTCCTTGACATTAAAACCGGCGTGTCCTTAACAGCAAAAAAAAAGCCTGTCAAGAAAAATTAAAACTTCTTCTTTCCCCTGATTAAATTGACTTAGATGGTCATCTATGTTAGCTTTCTGGGCAAATAAAAATAGGAAAACAATCAAGATATATGCGTTTGGGGCCGTAAAAAATGAAAAAATGGTCTTTAATTATAATATTTTTAAGATCTTTTTTCATCCATGCCACGCTAAATTTTAGACGCATGCAAAATATTGGTTTCGCGTATGCAATGATTCCATTTCTCCGGGAACGGAAATTATCCGGAAGGGATGAAGAAGAGATGCTGATCCGCAACTTGCAGATGTTTAACACACATCCCTATTTATCTGCGCCGCTGATTGGCTTGATAATCCGCATGGAAGAAGAGCAGCGAGATGGTGATGACCCTTCATCCATCATGATGGTTAAACAAAGCCTGACGGGCCCCTACGCCGCGATTGGCGATACTTTTTTTTGGGGTGCGCTCAGGCCCTGCGCGGGAATTTTTGCGGTTGCTTTGGCCTGTATGGGCTGGATTTTAGCCCCGTTGGCCTTTATGCTGATATACACACCCGCGCATATCTGGGTAAGATTGCGGGGATTTATTGAAGGTTACCGGGGGGGGAAGCAGGGCATTGAATTTATCCGTAGAATTGATTTGCCGCGCATTGCACCCCGGGTGCGATGGTTGTCTCTGGTGGTCCTGTCGGGCTGTGGCATCTGGCTTTTGCAGGACGGGTATTTGACCTTTGCCGCAACATCATGGATGGTTGTGGCGCCGGCAGCGCTGGCCATCATTTTGCTTTGCTGGTTGTTCATTAAAAAAGGCGTATCGCAAGTTTATATTCTGTACAGTACAATGGTTATATTTCTAATTATTTCGTTAAGAGAGTTATTGGTATGGTGGAAATGAAAACATTAAAATTAAAAAACAAATTAGGAATGCATGCGCGTGCGGCTGCGTCATTTGTTCGCATCGCGCAGAAGTACGGCGCGGAAATATTGATTGAGCGCAATGGTCAAACCGTGAATGGGAAGAGTATCCTGGGAATTTTGACACTTGCCTGTCCGATGGGCGGTATGATAACAGTGAGGGCCCAGGGCGTTGACGCAGCTCAGGCGCTGGCTGAACTCGAAGCATTGATTGAAAATAAATTTGGAGAAGAATAAACCATAACATGACAGCTGATCAGGGGAAAAAAACATTTGTTCTTAAGGGGATTGGCGTTTCTCCGGGCGTGGTGATCGGCAAAGTTTACCGATTTGATCCGCTGGATGCTCAGATATCTTTTTATAAGCTCAACAACAAAGATTTGATTCCAAACGAAATTGAGCGTTTTAAGAATGCGCTGAAAGAATCATCACGACAGCTTTTGGAGATTCAGGAAAATCTGAGAAAAACAAAAGTAACCGAGCCGCTCTATATTATCGATGTTCACGTTTTACTTTTATCGGATAAAAATTTTATCGATCGCACCGTCAAATATATACGCCGTTTGGGTGTCAACGCCGAATGGGCGGTGCGCATGACGTTGGATCATTATAAGCAGGTATTTGAGGGCGTGGAAGATGTTTATATCAGCGGCCGCATCAGTGATGTGCAGTATGTTGTTCAGCGAATTCTGCGCAATCTGTCCGGTGAAAAACACGAAATTGTCTGGGAAGTCGGTCATGAAGGTGTGGTGATCGTTTCACACGATCTGTCGCCGGCCGATACGGCGCAGATGAAACTGGACAAAATCGTCGGTTTTGCCACCGACAGCGGCGGTCGCACGTCGCATACCGCCATTGTGGCCCGATCGATGGAATTGCCCGCTGTCGTCGGCCTGGATAATGTCACTCGCTTCGTCCGGACCGGCGATGAAATCATCGTGGACGGCACGTCGGGACTCGTCGTGGTCAATCCATATCCCGATATGCTCAAAAGATACGAAGAAAAGAAGCGTCATTATGACGATGCCAAAGACGAGTATCTTAAATACGCCAAGCTGCCGGCCGTGACGCTGGATCATTACCATGTGCAAATAGGTTCCAACATCGAATTTATCGAAGAAATTCCTTCGGCGATTGTTCACGGAGCGGAGTACATCGGGCTTTACCGGACGGAATTTCTTTATATCTACCGGGATGATTTACCGACGGAGGAAGACCATTTCAATAATTATTGTCAGGTGGTGACCGAGAAGAATTTGCTGTGGGCAACTATCCGCACATTTGATTTAGGCGGTGATAAATTTCCCAACTACCAGAAACAGGCCAAAGAATTAAACCCACAGATGGGATTGCGTGCCATTCGTTTTTGCCTGAAAGAGATCGAGCTTTTCAAAGCGCAGCTTCGCGCCATCTGGCGTGTAAGCGCCCTGGGTAGGGTTAAAATTCTATTCCCGATGATTTCCGGCATCGAGGAAGTCCGTGAAGCCAAGCGTTTGCTGGAAGAGACCCGTCAGGAGCTTTTAGCCCAGGGGGTGCCGATCGCCGACCGGATGGAAATTGGGGCAATGATCGAGGTGCCTGCGGCGGCCGTCATTGCTGATCAGCTGGCGCAGGAAGTCGATTATTTCAGCATCGGTACCAATGATTTAATTCAGTACTCTCTGGCGATTGACCGTTCCAATGAAAGGGTAACGTATCTTTACGAACCACTGCATCCCGCTGTTTTGAGATTGATTAAGGGGATTGTGGACGAGGCCCATGCGGCAAAGATTCGCGTGGCCATGTGCGGTGAAATGGCCGGAGATCCCCTTTTTTGTCTGATCCTTTTAGGAATGCAATTGGATGAATTAAGCATGAATCACCTGGCGATTCCCCGCATTAAAAGAATTATACAACAGTCAACGCTTTCGGAATCCCGCGAATTGTTGAAGCAGGCGATGTCTTATAATAATGCCGCGGATGTGCGGGCTTATGTTCAGGATTATATGAGCGATCATTTTCCGGATGAATTTCAGAAGAAGGAAACATAGTTTTCAGACGCCTATTCGCCGATAGCTCTTCAGAAGAAAACGGATTATTTATGAGTGAAAAAGTACCCAAAGTTGCCGATGATCAGGAAGATGAATACTATGCCGGATGTCTTTATGAAAAAGAGGATATCTGGCGTTTTCGTCCCGCAAAAGCTTATCTTTCGCGTGTTTCCATCGCCGATGAAGAAGTTAATGCTCTTAAAAAGCTTGCCGGTGAAGGCGTTATCGTCTACGCCATCAAACAGAGAAGTAAACTCAACAGCCTGATCATTGCCGAACTTGCAGGCCGTAAGGGCTTGGCCAGACCAGTGTATTGTCACGGTATGAACATGTCCTTCTGGCAGCCCCTGTCCAAGATGCTGAAATTTTTCTGGTCGTCCTTTTTGCGCCGTTTCCGTAAAGATCAGGTCACCCGTCAAGGCAAACTGGATTTTCTGATAAGAAAAGTCGCGAGGAAAGAAAGTATTGTCATCCATCTGGGTGAGTCGGAGTTTATTGAAAGTCGTTCCGCTCAGGATGCTCTTGCCAGCCTGACCAACCTTCAAAGTAAAATATCTTTTCCTATCTTTATCGTACCGGTTCTGGTGGCTTATGGTCGCCGCCGGGAAAAGGAAGATGAAAGTCTATTTAATATCCTTTTCGGACAGATGGAACATACCGGCACGCTTCGCCGGTTGATTACTTTTATCCGCTATTCGAGACAGGCCTTTGTGATTCCTACAGAGCCGGTCAACCTGGCTGATTATTTAGCCAACGGTAGGAAAAATCTTCCCAAAGACGACCTCATTCAAGAATTGCGCGGAGAAATGATCGACCGGATAGGAGAAGAGAAAACAGCCGTTGTCGGACCTGCGTTGAAATCGCGTGCGGAGCTCATCGGCATGGTGATGCAGGATACGAATCTGAACAGGTTTATAGATGATTATGCGCAAAAAACAAAGAAAGACAGAGCCGGTGTTGTAAAAGATGCCCGTCGTTATCTTTACGAAATTGCATCTGATTACCAGGAGACATTTGTTGAAATATGGTTGAAGGTTCTCACCTGGCTTTGGAATACGGTCTATGACGGACTGTCCGTTGATTCCGAAGGGCTTGCCAAAATTCGCAATTTGTCGAAGAAAATGCCCTTTGTCATCATTTCCTGCCACCGCAGTCATATTGATTATCTGCTGCTTTCCTACGTCTTTTATAAAAATAATATTCAGCTGCCGTTCATTGCGGCAGGCAACAATCTTTCTTTTTTCCCCCTGGGGTACATTTTCCGCCGCTCCGGTGCGTTTTTCCTGCGGCGCAGTTTCCGGGGTAACGAACTTTATGGAGAAGTCTTTGCCAAATACATTGCTACGCTTCTGCACGAGGGTCTCCCTCTGGAATTCTTCATTGAAGGCGGCAGAAGCCGGACGGGGAAAATGGTCATGCCCAAATACGGTCTGTTGTCGATGATTATTCAGGCCTATCAAGATATGTATTGCGAGAATCTGGCCTGCGTGCCCGTCTATATTGGTTATGACCGTGTCATCGAAGAAAGATCCTATCTCAATGAATTGTCCGGCGCGCCAAAGGTTCAAGAAAATACCGTTGAAATAATCAAAAGCACCAAAATCCTGCGCAAACGATACGGCCGCGTTTATATTAACATCGGCGAGCCGATCATCATGAAAGACTATCTGGCGGCGCAGGATAAGGCTATGGACGAGATGACACTAGATGAACGTCAAAGCCTTTATCGGAAAATCGGTTATGAAGTTGTTTTGGAGATCAATAAGGTTTCGGTGGTTACGCCGTTTTCACTGGTGGCCTCCGGTCTGTTGAGCCATGACCGGCGAGGGATATCTCATGATGAACTGAACGGTATTTTAAACGAGTTTTATGAGTACTTAGCCACCCGACGGGTGAAATTCGCCGCAACGTTTGCGCATCGGGAAAGAGCGATTGCCGACGCATTGAACATTTTTGCTACGACGGATATTATTTCCACGATTGCAGCCGAAGAAGAGGAAGAAGAACTGCAGGAGGTCGTTTATTCTCTGGCCGATGCAAAAAGATTGAATCTGGAGTACTACAAAAACAATATTCTGCATTTCTTTATGTCCATTTGTTTCATGGCCACGTCCATGGTGAAAACTCCTGATGATGCCATATCACTGGCGAAGATCATGGGGGACTACAAGTTTCTGAAGTGGCTTTTATGGAATGAGTTTATTTTTGATGAGACCCGGGATGATGTGGAAGAAGTAGATGATATCCTGGCTTATTTGCACGCGAGATCCATGATCGTCACCACCGAGCGCCAGGGCAAAGTCTGGATCGAGGTTAAAAGTAAAGGTGACGCGAAATTAAAACCTTTTGCCGGACTCATTCACAACTATCTGGAGTCCTGCTGGATTGTTATTCGTGGATTGGTTTATCTCAAGAAAAAACCCCTGACGCAAAAAGAGTGGCTGGTCAAGATCCGGCCTTTGGGAGACCGCATGTTTCGCAAGGGAGAAATATTGCGTGCCGAAGCCCTGTCCCAGGCCAACTATCAGAATGCTATCAAATTTCTGGAAGACGCCGAAGTAATTATTTCCCAGGCCGGAGAAGAAAAAGGCGGCAAAAGAGAACTCACTTACAGCTTGACGGACAATCGTGCGCAACTGGAAGTGCTAAGGCGCCGCCTGTTCAAATTCCTCTAATTCCCCAAAAAAGGCCATGTCCTCATTGCAGGAACATGGCCTTTTTATAAGTATTTATGTTTTGTTATTTTTTCTTTCCGGGCTTTGCCGGTTGTTTGATGCTATAGAAAGCCTCTTTGCCGCGGTAATTGGCTGCATCGCCCAATTCTTCCTCAATGCGGATCAATTGATTATATTTAGCCAGTCTGTCTGTGCGGGAAAGCGAACCGCTCTTGATTTGGCCGCAGTTGGTGGCAACGGCAATATCCGCCATGAACGTGTCTTCGGTTTCACCGGAACGGTGGGAGACGACACAGGTATAGCTGGATTCTTTCGCGCGGCTCATTGTTTCCAGAGTTTCGGTGAGAGTTCCAATCTGATTGAGCTTTATCAGGATAGAGTTGGCGATACCCAGTTCGATTCCTTTGTCCAGACGTTTAACATTGGTTACAAACAGGTCGTCGCCGACGATCTGAACTTTGCTTCCCAGTTCATCGGTAAGCAGTTTCCAGCCGGCCCAATCGTCTTCCGCCAAACCGTCTTCAATGGAGATGATCGGGTATTTGGCGACCATGTCCGCATAGAATTTGACCATGTCTTCGGCGGATTTCTGGGGTTTGGCTTCTGCCGCCAGAATGTATTTGCCTTTTTCGTAGAAGGAGCTGGCTGCGGAATCCAGAGCAATCATGATGTCCTTGCCGGCTTTGTAGTTGGCTTTTTCGATGGCCGTCATAATGCACACCAGAGCTTCTTCGTTGGATTTCAGGTTCGGAGCAAAGCCACCTTCGTCGCCCACACTCGTGTTGTAACCTTTGCCTTTGAGAACGGATTTCAACGAATGGAAAACTTCTGCGCTCATGCGGATGCCTTCTTTGAAATTGGGGGCACCGACCGGCATGATCATGAATTCCTGAATATCCACGTTATTGTCGGCATGCTGGCCACCGTTGAGAATGTTGCACATGGGTACTGGCAGAACATTGGCATTAACACCACCCAGGTAACGGTAAAGCGGCAAGCCGGAAATTTCCGCACCCGCTTTGGCGCACGCCATGGATACGGCCAGGATGGCATTGGCGCCGAGTTTCCCTTTGTTGGCGGTTCCGTCAAGTTCGATCATGGCAAAGTCGATATCGCGCTGTCTGCGGCAATCCATACCGATGATTTCCGGTCCGATTTTGTGGAGGATATTTTTAACAGCAGTTTCAACGCCTTTTCCGTTGTATCTTTTCTTGTTGCCGTCACGTAATTCGAGCATTTCATGCTCGCCGGTGGAAGCGCCTGAAGGCACGGCTGCCCGCGTTGTAAATCCTGATATGGTGGTGACTTCCGCTTCGACGGTAGGATTTCCACGGGAATCCAGTATTTCCCGGGCATGAATATTGATGATTTCTGGCATATAAAACCTCCTTTTTGCTTTGCCCCAACCTATAACAGAGAGGCGGCTTGATTTCAAGGCGATTATCAAACCAGCTTGATAACTTTTTGCAAGTCAGATAGAAAGAATCCGGGTTTATGCGAAAGGGAGTGGATAGCATTTGCAGATAAGTGTTGATAAAAAAGATAAAAACACCAAGCTCTTTCTCCATTTGAAAAAATGGCTGGAAAAAGCCGTGCTGGATTATGCCATGATTGAAGAAGGAGACCATGTACTGATCGGCGTCTCCGGCGGCGCGGACAGCTATGCGCTTCTGGATTTGCTCGATTCACCGATGATTTTCGTTCCGCAGTTTTCTTTTATCGCCGTGAATATCGACATGGGTTTTGACCAGGATTTCATTGCCTACCGTGAGTTGGAGAAATACTTTCAGGAACATCAATACCCGTATCAGATGGAAAAGACCGATATCGGAGTGATTGCACATTCGGATTTCAACAAGAAAAACCCTTGTTTTCTGTGTTCGCGTCTGCGGCGCAAAAGAATTTTTGAAATTGCTGATGAAAAAGGCTGCAACAAGATTGCTTTTGCCCATCATCGTGACGATATTATTGAAACCCTGCTGATCAATATGTTTTACGGGCGGGAAATCAGCACGATGATGCCTGAGCAGAGCATATTCGGCGGCAAGCTGCATATCATCCGTCCGTTGGCTTATCTGCGAGAGGAACTGGTTAAAAAATACAGCCGCGAGCGGCAATTTCCAACGGTCAAAAATGAATGCCCGACCAGTGAAAATTCAAAAAGGATTTATGTAAAAAAGCTTTTAAACGACCTGGAGCGCGACAATCCTGACATCCGGCATAATATTTTCAAGGCCATGAGCCACGTGAAGCCGGATTATTTGCCGTCCTGGCCGAAAAATGTTTTTAAATAAAAAAGATAGCAATCCTGATTTTTTAAGGTAAAATTGAATCATGGCAAAAGAAAATACAGCACAAAAACTGATCGCGTCCAACAAGACGGCGCGTATCAATTATGATATCGGCGATACATACGAAGCTGGCATGGTTTTGTCGGGAACAGAGGTTAAGGCGCTGCGCGCCGGTAAGGCTAATCTCAAGGATAGCTATGCTGTTGTGAAGGATGATGAGGTTTACCTGCGCGAGATGCACATCAGTCATTACGATCATGGCAATCGATCCAATCACGAACCGCTGAGACCGCGCAAGCTTCTCCTGCATAAACGGGAGATTAAAAAGCTCTACGGCAAGTCGCGGGAAAAGGGATTGGCGCTGGTTCCGCTCAAACTCTATTTTAAAGACGGCAGGGTCAAAGTGGAAATCGGTATCGGCAAGGGTAAAAAATTATATGACCGCCGTGAGGATATCAAGGACCGTGAAGAACGGCGTACATTAGCCCGGGATTTTAAATCCAAACAGATCAAAATTTAACAACCCAATATAGAAGTCGGTGTCCGCGTGTAGGCTGAAAACCCGATTCCCGAAGAGAAACGTCAACCGGTTCCGCCTATCTGACTGTTATGGCGCTGGATGCTAATAAGCGACCGATACAACTGCCGCCATTAATCCTGGAGACGGATGATGATGGACATCCCAACACGGAAGCAGGGGAGAGAAGGCAAATGCGGCTGGTGGAAGAGAAAAAGCATGAAGAAGATGGATATTGCTGACGCGATCGTACTTTTCTTTGACAAAAGAACAATAGCTGTCTATATTAGAACCAAATAAAGACTAAGGGGGCGTAACGGTTTCGACGGGGACATTTGAAGTTGTAGAAGCGTGCCGAGGTTCCTACAGGCCTCGTTAAACAGGTAGGAAACATATAATCGCAGAAAACTACGATTACGCTTTAGCAGCTTAAGCTGCTAACGTCGAACTTAGTTCTCCTGTTGGCTGAGCTAGACGTCATTAAGACAGGATAGCCAAACTTTTTGCCTGGGGGAGGGCGGCGAATACTTACAGGATAGCGCGGTGCGATCCGGCCTTAGGGAGCAATCCAGCGTGAAGGTTCTAAAACGAAGGCTACGCACGTAGAAGCTCCAGCGGAAGGTTTTCGGACGCGGGTTCAATTCCCGCCGCCTCCACCAATAAATCAAGCACTTAGGTCGTTTTTCCCATTGTCAATCCCTTGTCAGTTTTGTTAATGGGAATGACCTTTGCGCTTTGCATGTAAACCGACCTCAGATCGTCGCCTGTATCCTTTCCCATGTAGCGTTCAAACGCGAGATATAACCCAAAGTTGTGGACAGAGAAAAAAGAAGGCGTATCCTATAAGTGTTGTTTAACTTAAAGCCCCCTTGGCAAGAGGGGAGAAAGCAGGATACGCCCATGAAGAATGATGAACGAGAATATTTAGAAAAGCA